>JBBSPE010000005.1:0-62162 GCA_038259155.1 Gemmatimonadales bacterium
CGGCGCATCACCTCGGGCACCGCATTGCCCACCGCCACCGGCAGTGCGACCTGGCGCAGGATTGGCAGGTCGGGAATGTCATCGCCAATGAACGCCGATTCTTCATCCGTGCACTCCAGTTCGGCGAGCACGCGGCGCCACGAGGCGAGTTTGCGGGCAGATCGATCCTGTGCCACCGCATCCACCTGCAACTCGCGCGCGCGCTGCGACACACTCGACGACTCGCGTCCCGTGACAATGGCGACCTTGATGCCCGCCTGCCGGAGCAGGGTCACGCCCAACCCGTCCTGGATGTCATACCGCTTGAATTCGAAGGGAATGGAGCGGTCACCGTCCGCTCCCGCTCCGAGATACACGCCACCATCGGTCAGAGTGCCGTCCACGTCGAGACCCACCAGCCGGATGCGCTTCGCGAGGGCTGGATCAACCACAGGATGCGTGAGGCGGACGGCAGGCAACAGGTCGCGCGATGCGTCACTCACGCTCGAACCCGAGCCCAAATGTCCACCGCGCGATCCATCAACGTGTCGAGTGCATCCAGGCGCAGCATATTCGGACCGTCGCTGGGGGCGTGGTCGGGGTCCGGATGCGTCTCGAGAAACAGTCCCTGCGCGCCAGCCGCGATGGCGGCCAGTGTAAGCGTCGCCACGTATTCGCGCGCGCCGCCACTCGCGCCATCGGCCCCCTGCCCCGGGCGTTGCACGCTGTGCGTCCCGTCCATGATCACCGGAACGCTGCAGCTCTCCCGCAAGCGCGCGAAGGCCCGCATGTCCACCACGAGGTCGCCATACCCGAAAAACGTGCCGCGTTCGGTCACGGCGAGGCCGGAGCGGCCGCCGGACGCGCGAGCCCCCTCAACCTTTCGGACGGCACCGAGCATGCCCTCGGGGTGCATCCACTGTCCCTTCTTGATGTTCACCGGCTTGCCGGTGGCACCAGCGGCTTCGAGTAGGTCGGTCTGGCGGCACAGGAAAGCCGGGATCTGCAGCACATCCACCACTTCCGCGGCGGCTGCACACTGGCTGGGTTCATGCACGTCGGTGAGAATGCGCAGCCCCGTAGCGCTGCGCACCCGGTCGAGTGCGGCCAATCCGGCATCCAGTCCAACGCCACGGGCCGCACCTGGATTGGACCGATTGGCCTTGTCGAACGACGCCTTGTAGATGACGCCACCAGGAACGCGCTCTGCCAATCGGGCCAGCGACTCCGCGACGCGCAAGTTCAGCGCGTCGTCTTCGAGTTGGCACGGTCCGGCAATCAGGAACAGCGCGTCTGCAGGAAAAGGAGAGACGGTCACGTCAGCTTCCGGCCACCGCCGACGGCCGCGGCTGGGCGTCGTGCGCACCCGCAGACACTCCATTTCCGTTGGCCTCCTGCGCGTTGGCGGCCGGACGATTGGCGCGCTCGGCGCATGCGTGTACGAACCCGCTGAACAGTGGGTGTGGTCGAAGCGGCCGGGACTGCAGCTCTGGATGGAACTGGCATCCCACGAACCACGGGTGATCCGGCAGCTCGATCATTTCCACCAGCGAGTTGTCGGGCGACAGGCCACTGAGGCGCAGTCCGTGCGCCACGAACGTGTCGCGGTAGCGATTGGCCACCTCATAGCGATGCCGATGCCGCTCGCTGATCGCGTCGGTACCATACGCCGCGGCCGCACGCGAACCTTCCTGCAGGCGGCACGGGTAGGCGCCGAGGCGCATGGTGCCACCCTTGTCGGTGATCTCCCGCTGCGAATCAAGGAGGGCGATCACGGCATCACCGCATTCCGGCGCGAACTCGCTCGAATGGCTGTCGCTGAGTCCCACCACGTTGCGCGCAAACTCGATGATGGCCACCTGCATACCAAGGCAGATGCCAAAAAACGGGAGTTCCATTTCGCGCGCTGCACGAATCGCCTCCACCATCCCTTCCACGCCCCGCACGCCGAAGCCCCCCGGCACGAGCAGTCCGTCAAAGCCGGCAAGCAGTTCGCGCGAGATTTCTGCCGACTTGAACGAGTCGCTGGACACCCACGTGATGTCCACGCCGACATCATTCGCGATCCCGCCGTGAATGAGCGCTTCCTGCACGCTCTTGTAGCTGTCCGCGTAGTCGGTGTACTTGCCCACCACCGCGATCCGCACGCGTTCGCGCGGATTGGTCACGCGTTGCACCATGGCGCGCCAGTCGCTGAGATCGGGCGCGTGACCGCTCAGGTTCAGACGCTCCATCACGCGGTCCGCAAATCCCTGTTGCTCGAACACCAGCGGGATCTGGTAAATGGACCCCACGTCGGGGCTCTCGATCACGTTGCCGAAGTCCACGTTGCAGAACAGCGCGATCTTGCGCTTCACGTCTTCGGTGAGCGGGTGCTCGGCGCGACAGATCAGAAAGTCCGGCTGGATACCGATTTCCATGAGCTCGCGCACGGAGTGCTGCGTGGGCTTGGTTTTCACCTCACCGGCCGCCGCGATGTAGGGCACCAGCGTGAGGTGCATGAATATCGCGTGCTCTTTGCCCACCTCGCGGCGGAACTGTCGAATGGCCTCGAGAAACGGGAGCGACTCGATATCGCCCACGGTGCCGCCGATCTCGGCGATGACCACGTCGTTTTCCGGCGCGATCCGCTTGATCGCCGACTTGATCTCATCGGTGATGTGCGGAATCACCTGGACCGTGGAGCCGAGGTATTCACCGCGGCGCTCCTTGGTGATCACGTTCAGGTAGATGCGACCCGTGGTGATGTTGTTCGCCTGCGACAACGACCGGTCCAGGAAGCGCTCATAGTGCCCGAGGTCGAGATCGGTCTCCGCGCCGTCGTCCGTGACGAACACCTCGCCATGCTGAAAGGGCGACATCGTCCCCGGATCGACATTGAGATACGGGTCGAACTTCATCATGGTCACCCGCTGGCCTCGCTCGATCAGCAGGCGACCGAGCGACGCCGCCGCGATGCCCTTGCCGAGCGACGACACGACGCCGCCGGTGATGAAGATGTATTTCGTGGGACGGGCCTTGGAGACGGGCATCAGGACGGACTCGACAAAGGGAGAATCGCCGACGAGTTGCGGTCGGCTGGTCGGGGAGTGTGTGCTGCTGCAGCGGCCATCCGGAGCTCGGCGCGCCGCAGATCATCTTCGGTATCAATACCACCGTCATCATCGCCCGCATCGCTGGCGGCAACGAGAGCGACGCCCATGGCGTGGCCGTGAGCGAGCGGACGCAACTGTTCGAGCCGTTCCACCAGTTCGAGCGGATGCGGCACCAGCGACACCCAGCTCGCGAGCGCGTCGCGCGTGTAGGCGTACACCCCAACGTGTTGACGCACCAGCCCTGCTCGAACCGGCGCATCAGCTGGCTCACGAAGGAACGGGATCGGCGCTCGCGAAAAATAGAGGGCGCGACCGTCGTCGGCGATCACGACTTTGACCACGTCTGGCTGCGCGAGAATCGCGTCCAATGCCGGCGCTGCCGCCGTGCCAAGCGTAAACCGCCCGCCCGCCACCTGCGAGACCGCGCCGGACAGCGCCTCAAAGGCCACAAAGGGTTCGTCACCCTGCACATTGAGCACGATGTCGTGGTGCCGGTACTCAGCGCGCGCGGCGACCTCGGCCACACGATCGGTGCCAGATGGATGATCGGCGCGCGTAATCACCGCCGTGACTCCATACGCTCGGCACGCCGAGAGCACGTCCTCACTGTCGGTGGCCACGACCACGTCCTGCGCCACGCTGAAACCCGCGACACGCTGCGCCACCCGAACCACGAGCGGAACGCCGCCGAGCAACCGCAGTGGCTTGCGCGGAAGCCTCGTAGCGCCCAGGCGCGCGGGGATCACGGCGAGGACGGTCATCGTGACAGGCACACCGGCGTTGTTGCAGCAAGTTTCACGCCAATTAAGATACCGGATTGTGGAGCCGAAGGCAAAGAGCCCCGTGCTGCACGATCAGACCGTTCTCGGCTCCAGCGGGGCCTGCGCGCGCCGCCGGAAATCGCCGGCCAGCGCCAAGAAGTTGGACAGAATCCGTTTGCCGTCATGGGTCAGGATGGATTCCGGATGAAACTGAACCCCGAATACCGGGTGCGCGCGATGGCGCAGGGCATGAATCTCGGTGGGATCATCGGTCGCCACGGCCAACACCTCGAGCTCCGGCGGCAGCGACGCGCGCTCGACCACCAAGGAGTGGTAACGCATCACGGAGAGCGGAGACGGCAGGCCCTCAAACAGGCCGCTGGCGTCGTGCCTCACGTGCGACACCTTGCCGTGCATCACGCGAGATGCCCGCACCACTCGGCCGCCGTATGCCTCGCCGATGGCCTGGTGTCCCAGGCAGACACCAAGTATCGGGATGGACGCGCCCCAACGCGCGATCAGCGGAACTGAAATCCCGGCCTCGGCGGGAGTGCACGGGCCCGGCGACACCACCACGGCCTCGGGCGCCAACGCGCCGACTTCCTCGACGGCCAGCGCGTCGTTCCGGCGCACATCCAGCGTCGCGCCCAACTCGCCCAGATACTGCACGAGGTTGTACGTGAACGAGTCGTAGTTGTCGAGGATGAGAATCATTGGCGGCCGTACGCGGAGCGCGAGCGCGTCAGGGACGCGGATGAAAGGAGCGATGCACACTCCGAAGATACTCGCGGTCGATGTGCGTGTAGAGCTGCGTGGTGGCGATATCCGCGTGCCCGAGCATTTCCTGCACCGCGCGCAGGTCAGCCCCGCCCTCCAGCAGATGCGTGGCGAACGAATGCCGGAGCGTATGGGGCGACACGTGCCGTTCAATGCCGGCCTTGGTCACGTACTTGCGCAGGATCTTCCAGGCGCCCATTCGGGTGAGCGGTGCGCCGCGCGCATTCAGGAACAGGATACCCTCGCCTGCCCCACGCTCCAGCACCGGCCGCAGTTCCCGCATGTACACGGCGAGCGCGCCGATCGCCGAGCGCCCGATTGGCACCAACCGCTCCTTGCTGCCCTTGCCCATCACACGCACGAGTGATTCCTCCAGCAGCACATCGCGGATGGCCAGCGTGATCCACTCCGACACGCGGAGGCCAGCGCCGTACGCGAGCTCCAGCATCGCGCGATCGCGAAAAGCCAGCGGCTCATCGAGGCCGGGCGCCACCAGCAGCCGCAGCACCTCGTCCACCGTGAGCACCTCGGGGAGCGTGCGCCACCGCGCCGGCGTCTCGAGGCGCTCGGTTGGATCGTGCTGCACGAGCCCTTCCGCGAGCAGCACCCGAAACCATGTGCGCAGCGCCGACACATTGCGGCGAATGGTGGCGCCGGACAACCCGAGGTCGCGCAGCGTGTACACGTACTCGCGCAACAGGCCGGGCGTGAGCGCGTGGGCCGAGGTGACGCCCTGCTGCCGCGCGAACGCCGCGCAGCGCACCACATCGCGTGTGTAGGCCTCAAGCGTGCGCGGCGATGCGCCATGCTCCAGCACGAGCACGTCCTCGAATCGTCGCACGTGAAACCCCCGGTCCAGCGCGGTCCGCTCGGCGTCCGCGTCGGTCATGCGGGTGGCAGCGACCGGGACAGCAGCGTGAGCAGATTCTCACCCATGACCCTCTCGATCACTGAGGGCGGAAGCCCAGCGTCGAGCAGTCCCGCGGTGATGCGGGACAACTCGCTGGCGTCGAAACCGGTGGTGACGGCTCCGTCCCAGTCGGAGCCGAGTGCCACGTGATCCTCGCCAGCCACACGTACGGCGTGCACGAGCGAACGCACGATGCTCTCCACGGTCACATCGCACACGGCTGCATCCCAATAGCCGATGCCAACCACACCACCGGTGGCGGCAATGCGCTCCAGCTGGCTGTCGGAGAGGTTGCGCACGCCGGGACAGATCGCCTGCACGCCGGTGTGCGACACGACCACGGGACGCGTGGCCATCGAGAGCACGTCGTCGATGAGCCGGGGTGACGCGTGCGCGAGGTCAACCAGCATCCCGACCTGCTCCGCGCGCGAGACCACGCTGCGCCCAAAGTCCGTGAGACCGCCCTTCTCCACCCCGTGCGCCGACCCACCCACCTCGTTGTCAAAGAAGTGCGTGAGCCCCGCCATTCGGAATCCCATCGCCTGCAGACTGTCGAGGTAGTCGAGCCGACCCTCCAGCACCTGCATCCCTTCCAGCGACAGCATGCCCAAGACGCGCTGTTCACCTCGTGCGCGCGCCGCGAGACCCTCCGCCAGATCACGGCTTGTGCGCACGACCAGGAGCGCGCTGTCACTCCGCGCGGCGGCCGCATTGAGCGCTCGGGCGCTCCGAACCGCCCGGGCGTACAGGCTCGTCCACGTGGCGATTGGCCAATGCTGAAGGATCGCGAGCAGCGTGATGTTGTCAGTGGTGCCGTCGTTGGCCTCGTAGTTCTGCCCGCGCGGTGTCTTGGAGACAGTCGAGAATACCTGCAACGCCACGTTACCCGCGAGCAGTCGTGGCACGTCAGTATGGCCTCGCGTGTGACGCAGAAGCGGGTCGCGCAACGACCACAGCAGGAGGTCATCGTGCATATCGGCAATGCGCAAGCGGGCGTGCAGCGCGGCGGCCTCGTCGGAAATGGTCGCAGCCGGCAGCTGATCCACTCGGTTGAGGTCTGCATCCACCCAACGCGGCACCACAGTGAAGGCGCCCACCACGGCGAGCACCAGCAGCACGAGCGCACCCCGCATGAATGATCGCATGCCGCAATCCTCACCGAGATGGGGCGTGCCGCAAGCACCCGCACGTCCAGCCGAGTCACCGGCGTCGCCGCTGTACCTGCCACACCACCACGGCGATGGCCATGAGGCCGAGCACGACGCCGGCTGCAACGCGCTGGCTGCTGCCAATGCGCTCGAGGAGTACGTCCGCCTGCGCACCCAGACTGAACGCCAGCCACGTGACCATGCCGTACCAGATGCCGGACGCGACGCTCATGGCGGCCACTGCGGGCCACAGGCCCACCTTGAGCGCACCGGCCAGCGGCGGTACCACCGCCCGCACGCCCGGAAGGAATCGACTCGCGGCCAGCGCCCAGATACCAAAGCGATCATACCCGCGTCGCACTCGGTCCGCCGCACCGGCGCCCGCCAGCCGAGGCAACGTGCGTTCAAGCCATTCGGCGCCCAGTCGCCGGCCGAGCACGAACATGAGGAACGCGCCGCCAAGATTGCCGACCATGGTTGCCGCCCACGCTCCCAAGGCGCTGCCCTCACCGCGTGCCGCAACGAAAGCGCCAAGCGCGACAACGGTGTCAGCCGGAAGTGGCGGGAAGATGTTCTCAGCGAAGGCGGCCACCGTGATCGCCGAGTAAAGAAGCCACGCGGGCAGCGTGCCCAGCCATTGCAAAAGCTCGGTCATGACACGCGCACAGGCCGTGGCCTGCGCCGCATCACGGATCGCGTGGCAGTACGCTGGCGACCGCCATCACGGCGAGCCCCTCGTCGCGGCCAATCCATCCCAGACGCTCGTTGGTCTTGCCCTTCACGAACACGTCGGCCACCCCCACGGCGAGCGCCGCCGCCAGTCGGGCACGCATGGCGTCCCGGTGCGGGCCGATCTTGGGCCGTTCCGCGACCACCGTGACGTCCACGTTTCCCACGCGCCAACCAGCCGCGTGGATTGCCTGCACCGCGGCTTCGAGCATCACGATCGAATCCTTGCCCTTGTTGGCCGGATCGGTATCGGGAAAGAGCGCGCCAATATCGCCAAGACCGACCGCACCGAGCAGCGCATCCGTGATCGCGTGGCAAATGGCATCACCATCACTATGACCGACGCAGTGCCGCTCTTCGGGCACGTCGATACCACCCAGCCGCATTGGGCCGCCGGCCGCGAAGCGATGCGAATCGTATCCGACGCCCGTGCGGGGCCATGCGGGAGACCCCGACATGCGTCAGGCGGCGACGGTTGCTGCATCCTGCTCGGCCGGCAGAATGCTGTAATCCTGGCGACGACGCGCGGGTGTAAAGCCAGCATCCGTGATGAGGTGCTCGATCTCGGTCGTGGTGGTGCGGTGCGTGGTGTTGGCCGCCGAGACGACGTTTTCTTCGATCATGAGCGAGCCGAAATCGTTGCACCCGAACCGCAGCGCCATCTGCCCCACCTTCATACCCATGGTTACCCACGAGGACTGCAGGTTGGGCACGTTGTCGAGCACGATGCGAGAAATGGCGACGGTGCGCAGGTACTCCTGCGAGTCCGTGCGCGGCATGTGCGACATGGTGGGCGTGTTCTCCGGCTGCAGTGGCCAGCAGATGAACGCGGTGAATCCTCCGGTGCGCGCCTGCACGGCACGCACGCGCTCGAGATGTTCGATGCGTTCGGCGAGCGTCTCGCCAATGCCGTACATCATGGTGACCGAGGTTTTCATACCCGCGGCGTGCGCCAGTTCCATGATCTCGAGCCAGCGATCGGCGCCGGCTTTCTTGGGTGCCACCTGATCCCGCACGCGCTGCACGAGAATCTCACCGCCTCCGCCCGGAATGGAGTCGAGGCCGGCCTTCTGCAGCTCGCGGATCACGTCCATGGCATCCATGCGGAAGCGCGTGGCGAAGAAGTCCACCTCGCTCGGGCTGAAGCCGTGGATGTGAATGGGGTGGTACGTCTTGATGTACTTGAGCAGGTCGAGATACCACTCGAACGGGATGTACGGATTGTGTCCGCCCTGAATGAGAATCTGCTGGCCGCCCAGCTCCTTCGTTTCCTCGATCTTCTCACCGATCTGTTCGAAGGAGAGCGTATAGCCCTCGCCGTGCTTGGGACGCCGGTAGAACGCACAAAATCCGCAGTCGGCCACACAGACATTCGTGTAGTTGATATTGCGGTCCACGATGTACGTCACGACGCCCTTCGGGTGCAGGGCCTCGCGCCGGCGATCGGCCTCAAGGCCGAGTTCGAGGAGTGGGGCGTTGGTATAGAAATCGAGCAGGTCACGCATGAAGACTCCGGTGGTCGCGCTCAGGCGGCCGGAAGAAAGGCCAAGGCACCGTCGGGGACACGCCCCTCCGCCACCAGTCGTCGAAAGAACTCGGTCAGGCCGGCGAGGTGCGGATAGGACAGGCGATAGTCCAAGCCGGAAAGATAGTTGAGGCACCGCGCACGTCCGACGGCGCTGGCTTCGGACGCCTGATCGGCGAGCACGTCGAGATGGGCCAGCCCCCAGTCGCGGGACGTGAGGAGCGCCGCGTGTGCCGCCATGCTCTCACGCACCGGCGTGGTGCGCTGTGCCACCCAGACGGCAAATACGAAGGGTAGACCAGTCCACTGCTTCCAGGCCTCGCCGAGATCGTAGCGGTATGGATACAGCGCGGGCCACGGACCACCCTGCTCCGCCGCGTCGTGCAGCTGCAACGCGGCGTCGCCGATCACCAGCCGCGCGTCGTGCGGCTCGCCGGCAAAGCGTTCGATGTCCACCAGTTCGGCGTCACCGGGCACAAACTCGGGCCGCGTCTTCCACACGTGCGTGAACAGCAGGTCGAGCAGCGCCACACTGGTCATGCTGCTGCGACTCACGAGCACCCGTGCGCCCGCGAGCGCTTCCACCGGCCGGCGGCTGAAGAGCATGACACTCTGCACGGGCCCGTTGCAGGAAATGGCGAGCTCCGGCAGCAGCAGGTATCGCTCGGCATCCCGCGCATACTCCACAGCGGACACCACACTCAGATCGAGTGCACCGCGCGCCATGCGCTCATTGAGCGCCGTGGGCACCCCGTCCACCAGCGTGGCATCGAGCGCGACCAAGCCGCGGTCGATGGCGCCATAGACCGGGTAGCAGTTGATGTACGGGATGCGACCGATGCGGAGCATGGCAGTGGCTGCTCAGGCGGGCACGAGGTGATCGGGGACCGGCGCGGCGGGTGCGTTGGCATCGAACACCCGCAGCGTGTTGTAGAACGAGTCGCGCTCGGCGGGCACCTTGCCGGCGCCACGAATGAGCGCGAGGAGGCTGTCGAGCGTCATGCCCTGCGGCGTGGTCGCCCCTACCGCGTGGTAGATCTTCTCGCGCACCACGGTACCCTCGATGTCATTCACGCCAAAGTGCAGCGCCGTCTGTGTCACGAATGGCGTGACCATGATCCAGTGCGACTTGATGTGGTCGATGTTGTCGAGGAAGATCCGGCCGACGGCCAGGTTGCGAAGGTCGTCGAATCCGGTGGACGCGGTGCCGCGACGCCCGAGTCGCTCGCCGAGTTCGTTGTCGTCCGGATGATACGCCAGCGGGATGTAGGCCAGGAAGCCGCCCGTGTCGTCCTGCAGGTCGCGCAGCATGGAGAGGTGCGCCATGCGATCCTCCATGGTCTCCACGTGTCCGTAGAGCATGGTGCAGTTGGTACGAATGCCGAGGTCGTGCGCGGCGCGGTGCACGCCAATGTAGTCCGCGCCCCCGAGCTTCTTGTCGGCGATCTCGTCCCGCACCGCTTCACTGAAGGTCTCCGCACCGCCACCCGGCATGGTGTCGAGGCCAGCCTCACGCAGCGCGATCAGCACGTCCGTCCAGGACATCTTCTCGATGCGGGCGATGTGCGCAATCTCAACGGCGGTGAGTGCCTTGATGTGCACGTGCGGCAGCCGGGCCTTGAGCGCGCGGAACATGTCCTGGTAGTAGGCCAGTCCCGCCTGCATGTCGAGCCCGCCCACAATGTGGAACTCGCGCGTGATGCCGTTGTCCGCCTGCTCGGCTTCGGCCATGATCTGCGCCATGGTGTAACGATAGGCGCCCTCTTCCTTGGGCAGCCGCGCGTAACCGCAGAACACGCACGTTTTGCGCAGCACGCACACGTTCGTGGGATTGATGTGCTGATTGGCGGCAAACGTGACCTGATCGCCGTGGCGCGCGCGGTTGGCGGCGTCGGCCATGGACCCAACGCCCAACAGATCAGGCGACCGAAACAGCGTGACGCCATCGGCCTCGGTCAGGCGCTCACCTCGGCGAAGCTTCTCGCCGATGGGACGGAGCGCCGGATCGCGGAGCCGGGAAAGATCAAAGTTCACTGCGAGCGGCATGCGTGCCTCCGGAAAGCCGCCACGCCCGGACTGCCGGTCGGGAGTGGCGTTGGAACCCGCACGCGCTCAGTCGTGCCAGCGCCTGAGGGCGAGCGTGGTATTGTGCCCACCGAATCCGGAGCTGTTGCTGATGGCGATCTCAAGCTCCCGACGCGTGGGCGTATTGGGAGAATAGTTGAGATCGCATTCCGGATCCCGGGTTTCGTAGTTGATGGTGGGTGGTACCACCTGATCCCGCAGGGCGAGCGCGCAGGCCACGAACTCCACCGCCGCGGTCGCGCCGAGCATATGGCCGTGACAGGACTTGGTGGAACTGACCACCAGCCGGTCGGCATGCTCGCCAAACACCTTGCGGATACCGCGAGACTCGTTGGCGTCATTGAGCGGCGTGGACGTGCCGTGCGCGTTGATGTACTGCACGTCGGCCGTGGACACGCCGCCGTCTTCCAGCGCGCGCCGCATGGAGCGCTGCAGCCCTTCGTGATCGTCAGGCTGCCCGGTGAGATGATACGCGTCTCCCGTGGCTCCGTACCCGATGAGTTCACCGTAGATCCGCGCGCCGCGCTTCTGTGCGTGTTCCAGCGACTCGAGCACCACGACACCGGCACCCTCGCCCAGCACAAAACCGTCGCGCGATCCGTCGAATGGACGCGACGCCGTCGCCGGCTCGTCGTTGCGCGTGGAGAGCGCCGTCATATTCGCAAAACCGCCAATCGCCATGGGCGTGACGGCTGCCTCGGCCCCACCGGTGATCATCACGTCAGCATCGCCGTACTGGATGGCCCGGAACGCCGTGCCGATGGCGTGGCCGCCAGTGGCGCAGGCCGAGACCACGGCGAAGTTGGGCCCACGCGCGTTGAAGCGCATGGACACCACGCCAGCGGCGATGTCGGAGATGAACATCGGCACGAAGAACGCCGAGATCTTGCTCGGCCCACGATCACGCAGCATGTCGTGCTGTTCTTCGAACGTGTGCATGCCGCCGATACCGGAGCCGATGATGACGCCGGTCCGGTCGGGTTCGTAGCCGCCATCGGCCAGACCCGCGTCGGCCATGGCTTGCACCGACGCCGCCACCGCGTACTGGGTGAAGCCGTCAGCGCGCCGTGCCTCCTTGCGTTCCATCACCTCCAGCGGGTCGAATCCCTTGACCTCACAGGCGAATCGCACGGAGAAATCGGTGGCATCGAAGTGCGTGATTGGTGCCGCACCCGAGACACCGTCGAGCAGGTTTTGCCAGGTCGTCGCCACGTCGTTCCCGACCGGCGTGACGGCTCCCAGTCCAGTGACGACGACCCGACGACGCATCAACCCGTGACCTTGGCCTCGAGATAGGCGATGGCATCACCGACGGTGCGCAGCTTCTCCGCATCTTCGTCGGGAATGTCGATATTGAACTCCTTTTCGAACTCCATCACGAGTTCGACGATGTCCAGCGAGTCCGCGCCCAGATCCTCGATGAAGCTGGCCTCGGGGGTGAGCTTCTCCAACTCGACACCAAGTTCCTTCTGGATGATGTCCTTGATCTTCGCTTCGTGCTCCGCCATGGGAACGGTTCCTCGTGTATGTGACAGGAAAGTGAACGCGGAAAGTTAGCCCTCGACACGCCTCCGAGGGAGGTCCAGCTGACACCGGGGACGAGAACACCGAACGGCGAACCCTCCACCCCGCTGCCCGTACGGGCGGCCACGACGACTACATCGCCAGGCCGCCATCCACCACGAACACCTGCCCCGTGATGTACGACGCGTGCTCCGAGACGAGAAATGCGACCATGCTGGCGATGTCCGCCGGGCTGCCCAAGCGCTCCAGCGGAATGCTCGCCGCCAGTCCCGACTTGGCCTCCGCGGGCATCGCAGCCGTCATGTCCGTCTCGATATAGCCCGGCGCGACCACGTTGGCGAGCACGCCGCGTGATCCGAGCTCGCGCGCGAGCGACTTGGTGAGGCCGATCAACCCGGCCTTGCTGGCCGCGTAGTTCACCTGCCCTTTGTTTCCCATGAGCCCCACGACACTCGCGAGGTTCACGATGCGACCGTAGCGCCGCTTCATCATGCCCCGACTGGCCGCTCGGCACGTCGCAAACGCGCCGCGCAGATTGGCGTTGATGACGAGATCCCAGTCCTCGTCCTTGAGCCGCATGATGAGGTTGTCGCGCGTCAGCCCGGCATTGTTGACCAGAATGTCGAGCGCGCCAAAGTCGCGCTCCACCGCCTCCACGAGCGCCGCGCACTGCGCGATCTCACCAACGTCGCAGGCGTAGCCCCGCACGGTGGCGCCAGACGCTGCGGCGCTCTCCGCAGCGGCAGCTTCCGCCCGGGCGGCGTCGCGGCCCGTCACGGCGACGCTGGCGCCCGCCGCGGCGAGCACGTCGGCAATCGCACGACCAATGCCGCGCGTGGAGCCGGTGACGAGCGCAACACGACCGGTCAGGTCAATGCGCATGCGAAGGCCTCAGCGCATGTCCGAACTCCAGCAGCTGCTCGATCTCGCTGAGCGTCCCAGCGGACATGGTCCGCACGTCGGGGGCGATCCGCCGGGCAAGGCCCGACAGCACGTGGCCGGTTCCGAGCTCGATGTAGATGGCATCGGGATACGCGTGCACCAGATTGCGCATCACGAGCGTCCAATGCACCGGGGCCGTGAGCTGCTGCACGAGCAGCGCTCGAGCCGCCTCCGCTCGCAGAATGGCCGAGCCGTCCACGTTCGCGAACACGGGCACGCGTGGGTCGCGAAGCGCCGACGCCTCAAGCGCAGCATCGAGCCCCGGAACGGCTGGTTCCATGAGCGGTGAATGAAACGCGCCACTCACGGGCAGCGGCAGACACCGCTTTGCCCCGGCCTCCTTCGCGAGCTCCATCGCGCGCTCAACGCCGGCTTTTTCACCGGAAATCACGACCTGCTCGGGACTGTTGTAGTTGGCGGGCACGACGAGCCCCACCTCGGCCGTGGCGCGGGCGCAGATGTCCTCGATGGACACGGACAGCTTGCCCAACACGGCGGACATCGCCCCGGGCCGTGCTCGGCCGGTCTCGTACATGAGCATGCCGCGCCGCCGTACAATGCGCGCCGCGTCCGGGAGGTCGAGCGCTCCCGCTACGTGATACGCGGAGAACTCGCCCAGCGAGTGGCCAGCGGCGGCGCGCACATACGGGGAGAGCACGTCGCCCACCATGGCCCAAGCCGCGGCGCTGTGCGCCAGCAGCGCGGGCTGCGCGTTGTGCGTCCGCATGAGTTCATCGGGTGGTCCCTCGAACGCCAACGCCGAAATCGCGATTCCCGTGGCCTCGTCAACCGTCTCGAACGCTTCACGCGCCGCTGAGGATGCGTCGAACAGCTCACGACCCATACCCACTTTCTGCGAGCCCTGACCGGGAAGCAGCAGCACAATATCCATCAAGACGAACTCCTGTTCAGTCGGAATGCCAGCGCGCGTCCGCTCAGAAGCGAACGACGAGCGAGCCCCAGGTGAAGCCTGCGCCAAACGCGGCAAAGAGCACGAGTGAGCCTTCAGGCACGCGCCCCTGTCTCTTCGCATCGGCCAGCGCAATCGGAATGGACGCCGCGGAGGTGTTGCCGAAGCGGTCTACGTTGACGAAGACCCGCGCCATATCGATGCCGGCATGCTTGGCCGTGGCCTCGATGATGCGCAGGTTCGCTTGGTGTGGCACCAGCAGGTCGATGTCCGCTGGCGTGAGTTTGGCGGCGTCGAGTGCGCGGTCCACGGCCTCGGCCATGGAGCGCACTGCGTGCTTGAACACCTCGCGCCCTTGCATGCGCACATATTGGCGACGTTCTTCGTACACGCGATCGCTGAATGGCTCGGCCACGCCGCCGGCGGGCCGCCAGAGCAGTTCGGACAGATTGCCGTCGCTTCGGCCATAGCTGGAGAGAATGCCCCGTTCGCGCGACTCGCCGCGCGGAATGGTGCGCACGTGCCGGATGATGGTCGCGCCAGCGCCATCGCCGAACAACACGCAGGTATTGCGATCGGTCCAGTCCACGATGGTGCTCAGCACTTCAGCGCCGATCACGAGCACGGTCTCCGCCATGCCAGTGGCAATCATGCCCTCGGCCACCTGCGCGCTGTACAACCAGCCGCTGCAGGCGGCGCCGAGATCGAAGGCCCTCGCGCGCCCGGCGCCCAGCGCCGCCTGCACGTCGACGGCCGTGGCGGGCAGCAGGTGATCCGGCGTGGCCGTGCCAAGCACGATGAGGTCGATTTCGCCGGCCTGCACGCCGGCTTCGGCCATCGCGATGCGGGCCGCCGCCGTGGACAGCACGGTGAGCGTTTCATCCGGATCGGCAACATACCGCTGTCCGATGCCGGTGCGATCACGAATCCAGGCGTCATTCGTGTCGAGACCGTTGGCCGCGAGGTCATCATTGGTGACCGCGCGGCGCGGCACCGCGTGGCCGGTGCCGGCGATGTACGCGATGGGCCGTCTCATGCGGCCGAGCCGGCGGCGGTGCCGGCGGCTGAACCGGCTGAGCCGGCGGCGGTGCCGGTGTCGTGGCCGGCGCGTATCCCGGTGTCGGGCACCGACTCGGCCAATCGGCGACGGATGTGGGCGGTCATGTGCGACTCGTGCGCGCGTTGCGCGACGCGGATCGCGTTCTTGATGGCCGTGGGCGAGCTCTTGCCGTGCGAGATGATGCTGACGCCGTTGACACCGAGAAGTGGCGCGCCGCCATACGCGTCGGCGTCGAGTTGCGACATGGCGGCGCGGAGTGCGGCCCGATCGAGCCCCGCGTGTTCGGCGACCATGCCAATGAGCGTGGGTGCGAGCGCCTCGTAGAACTTGAGCACCACGTTGCCGACGAATCCATCGCAGACGACCACGTCGATTGGTCCGCGATCGCAGGTGCCGGTGGCGAGGTCACGTCCTTCAACGTTGCCAATGAAATTCAGGCCGGACTGCAACAGCAGCTGGTGCGCTTCCTTGACGACGGCGTTGCCTTTCTCTGGCTCCTCGCCAATGGAGAGCAGCCCGATGGCTGGCGACGTGCGCCCGAGGAGATCCTGCGCGTAAGTGGCGCCGATGCGCGCGAACTGGACGAGCTCGCGTGCGGAGCAGTCCACATTCGCTCCCGAATCGAGCACGAGAATGGGCTGGTGTGCCGTGGGGAAGATCGTGCCGATGGCTGGCCGCGATAGACCCTCGTGCAGCTTGAGCACGACGGTGGACGCCGCCATCTGGGCGCCGGTGTTGCCGGCCGACACGAAGCCGTCGGCGAGACCGTCGGCAACCCGCCGCAGGCCGACCATCATGGAACTGTTGGCCTTGCTGCGGAGGACCGAGGCCGGTTTGTCGGTCATGGTGACGACGTCGGGCGCCTCAACCACAAGGATGCGGTCCCGCACGTGCGTGAACGCCGAATACTCGCCAGCAAACAGGCGGGCGAGTTCGGCGTCGAGGACGCTGGATTGACCTACGAGGTGCAGCTCGAGTGGGGCGGGCAGCTCTGCGAGCGCCAGCAGTGCGCCCGCCACGGGGGCCTGTGGGGCGAAATCGCCCCCCATGGCATCCACGCAGATGCGCGCCAAAGCTTACGCTTCCTGCGCGGCCACTCGCTGCTCACCGGCATAGTACCCGCACTCAAGGCACACGCGGTGCGGTCGCTTCATCGTGCCGCACTGCGGGCACGTCTGGATCGCGATCGCCGGCGCATGCTTGTGCGTGTTGCGCGCGCGCTTTTTGCGCTTGGACGTGCGACGCTTCGGGACGGCCATGGAAACACCTTAGGGAAAAAGAGCGAAGAACAGCGGGTCAGGACGACGCATCACGCAGCGCGCGCAGCGCATCCCACCGCGCATCCGTGGTGTCGGTGCGACATGCACACGATACCACATTACGGTCGGCACCACAGATCGGACACAAACCCTGACACTCCGGACGGCACGTCACGAACGCCGGCACCGCAAGCAGCCAGGCTTCCCGCACCGCCGGTCGCAGATCAAGCGTGCGCCCAGTGGGAAGCAACGGATATACATCGTCCTCGTCGGCATCGTCGAGCCCAGGCTCGGCGTACAGCGCCGTGAACGCATCGGCAACCTCCGTGCTGGTGTCCGCCAGACAGCGCCGACAGCCCATGATCGTGGACCCCGACAACTGCCCGGTAAAATACACCCGCCCGGGGCCTGCCACGGACAACCGCCCGGTCACCGCAATCGGCGTCTCCGGCAGGACATCGTCCGTTTCCCAGATCGCATCCGACGGCTCCAGCACCCCGTCCACCGGCTGCGCGCCCGATTCGATCTCTCGAATGTCAAAGTACAGCATAGCCCGGTAAAGTAGAGCGATTCTGCGGCCAGCACAAGTGCCTCCCCACGCGGCGCGGCAGGCGACAAGTGCCCACCGCGCCACGAGTTACGGCCACTCAGCCGCCGGACGTCTCCGAGCCGGCGAAGAAGAAGCCGCCCTCAACCAGCGCGTTCTCGTCAGAATCCGACGCGTGGATCGCATTCCGACCCTTGGACTCCGCGTACAACTTGCGCACCGTGCCCTCGGCCGCCTCCGCCGGATCCGTCGCCCCAATCACCGAACGCAGCGTCGCCACCGCGTCGTCCCGCTCCAGCAGCAAGGGCATGCAGGGGCCGCTGGCCATGAACTCCACCAGTTCGCCGTAGAACGGCCGCCCCGCATGCACCGCGTAAAACGCGCCCGCCTGCGCCGTGGTGAGATGCAGCACCCGCGCTGCCTTCACGGTGAACCCGTGCTGCTCCAGCAGCGCCAGAATGAGGCCTGCCTTGCCCGCGCCAAACGCGTCGGGCTTGATGATCGTCAGTGTGTGCCGTCCGGCCATGATCAGGATCCAATGAGCTTGCGAACGATGTCACCTCGCGTAAGAAACCCCACGAGTGTGCCGTCCCGGACGACCGGGACGCGTTCGACGTCTTTGTTGAGCATCAGTGACGCCACCTCGGCCAGTGGTTGATGCGGCGACACGCACAGCACCTGCCGTGTCATGACGTCGCGAACCGTGCGTCGGGTGGCGGCGGTGGGCGGCCCGTTGGGCTGTCCACTCGCACGCGGAAGGTAATGACTCACGAGGTGCCGCAGCAGTTCCCGCTCGCTCAACAGACCAATCAGGCGATTCTGATCGTCCACCACCGGCAGCGCGCCCACGCCGGCGCGACGCATGTCGAGCACCGCCGCACGCAGCGGCGTGTCGGGGCCGATGGAGCGCGGGCGCACCGTCATGATGTCCCGGACGGTGAGTTGCGGTTCAACCCGTGCTTCGAGCCACCCTGGCGAATCGCGCAGCGCCTCCGCGTCGAGGGCCGCCTCGAACGCCGACACCGCCGATGGTTTGCCGAACAACTGGCTCAGCGCGCCAACCACCTGCAGATGCCGCGCCGCGTCCTTGCGAGGCGCCACCACCAGCGCCACGATGCGCGCGCACTGGGTGTCCTCTCCGTCGCCCAACTCGCGACAGACGGGCCGCACCGCCACCCCGACCGCCATGGCCAGTTCCGCCACCGCATCGGTGCGATAGTGCAGCACGAAACCGCGCGCCCCGTAGCCCGCAATGTCTTCCGGACGCGCGTCCTCGAGTCGTTCCCGCAGGCGATCCGTATCCTGGACCGCTCCGTCCTCCGCCAGCGCTGCAAAGAGCGCCAGCCCCGCGTCCGCCAGCGTTGTCGCGTCCAGCGGGACGAGACAACGGCGTGGCGTCAGCAGTTCGGAGAGGTACATCGCACCGCGTGCAGGAAGGAGATCAGCCGAGTCGAGCGCGGATCAGTTCGACAAAATCGACCGGACGCTTCGCGACGCCCATTCCAGCGGCCTCGAACGCCTCGATCTTCTCCGCCGCCGTGCCCGACGAACCTGAAATGATGGCACCGGCGTGACCCATGCGGCGACCTGGCGGTGCCGTCTGGCCCGCGATGAACCCGACCACCGGCTTGGTCATGTGGTCCTTCACGAACTGCGCGGCTTCCTGCTCGTCCGTGCCACCGATTTCTCCCATCATCGCCACGGCCTTCGTGTGCGGATCGGCCTCAAACGCTGCCAGACAATCGATGAAGTTGGTACCGTTGATCGGGTCACCACCAATGCCCACGCACGTACTCTGACCAATGCCGGCACGCGTGAGCTGGTGCACGATCTCGTACGTGAGCGTACCCGAGCGGCTCACGATGCCCACGTTGCCCGGTGTGCAGATGCGACCCGGAATGATGCCGACCTTGCTCTGGCCCGGCGTGATCAGGCCCGGGCAGTTGGGGCCGAGCAGGCGTGCGCCATGTTCCTTCACGAACGGGTACACGCGCGTCATGTCGAGCACGGGCACGCCTTCCGTGATGCACACGATCAGCTTGATGCCGGCCGCGGCCGCTTCCATGATCGCATCGGCCGCGTATGGCGGCGGCACGTAGATGACGGATGTGTTCGCACCCGTGGCCTCGACGGCCGCGTGCATGGTATCAAAAATGGGAACGGTGTCCTCGAACTTCTGCCCGCCTTTGCCCGGCGTCACGCCGCCGACCACGCGCGTGCCATACTCCATCATCTGCTTGCTGTGGAACGAACCATCGCGGCCCGTGATCCCCTGCACGATGAGAGTGGTCTCTCTGTCAATGAAGACGCTCATGCGGCCGCCCCTCCCTTTGCCAGCGCCACCGCGCGCTGCACAGCCTCATCCATATCAGATGACGCGGAGAAGCCGTTCTCCGTGAGAATCTTCATCGCAATTTCCTCGTTGGTGCCGGTGAGGCGAATCACGATGGGCACAGTGAGTGGGTTCTGCTTGGTGGCCGTGACGATGCCGTTGGCCACGTCATCGGTGCGCGTGATGCCACCGAAGATGTTAAACAGGATGCACTTCACGTTCGGATCGGACGTGATGATGCGCAGCGCGTTCACCACCTTCTCCGGATTCGACGAGCCGCCGATGTCGAGGAAGTTGGCCGGATCGCCGCCGTAGTACTTGACCAGATCCATGGTGGCCATGGCGAGGCCCGCGCCGTTCACCACGCAGCCGACGTCGCCGTCAAGCTTGATGAACGTCAGGTTGGCCTTGCGCGCATCCACTTCACTCGGCGCTTCGGACGACTCGTCGCGCAGCTCGGCAATGGCCGGACGGCGATCGAGTTCGTTGTCGTCGATGACCATCTTGCCGTCAACGGCGATGAGCTGGTTGTCCGGTGTGACCACGAGCGGGTTGATCTCGGCAAGCGAGCAACCCGCGTCCATGAACGCGCGGTAGAGCTGCTGCATGATCTGACCGGCCTTGCGGGCAAGCTTGGCGTCCGGGTACAGGAAGAAGCCCATGCGCAGCGCCTCGAACGACTGCAGGCCGTAGCGCGGGTCCACCGGCAGATACAGGATCTTTTCCGGGGTGGTGGCCGCGACTTCCTCGATGTCGATGCCGCCGGCCGCACTCACCATGAACACGGCCTTTTTGGTGGCACGATCCACAATGATGCCGACATAGGCTTCGGAGGCGATATCGGCGGCTTCGGTGACGAGCACCTTCTCCACCGTGAGCCCCTTGATGTCCATGCCAAGGATCGCCGACGCCTTTTCCTTCGCGTCCGCCGGCGTCTTGCAGAACTTCACGCCGCCGGCCTTGCCGCGACCGCCGGCATGGACCTGCGCCTTCACCATCACGGGTACGCCGTATTCGGTGGCGATGGCCTCGGCTTCTTCCGCTGTCCGTGCGATGCGCCCGGGCGGAATCGGCACGCCGGCCGCCCGCAAAAGCTCCTTCGCCTGATACTCATGTAAATCCACGACTTCTCCGGTGTCTGGGGGTGTCAACCAGCCTTCAATCCTACGCAGCAACGCGCCTGGCGGGCAACCCGCCATCGCACGCAATCACACGGACCTGCATAAGCACCTGCAGAGGCACCTGAATACTCCGACTCACGGCACGCGATCGAGCGTGCGACCGAGACTGTCAAACGCGGCGCCAAAGCGCAGCCAGTCGCCTTCGCGGAGCGCGTCCCGCATCACGTCGTAGAGTCGCCGAGACTGCACCCGACGGCCCTCGGCGGTGAGCGGACGCGATGGGCCAGCGTCCGTCCCGTTGCCGGACCCTCCCGGGTCGAGCAGGCTTTCGGGCGACGTGCCGGTCCAAAGCTCATGATGGCTTGTCGCGGCCAGCGCAAGCAGCCGAACCGAGCCACCCTCGTTGGCGTAGGACGGCCGCACGAGCAGCGGCTCGCCTGCCACCGTGCGGACCCGCATGGCGCCCAAGATTGCCGGCCCGTCGGCATCCCGACGCGCACCAGTAGCCACGCTATCAAGTGCGGAGCTCACGCGTGTCGCGAGCGCGCTCCACCGCGGCAGCGGCTCGGCCATTGGTTGCCACCGTGTTCCGCGATCCGGCCCGCCGGTGGCCTCGATCACCCCCACGAGTTGCTCGGCTTCATCCACCACGGGGACGGTCCAACTGATCACGTCGGGATACCCGTCCAGCGTCCCCACCGGAAATGGCGCCGAGTCCGGAAGACTATCCGGGACGTAGCGGGACACATGCCCGGTTCGCGCCGAGCCCACGCGCGCGAACGCGCGCAGCTGTGCGAGCGCACCGTCGGTCGCGATCGGCAGCTGCGCCCGCACCGCCGCCGGCAGATCGCTGGCCGGCAGCAGCAAGTCGGGGATACGTGCGAATCGCGTGCGGGCCACTGGGTCCGGCGACGCGACGGGCACGATCGTGACACGACCGGTCTGTGCATCCACCAGGGCCAGGCCCGCGAGGCGCAAGTAGCTGCGCGGCGCGCCCGCCACCTGGAGGCGCACGCTGAGGGGGTAATGCGCGGAGGCACTATACAAATCCACCGCCCACAGCAATCCGCCTTCGTGGACGATCGGTGTGATGGCCGTTCCCGTGGCGAGCGACGGCACGATCCGCGAGATGCGCGCAATCAGATCCCGATGCAGCACGACCGCCACCGGCTCGTCGGTCGCGGATGTGGTGAGCAGGCTGAGATCGCGCGTGGTCCACGCATGTGCGAGCCGACCCCACTGTGTGGACAGTTCCGACGCTGGCACGCGCGGTGCGTCGAAGTCATCGGAACGTCGCAAACCTCGAATGCCCGCGTCGGCGGCCTGGAGCGCCTCGAGCGCCTCACCGCGGACGACGCGGTAGTCGGACATGCCCGGGGCGACCAGTGGCTCCGGGAGCGCACGACTCCCAAGCCCGCGGTGCCGCACCAGCAGGGGCGTCCCGTTTGCTGCGGTCTCCGTCCCCGGCACCACGCGAATATCCCACACCGGGGACACCGCCGTGGTTCTGGTCACCAGCACGGCCTGCGGACCATCGGGCGAAGACTGCCACACCGGTGGCACCACGGTGGTAAACGGTGATTCCTCCGGGCCTCGCACGCGCGCGAGCACGTCGCCATCCCAGAGCACGACATCGCGCGCCGCAATGCGCTGTCGCTGCCTCAGCATCGTTGGCGACGGCAGGCTGCCGGGAGGATCGCTGGTGGGTGCCTCGGCACCTTCCGTCAAACCCGCTGGGTTGTCAGGCGCGGCCAGGTACGTCACACCCTCCACATCGTACGCGCGACGCGTGAACAGGGCGCGCGTTGCCTCGTAGTCCCGATCACGCAGCGCGGTGGTGCCCGCGAACGCCCCCTGCTCCACGAGCTTGGGTCCGGCCTGCCGCAACAGCAGCGTACCGACCAAGACCACGGTCACGGTGACAAAGGCGGCGCGCAGCTGCCCCACCCATCCGGCCCGCATCACGATAAGCGCCGCAGCCAGCGTTCCGACCGCCAGCGCGAGGTCCACGCGCATCGTGTAGACGTGATCGACGCGCGTGAACAGGCCGTCCGGACCACTGCCCCACAGGAGCAGCTCGAATGCGTCCAGGCGATAGCTCCAGGCGAGCAGGAGCAACACGAGGGAACCGAGCGTGGTCAGATGCCTCCTGACCTGTGAGGAGGCTATCAACTGGCGCTCCACGATCTGGAGGTCCCGTGTGATGCTGTACAGCGCCGTGACGACGGCGGTGACGACGACCACCACCAGCAGCGTCCAGGTGTACAGGGCGTCCTCGAACGGCAACCAATAGACGTAGAAACCAAGGTCACGCTGGAAATAACCTTCGTATTCCACAAACGCTTCACCTCGCCAGGCCATGGACACAATGGTCCAGTCATCCAGCGGGATGGTGAACAGCACGCCAATAAGCGCGGCCACGAGCAGCGTCATGGTGAACAGGCGATTGGCCGGCACGACCTCCACAAAGTCGAGATCGCCAACGCGAGCCGGGACCTGGATCTCGCGGATCCGACGGCGAACGGCCCACAAGTTCACGAACGCGAAGGCGGTGCCCAGCACCCAGCCGCCGCCTTTGAGCACGGCCAGTGCCATGAGCTTCTCGCTCCACACCGCCGCGGCGCCAAGCGAAGCATACCACGCGTGGTCAACGATCAGCGCTGAAAACGCGCGTCCGGCGAGCAGCACGAGGGCCACGACAGCGACGAGGGTGATCCAGCCGCCACGTCCGCGCATCAGCGCTGCGTCAGCGGCATCATCGTTCCTCGCATTGCGCGGCGGATCGGGCGCATGGGCAGCCTAGTGACCGGTCGCGGAGGGATTCACACCGCGGGTCCGCAGCCAGTCCTCGAAGAGCGTCCGGATCTCCGCGAGCCGGTCGGGTGTGCGCGCTTCGAAGCGCATCACAAGCACCGGCTGCGTGTTGGAAGCGCGAATGAGCCCCCAGCCATCGCCGAACAGCACGCGCACACCATCGACGTCATTGACGTCGTACAGGGCACGGAAGTGCGCTACGGCATCCGCGACGATGCCAAACTTGATCGCATCGTCCGTGTCCACGCGGATCTCAGGGGTGGACACGAACTCGGGAACGTCGGCCAGTAACGCATGGATGGGCTGGCCGGCGTCGGCGATGATACGGAGCAGGCGTGCCGCGGCATACAGCGCGTCGTCATGGCCGTAAAAGCCTTCGTCAAAGAACATGTGCCCTGACATCTCACCCGCGATGGGTGCGCTCGTCTCCTTCATCTTCTCCTTGATGAGGGAGTGACCGGTCTTCCACATCACCGGTACACCGTGGGCGGCCGCGATCGCATCGGTGAGCGCCTGTGAGCACTTCACGTCGAAGATGATGGACTGTCCGGTTCCGGTGCGCGCAAGCACGTCGCGTGCGTACACGATGAGGAGATGGTCGCCCCAGATGATCTTCCCTGAGGAATCGACCGTGCCGATGCGGTCCCCGTCGCCGTCGAAGGCCACGCCAAGCTCCGCTCCCGTTTCACGGACGGCGTTGATGCAATCCGCCAGATTCTCCGGGACGGTGGGATCCGGGTGGTGGTTGGGAAAGGTGCCGTCACTCTCCGTGAACAAGCCAGTGGCCTCCACTCCGAGGCGCGCAAAGAGCGCGGGCGCGACGAGTGCGGCCGCACCATTGCCGCAGTCGTACACCAAGCGGATGGGGCGCGAGAGCGGACCAACCCGGGACACAATGTCGTCGATGTATCGATCAATGACCTCAACGTGGCGAACACTCCCAGGTGCAGCGGCAGGCGCTTGCGCCGATGTGGCGAGTGCGTAGAGCCGCTGAATCCCCTCGCCGTGCAGCGACGCCGTCCCCACGCAGATTTTGAAACCGTTGTACTCCTTCGGGTTGTGCGATCCGGTGATTTGGATGCCCCCGATCACGGTCTCGTGGTGCAACGCCCAGTACATGAGGGGCGTCGGCACCACGCCGATGTCCACCACGGATCGGCCGGACTGCACCAGCCCGTGGACAAGCGCATCGCGAAGTGCGTCACCGCTCGGCCGGTTGTCGCGGCCCACCACGACGGCGCCGTGGATATCCCGCTCGTTGAGCAACGCCGCAAAGCCGCGGCCGATGGCCTCGGCGACTTCCACGGTGAGATCCTGCCCGACAATGCCGCGCACGTCATACTGCCGAAAAATGGATGCACTCAGGGCCATTCGGGGGTCACTCCGGGTTGGTGGTGCGCAGTGCGAAGCGCCAATACAAGGTAGCGCGGGGAGTCAGCGTTGCGTCGCCGTTGCCAGACCCGGCGCCGTTGGCGCGCCATCCCCACCAAGCAAGCCCGCGCGCGCCCAGCGCGCTCCGGGTGTGGGATAGACGCCGAGCACCAGCAGGAGCACGAGGCTCAGGACCATCACGACGCCTGACATCGTGGGTGTGGACACGGGCATCACGGCGCCAGCCCGGCGCGGCTCGTTGAACATCGGAGCGATGGCCGAGAGGTAGTACCCGGCAGACACCAGACTCGAGAGCACGAGCACCACCACAAGCACGTTGAGCGGCGAGCCGCCCGACAGCGCGGCCTGCAGCACGAACCATTTGGCAAAGAAGCCCGCGCCGCCAGCCAGCGGGAACCCAAGAAAGGCGAGCAGGCACACCGCCATCACTACGGCCAATCCCGGACGAATCCGCCACAGGCCGGCGAGGTCATCAATGGTGACCACCGACTCGCGCCCCTCGGACACAATGCCCAGCACTGCAAAGGCGCCCAGCGTGGCCAGCGTATACACGAGCAAGTAGAACACCACGGCTGCGGTGGCGTCCACTGAAGAGGCGAGCACCGCGACGAGCAGATAGCCGCTATGCGCGATGCTCGAGTACGCGAGCATGCGCTTGAGGTTGCGCTGGGACAGCGCCACCACATTGCCGATCACCATGGTGAGGGCCGCGAGCCACCACAGCACGGGATGCCACTGCACGATCGCAGGTTCGATCCCTTCCACCACCACACGCACCATCATGGCAAAGGCGGCCGTCTTCACGCACGCCGACATAAACGCCGTGATCGGCATGGGCGCGCCATCGTAGACGTCGGGTGTCCACAGGTGGAACGGAACCGCTGCCACCTTGAACGCGAGGCCGACGAGGAGCAGCGCCACGCCCGCTGAGTACAGCGGGCCGGTGGTTGAGGACGCGATGATCGCGAGTCGAGTGTCCCCGGTCGCGCCGTAGAGCAGCGCGATGCCATACAGCAGGAACCCCGACGCGAACGCGCCGAGAAGAAAGTACTTGAGCGACGCCTCGGCGCTGCGGGCGCTGCTGCGGTTCACGCCGGCCAGCACGTACACCGCAATGGACATCAACTCGAGGCCGATGAACAGGTACATGAGGTCGCGGGCGGCCGTGAGTACCATCATGCCGCTGAGCGCGAGCAGCATGAGCACCGGTACTTCGGCCTGATAGGCGCGGGTTCGTGCCTGCTCCGTGTCGAGCAGCGCCAGGGAGCCGGCGGTTCCCACCACGAGAATGAGGTTCATGGCGTAGCGAAACCCGTCGCCGGCAATCCGCCCATCCGGGGTGCCGCCGTCACCGCGCATCCACGCCATGATCACGGCAACCGCCGTCACACCCACGATGCCGAGTGCGAACCGCGTGGTGAGACGCGTGGGCGAAAACGATTCGCCGCCCCAGGCGCTCACGAGCAGCAGGATCATGGTGCCGACCAGCAGCGTGATCTCGGGGAGCAGCGCGTGCAACAAAACGCCCGGCAATGCGAAGTCGGTCATCGGACCGTCACTCCCACCAGCGGCGCGTCCGGCGACTCGTTGGCCGAACGGTTCGATGCTCGGTTGGACGAACGGTTGATCGCCGTCTGATCGGACACGCCGCCGCGCAGACGTTCCACCAAGGCGCTTGAGGCGGGGTCCATTCTTCGCAACAACGCCTGGGGCGCCACGCCGATCCAGAGCATCGCAATTGCGAGCACGCCCATGACGGCCAACTGTCCGCCGCGCAGGTCGCGCATGCCGCCATTGGCGGCTACGTCCAGCCGAGCGAACAACAACCGCTGCACGGCGCGCAGCGCATACACGGAGGCAAACACCACCCCCGAGGTGGCCACGATCGCGAACCCGGGATCGGTACGATAGGTGCCAAGCAACACAAGAAACTCACCCACAAAGCCGTTCGTGCCGGGCAAGCCAATGGTGCTCAACATCGACAAGGTGAGCATCACGGCGAACAGCGGCACGACGCGTGCCAACCCGCCAAAGGTATCCAGCCGGTCGGTACCGCTGTGCTCCCGCAGCACACCCGCCAACAGGAAGAGGGCGCTCGTGGTGATGCCGTGATTCACCATGATGAGCACGGCCCCGTCCACGCTCTGCTGCGTGACGGCGAAACATCCGAGCATGATGAAGCCCAGATGGCTGATGCTGGAATACGACAGGATCTTGCGCAGGTCGGGCTGCACCATTGCCACCAGTGCACCCCAGACGATGGCCACCACAGACAGCACGAGCACCACACTCCGCACGGTCTCCTGCATGGCGGCGGCCGGAAACAGGGGCAGCGCGAAGCGGAGGAGCGCGTACGTGCCGACCTTGAGTCCGAGAACGACCGCCCCGATCACCGGGGCCTCGAACTGGGCGTCCGGGAGCCAGGTATGAAACGGCACCAGCGCGGACTTGATCGCGAAGGCCAGAAAAAACGCGCCAAACAGCCAGAGTTGCGCGTCGAGCGCGAGCGGGATGCGGAGCAGATGGTCGAGGTGGAAGGATTCGCTCCCGCCCATCACATACAACACCGCGATGGCGGCCAGCATGAGAAGCGACCCGAACATGGTGAGCATCACGTACTTGATGGCCGCCCGGGTCCGCCCCGCCGTTCCCCAGATTCCGATGATGAAGTACATCGGGATGAGCATCAGCTCCCACGCCAGATAGAACAGCAACAGATCCAACGCAGAGAATACGCCCACCAGTCCGCTGGTGAGTGCAAGCAGCAGCGCGCCGAACGTGGGGAGGCGCGTGGTCACCTGATTCCACGTGGCCACGAGCGCGAGCGGCATGAGGCAGGTGGTCAGGACGAGCATGGGCAGCGAGATGCCGTCTACACCCAGGCTCAGTCGGGCACCGAGGTCTGGCAGCCACGACCAGTCGGTCCGCAACTGCCAGCCAGATGCCGCGCCGTCATAGGCAAACCAAGCGGCCAATCCCAGCATGGCTTCGACGAGCAGCACGCTGAGCGTCAGCACCCGCGCGTCCGGTCCACCACGACCGAGCGAGTCGGACGGAACGGCGTCACGCGTTTCCGCGACCCGCACATCGCGACCGATCAGCAGCACCAAGGAGGCGCCGACCAGCGGCCACAGGAGCAGCACTGGCAGCAGCCAACGCTCGACGCCCATCCCGATCAGGAGATCATGCATGGATCACCTGAGCGTGAAGGCGGCCAACAGCGCAACGACGCCAAGCGCGATCACCCATGCGTAGCGACCGACGTCGCCCGCACCGAGTGCATCATGCGCCTGTCCGGCGGCACGGGCGAGCGCCCGTGCACCGGCCACGAATGCCCGGTCGAGCCGCACATCGATGCCCTGCCACAGCACCCGAGCCGAAAACGCGCCAAGCGGCTGCACGACCGTGCGATCAAGACCCGCGTCCACCCGATACGCGTCCGTCACCAGCGCCGCGAAGCCGGTGTCCACCGGCGCATGATCCTTGTCTGGCAATGGTGTTCGATATCGCGCGAACGCAATGCCGATGCCGAGCACGGCCACCGCGATGGCCCCGCCAATGAGCGCCAACTCGGTGGAGTGGTCCACGTGCGCGCTTCCGCCGAGCAGTCGCGACGCGCCGCCGGTGACGGGCTCCAGCCAGTCCGCCAAGCGCTGTGTCGGTCCGAGGGGCATCAGTTCCGGCAGATTGAGCCATCCGCCCACCACGGAAAGCAGCGCGAGCACCACCATGGGCACGGCCATGATCCACGGCGCCTCGTGCAGTCCAGCCGCCGCCCGCTCCCCGGTGCGATTCTCGCCCGTGAACGCAAGAAGCATGAGTCGGGTCATGTAGATCGCCGTGAGCAGCGCCGTCACGATGCCGAGCGCATAAATGAGATAGAGCACGACGGAGCCCGGTACGCCAAGCAGCGACGCGCCCGCGAGCGGGGAGCCCTGCGCGCGCACGAACACGGCGCTGAGGATCTCATCTTTGGAAAAGAATCCGGCCAGCGGTGGCACGCCGGCAATTGCGAGCGTGGCAATCCACATGGTGACAGACGTGATGGGCAGATGACGCCGCAGGCCGCCCATGTTGCGCAGGTCCTGCGCATCCTGATCATGCTGGTGCGCGTGGTGATACGCAGCATGCATGGCGTGGATCACCGCGCCGGCACCAAGGAACAGCAACGCCTTGAAGAACGCGTGCGTGACCAGATGAAAGACGCCGGCCGAATAGGCCCCTGCCCCGACGGCGACGAACATGTAGCCCAGCTGCGACACCGTGGAATACGCGAGCACCTTTTTGATATCCCACTGGCGCATGGCGATTGTGGCAGCGAACAGCGCCGTGGTGGCACCGATCAGGCAGATGAACAACGACACCTGCGGAGCAGCCGAAAAGATGGGAGCAGCACGCGCGACGAGGTAGACACCAGCGGTCACCATGGTCGCGGCGTGGATGAGCGCGGACACGGGCGTTGGACCCGCCATCGCGTCGGGCAGCCAGATATAGAGCGGCAGCTGTGCACTCTTGCCGGCACAGCCCAGAAACAGGAACAGCGCCAGCGCGGTGAAGACGGCCGGCGATGCCGCGCCCAGCGCCGCGTGCGCGCCCACGAAGTCGAGCGCGCCAGTGGTGCTGAACAACAGGAACATGGCGACGAGAAAGCCGAAGTCTCCAATGCGATTGACAATGAATGCCTTCCGGCCGGCATCGGCGTTGGCACGCTCACTGAACCAGAAGCCGATGAGCAGGTACGACGCGAGTCCCACGCCTTCCCAGCCCACGAAGAGCACGGGATAGCTTGAGCCCAGCACCAGCACCAGCATGGCCGCGACAAACAGGTTGAGGTACGCAAAGTACCGCGCGTACCCACCGTCGCTGGCCATGTATCCCACCGAGAACACATGGATGAGGAAGCCGACGCCGGTGATGACCAGCGCCATCAACACCGAGAGTTGATCGAGTTGCAGACCCCAGGTGATCGCAAGCGCGCCCACCGGCATCCAGGTGGCGTAGTCACGGACGAACGGGCTTTCGAGTGTTCCTGCACCGCGCATGATGAAGAACAACGCGACGGCAAAGCCAAACGCCAGCAGCATCACACCGGGGCCGATCAGCGACGTGAGCCAGCGGGTTCCGGCGAGCCGCGTGCTGGTGGCCGCTTCGCGTGACGCGAGGGACGCTCCAACAGCGCCATCCGAGTGGTCGTCCACGCGCGCAGGTCGTACGTGCGGCCAGAGCGCCAGCCCGCCGTTGAGCAGCGCGCCGAGCAGCGGCAGTGCCGGCAACAGCCACAGCCACTCAGCCGCAGAACCATCGAGCCCATGCGCCGAAGCGATCGAAGCAGGCTGCGCCGCGACCGTCGCAAGCAACGGAAGGAGTGCTCCGGCCAGCAGCGCGCTCATCGGCGGAGCAGCTTGAGCTGCTGCAGGTCGACCGCCCCAAAATGTCGGAATACCGAGATCACAATCGCCAGGCCGACCGCCGCCTCTGCGGCCGCGATGGTCATGACGAGAATGACGAACACGTGTCCACCCACGCCGTGCAGCTTGGCAAACGTCACGAATGACAGGTTGACGGCGTTGAGCATCAGCTCCACGCACATGAAAAGAATGATCGCGTTGCGGCGGGTCAAAACCCCCACCACGCCAATGGCAAAGAGCACGGCCGATACAATGAGCGCATCACCCAGCATCAGTGCACCGCCCGCTTCTTGGCGAGTACCACCGCGCCCACAATGGCCACAAGGAGCAGAATGGACGTCAATTCGAAGGCCAGCAGATAGTCGGTGAAGAGCGCCTTGGCGACCGGCGCCACGACGTCATTGCTCTCCGGCGCCAACTCCACAACGGGCAGCACTTCCCGGCGCACAGCAAGCAGATTGGCAAGCAGCGCGGCTCCCACGAGACCCGCTCCAAGTCGAGGCGCGGTCGCACGCAGGTCCGGCAGCTGATCCGGCCGCCCGAGATTGAGCAGCATGACCACAAACACGAACACCACCATGATGGCGCCGGCGTACACGAGCACCTGCACGGCGGCCACAAACGGCGCGTCGAGCATCACATACAGGCCGCTCAGCGCAAACATGACGTTCACGAGCCAGAGCGCTGCCGATACGGGGCTTCTGCGCGTGACAAAGAGCAGCGCCGCACCGATCGCCATGATGGCGAACAGGTAGAACTGGAAGCGGTAGAAGGGCGTCATTCGCCCGTGGGGTCGGCAGGATCCCAGAGCTCGCTCACGGGATGCGTCTGCGCCATGAGCCGTTCCAGATCGTACACGAACGCCTCACGCGAGAACTCGGCATTTTCGTAGTGGCGGCCGAGGTGAATCGCCTCTTCGGGGCACACCTCCTGACAGTAGCCACAGAAGATGCAGCGAAACTCGTCGATCTCGAAAATGAGCGGATACCGATTCCCTTCTTCGTCTTCGCCCGGCACCAGCTTGATGCAATTGGCAGGACACACCGTTGGGCAGAGTCCGCACGCCACGCACTTGGCCTGGCCGGTCTCCGTCGTGAGCATCCGGTGCGTTCCCCGCCAGCGGGGAGAGAGGTCCCACCGCTCTTCCGGGTACTGCATGGTGACCTTGTGCGGGTCGATGAGATGCCGGAAGGTGGTAGCCAGGCCGCTCAGCGTGGACCGGATGTAGCTGACATGCTCGATGGGACGCTCGAGGACCGTGACGCGAATGGTCATACGCCGACCTCCTGAGTGGGCGCGACATCCGCCGTGGTCTCGCTTCCCGCTGCGGCAACGGCAATCGTTCGTGCGGTCGGGGCACCCATGGCCATGGAGCGCGGCGCCGCCGAACGCGAGCGAAGGCGCGCCAACTCCACCTTGCCCAGTCGTGCGCTGGCGGGACTGAGCAGCTTGCCCTTGTCGCCCCACCAGAGCAGCATGGCGCCCAGCGCGAGATTGAGCACCAACAGGCACAGCGAGAACGGCACGCCGCGCGAGATGCCCACGAAGTCGAGCGCCAGCGTGGCTGCGGCGATCACGATGATGTACGCGAGCGCCAGCGGCAGCATGATGCCCCAGCCGAGCGTCATGAGCTGGTCATAGCGGAACCGCGGCAGCGTCCACCGCACCCACATGAAGAGGAACAGGAACATGCCGGTCTTGGCGGCGAACATCGAGAGTGTCGCCAGCGTCTTGACCACGGTGAACGGTCCACTGTTGTCCCAGGTGGTGAACGGAATGTCCCAGCCGCCGAAGAACAACGCCGCCATGAGGCCGCTCATCGTGGCCATGTTCGCATACTCGGCGATGAAGAACATCGAAAACTTCATACCGCTGTATTCGGTGTGGTAACCCGCCACGAGTTCGGCTTCGGCCTCCGGCAGGTCGAAGGGCAACCGATTCGTCTCGGCGAACGCCGCGATAAGAAAGATGAACCAGGCGATCGTGAGCGAGAGCACGTTCCACCCCATGTGCTGCTGTTCGGCGACGATCGCATTGAGCGAGACGTTGCCCGACAGGAGCAGGATGGGAATCGTGCTCATACCGAGCGCGATCTCGTAGGAAATCATCTGTGCGCTTGAGCGCAGGGAGCCGAGCAGCGCGTACTTGTTGTTCGAACTCCAGCCTGCCAGCACCATCCCGTACACGCCAAGCGACGAGATTGCGAGCATGAACAGGTATCCCACCGGGAGTGACGCCACCGACATGCTGATCAGGCCCCACGGGGTGGGGAGCGGGGCGGCGAGCGGCAGCACCGCCCATGTCAGCATGGCCGGAATGAACGCCAGCATGGGCGCGATGATGAAGAGCCACTTCTCGGCATCGGCCGGGCGCACCTCCTCCTTCATCAGGTTCTTGATGCCATCGGCGACCGGTTGGAGCAGTCCGAACGGTCCGGCGCGATTGGGGCCGCGTCGGTCCTGGATCCAGGCGGAGACCTTTCGCTCGGCAAGCGTGAGCAGCGCCACGCCAAGCATGTACAGCGTGAACACCACCAGCAGCTTGACCACACTCGCCAGTGCGAAGGTGTAGATGGACTCCGGCGCCTGCTGCGAATCCTGACGGGGAAACCAGGTCGCGAGGTCGAGCGCCAACGGAGGAAGCACGCCCAAGGTGATCATGCGGGCACCGCGGCGTCCGGCAAGCGCGAACGCGCCTCGGCATCAGCGATCGGCAGTCCGCGCAACCCAAGCCGGGCGTAGGTGAGGCCCGCGAACAACGCATGGGTTGCAGCGGCCGCGGCAAAAACGTCTGACGGCTGTGCGAAGCCCTGGCTGGCGCCCAATCGTTCGGCGAGGTCGCTCAGCGCGTACCAACTCGGCCGTGCGACCCCTGGCCCTGTGCGCGCCTGCAGGAATCGTTGCACCCGTCCACGCAGGTTGGTGAAGGTGCCTTCTTCTTCCGTATGGTTGGTCACGGGCAGCGCAACCCGCGCGACGTTCGCGAGCGCGGCCGGCAATGTCGTTCCCACGTGTACGATTGACGCACCGGACGCGAGCAGCTCCGTGACGGCGACTTCGAGTTCACCCTCCAGGCACTCGTCGAGCACCAACAGCGCGTCGTTCGGTCCGAGCGGCGGCGCGCCCGCCCAGAGGTGGCGGTTGGCCAGCAGTCTAGCCCCCCGTGCGGTGGGGGCGGGCTCCTCGCGCAGCGACAGGTCCGGCACACCAGGCAACGGCATGGAGTCGCCAGTGCGCACGCGAAAGACTCCCGCACCACCCTGCGGCCGCGACATGATGCGTTCCGCGAGGAACAGCGCTTCATTGCTGCAGTTCGGTGATGCGAGCACCACCACACGCCGATCGGCGAGCAGCGCCGCAGCCGCGTCGAGCGCCTCTTCCCAATCCACGTCCTGCAGGCGCTCGCCGGAGCGTACCTTCGGCAGATCGAGGCGGTCGGCGCGATTCATCCACCGATAGTCAAGCCGGCCCACCTCGCACATGAAGTACTCATTCACGGCAGAGTTGCTGCGTGGCTTGAGTCGCACCACGGTGTTGTCGCGCGTCTCCAGCGTCACGTTGCAACCCTGCGAGCAACCGGTGCACACCGTGGCGTGCCGATCGAGCTCCCACGCCCGCGCCTTGTTGAGAAAGTCCTTGCTCAACAGTGCGCCAACGGGGCACAAATCCACCACGTTGCCGGCCCACACGTTGGTGAGATCGTGCCCGTGTGCCTTGCCGATGAACGCCCGGTCACCCCGTTCGGACACGTTGAGCACCGGGTCGTCGGCGACTTCTCCCATGAAGCGTACACAGCGCGTGCACAGGATGCATCGGTTCGGCACGTAGAGTACGTCGCCGCCGAAATCCTCCACCGGGTTGAAGCGCTTGGGCTCTTCGTAGCGCGATTCCGCACGCCCTTCCTGAAACGTGTAGTCCTGCAGCTCGCACTCGCCGGACTGGTCGCAGACCGGGCAGTCGAGCGGATGATTGATGAGCAGGAACTCCAGCACGCCCTTGCGCGCCTCGCGCGTCTTCTCGGAATGCACGGTGACCACCTGCCCGTCCATCACCGTGGTGGCACAGGCAGGCGCGAGCTTTGGGAAACGCTCCACATCGACGAGACACATGCGACAGACGCCAGCCACCGGAAGACCCGGGTGGTAGCAGTAGTGCGGAATGAGCACGCCCACTGTCTTGGCGGCTTCGATGAGGTTGGTACCTTCCGGAACGACCGCCGTTCGCCCCTCGATCGTGAGCGTGATCATCTTGACGGGCGGATCGCCGCCATTGGGCGCACTCATGCGACGGCCGTTCGGTTTGACGTGAGCAACACGGGCACCACACCACGGCTGTGGTCCGGACCCAACTTCGCCTCGAACTCGCCGCGGAACTTCTTGAGCCCGGAGACCACGGGTGTGGCGCAGGAATCGCTGAGCACGCAGATCGTCTTGCCGGTCATGTTGTCGGCGATGGAGAGCAGCGTGTCGAAGTCGCGCGCGGTACCGTGGCCGTCCGAGATGCGCTCGAGGATGCGTGTGGTCCACGCGGTGCCCTCGCGGCACTGCGAGCACTGCGCGCAGCTCTCGTGCGCGTAGAAACGGGCGAGCCGCGCGATCTGCTTCACCATGTCCTGTCGATCATCGAACACGATGACGCCGCCGGAGCCGAGCATCGTGCCCGCATCCACCATGCCCTCGTAGTCCATGAACGCCCCCTCAGCTTCAGCGCGCGTGAGGATCGGTACGGACGAGCCGCCGGGAATCACGGCCTTGATCTCGCGGCCGGGCAACGCACCACCACACAGATCATTCAGGAAGTCCCCGAACGGGAACCCCATTTCGACTTCGTAGTTGCCCGGACGCGCGATGTTGCCACAGACGGAGAACAACTTCGTGCCGCGGCTCTTTGGGTTGTCACCGCGTCCGAGCGATTGATACCACGCGGCACCTTCGCGGAGGATGTGCGGGACGGCCGCCAGCGTCTCCACGTTGTTGATGGTGGTGGGTTTGCCAAAGAGCCCGGCGACGGCGGGGAACGGCGGCTTGATGCGCGGATTGCCACGGCGTCCCTCCAGCGAGTTCATGAGCGCTGTTTCTTCGCCGCAGATATACGCACCGGCTCCGCGATGCACATGCACGTCGAGGCGCTTTCCGCTGCCCATCGCGTTCGCGCCCAGAATGCCGGCCTCGTACGCCTCGGTTACGGCGTCCTGCACGCGTGCCAAGGGATCGGCGTATTCCCCACGGATGTAGATGTACGCGGTATCGGCGTAGATGGCATGCGCACCCAGTGCCACACCCTCCACGAGAGCGTGCGGCGTCCAGCGCATGATCTCGCGATCCTTGAAGGTGCCGGGCTCTGACTCGTCCGCGTTGCAGCAGAGATAGTGCTGCTTGCCGTCGGGCTTCATGAACGACCACTTGATGCCCGTGGGGAAGCCCGCGCCGCCGCGACCGCGCAGCCCGGACTCTTTCACGAGGTTCTGGATGTCCACCGGATCCATGCCCAGCGCCGTCTCGAGCGACGCATAGCCGCCGCGCGCCTTCCATCCCGCCAGCGTGCGCGCCTCGGGGTCGCCAAAATACTTCGACAACACCGCGGTCTCACGTGCGTGCGAGGGATGTGGATAGCCCATCAGTCGTGCTCCGCCACGATCCGCGCCACCCGTTCCGGGGTCACGGACTCGATGAATTCATTGTTGATCATCACGGGCGTGGCAAACCCGCACGCGCCGAGACACTCCACTTCGATCACGGTGAAGCGGCCGTCGGCGGAGGTGACGCCAAGCTCGCCGCAGCCGGTCTCGGTCAGGAACGCCTTCACCACGTCCTCCGCGCCGCACACGTTGCACGGCGTGGTGGTGCACACCTGCACAAAGTGCCTGCCCACCGGGTGCTGGTGGTACATGGTGTAGAACGACAGCACGCCCTTGATGTACGCAGGCGTGAGCTCGAGTACGCCCGCGACCTCTTCCACCGCATGATCACTCACCCAGCCATGGGTGTCCTGCACGATCCAGAGTGCCGGCAGCAACGCCGCCATTTTGGTGGGATAGCGCGACAGGATGGTGTCGATTTCGGCGCGGCGCGCACCCGTGAACACGGCCACATAGGGTTCCTCGTGATGATGCGCCGGTGGACGCACCAGCTGACCGCTGCTGGGTCCGTACGTCATCGGTCGATCTCTCCCATCACGATATCGATGCTCGCATTGATGGCGATCACGTCGGAGAGCAGATGACCCTCGACCATGCGCGGGATCGCCGACAGGTTCACGAACGCCGGCGGACGAATGCGCCAACGCACCGGCTTGCTCGTGCCATCCGACACGAGGTAATAGCCCTTCTCGCCTTTGGGACTTTCCACCGGCACATACACCTCGCCGGCCGGTGGACGCGGTCCCTCCATCACCAGCTTGAAGTGATGGATCATGCTTTCCATCTGGCTGGTGGCGCGCGTCTTGGGCGGCAGGATCACGCGCGGATCATCCACGTTGAGTGGACCGTCCGGGAGCCGTTGGACAGCCTGCTCAAGAATGCGGATGCTCTGCCGCATCTCTTCGACGCGCACGATATAGCGATCGTACACGTCGCCACTCGTGCCGACCGGCACGTCAAAATCGTACGTCTCGTAGTCGAGGTACGGAAAATCCTTGCGCACGTCGTACGCCACACCGGACGCGCGCAACATCGCGCCGGACATCCCGCAGTTGATCGCTTCTTCAGCCGTGAGTGCACCGATGCCCACGGTGCGCCCCATCCAGATGCCGTTGCGCGACAGCATGCGGTCCGACTCTTCGAGGGTCCTGGGAAAATTGCGGATGAACGCATTCAATCCGTCCATCCAACCGTCCGGCACCTCGGCCGCCATGCCGCCCACGCGCGTGGCGCTCGTGGTGAGACGGGCGCCCACCCAGCCCTCGAGAAGGTTGTAGAGATTTTCGCGCTCCTGGTACAGCCACAGGAACGGCGTGAACGCACCGATATCGATGCAGGTGGTACCCATCCACACCAGATGCGACATGAGGCGCGACAGCTCCATCGCGATGACGCGCAGCACCGTGCACCGCGGTGTGATCTCGATGCCGAACAGGCGTTCGCAGCCGAGCACGAATGCGACGTTGTTGCCGAGCGAGTTGAGGTAGTCCTCGCGATCGGTCCACGGGATGATCTGGTTGTACTGGCGATACTCGCCGATTTTCTCGAAGCCGCAGTGCAGATAGCCGATGTGTGGTACGCACCGCACCACCGTCTCGCCATCGAGCTCCAGCACCAGGCGCAGCACACCATGGGTGGCCGGGTGCTGCGGGCCGATGTTGATGAGCATGTGATCGCCTTCGAGGTCGGGCTCCGGTGGCGCTTCCACGGCGAGTCCACCGCGCGCGCCAACCGTGAGTGGCGCGCGGATCGGCCGACCCGTTGCGTCGAGGCCTGCCGTGCCAACCGCCATCTCGATCGTGCGCCGACTCACGTGCCCGCTCCAGATACGTCACCGCCCGCGGCGTCGCCGGGCGTTCCCACCGTTCGCGCCGCGCGCAACCGCTGCTTCATGTCTTCCGGCAGGTCGTTGTACGCCTCGGCGATGGACAACTCTGCCGTGGTGTAGCCGCCGGTCGTGTCAATCGCGAGCGCCTGCGACAGCTGCTCGGCGCGGCTGAACCGGCCGCGCAGCGGAAAATCCTTCCGGAGCGGATGCCCTTCGCGGTAGGTGTCCCACATCAGGATGCGTCGCAGATCCGGGTGACCTGCGAACGAGATGCCGAACATGTCGTAGCACTCGCGCTCGAGCCAATCCGCGCCGGCGTACAAATCCACGATGGACGGCACTTCGAGCACGGACTCGGCGTGCAGCTCGACCTTGAGCCGCAGAAATCGCTGCCACGGCAATGAGCGCAGGTGCCACACCACTTCCAGTGGCTGGCCCGCATCGCGGTACTCCACCGCCGTGATGTCCACGAGGTAGTTGTAGGCGTGCGACGTGTCATCGCGCAGGAAGCGGATGATATCGTGCACCGCCTCGCCGGTGACGTACACGGTGGATTCACCCCACATCACGCGCGATCGTACCACGTGGCGCGGGAAACGCTCGCGCAGCGCGGCGACCGTCGGGTTCTCAGCGCCTCCGTGCTGCACCACATTGTGCGGTGTGACCGGCGCCGGCAGGCGCGCGGCCTCGCGCGCGCTGCCCGGCAACGGTGACTGGTACGGCGGGAGCGAAGCGCTCACGGCGCGCTGCGCGTCTGGTGAACCGAGTTGCCAAACGGCTCGGACAGCTCGTCAATGCGCGACGGTGGGATGTAGAGATGGCTTTCCGGATCGGGCTCGATCTCGGCCCGGATGGACGCGTCGGACAACCGCTCGGCCTGCACCTTTTTGTGGAGCATGAGGATGGCGTACATGAGCGCCTCCGGTCGGGGCGGGCATCCCGGCACGTACACGTCCACCGGGATGATCGTGTCGATGCCCTGCACCACCGCGTAGTTGTCGAACATGCCGCCGGAGCTCGCGCACGCGCCCATGGAGATGACCCACTTGGGCTGCGGCATCTGCTGATAGATCCGGCGCAGCACCGGCGCCAGCTTGAACGGCACGCGTCCAGCACAAATGAGCACATCCGCCTGGCGCGGCGAGAAGCTGAGCCGCTCCATGCCGAAGCGCGCGAGGTCGTACCGGCTTGCCGCCGTGGCCATGAACTCAATGGCGCAGCAGGCTGTGCCAAAGGGCATAGGCCACATGGACGCGCTGCGGGCCCAGTTCACCAGGAAGTCGAGGCGACTGGCGACCCAGCTGTCCTGCGAGCCGCCGTCCGGATGGGTGGCGACAGGCGTGCGCACGGCGGTGACGCCGGTGTCGCTGATGGACGGAGTCAATCCCATGTCAGGCCTCCCTTCTTCCACACGTAGACGTAGCCCACGAGCAGGATGGCGGCGAAGACGAGCATTTCACCCAAGCCGAAGAACGACAGCTGGCCGGCCGGACACACGCGGTCCACGAGCGGCACGGAACACGACAGCTGCTGGTAGTAGGCGCCCCAGGGGATCATGAACACCGTCTCGATGTCGAAGACGATGAACAGCATGGCGACCAGGTAGAACTTGACCGAAAACCGGTCGCGCGCGTCGCCCAGCGGTGACATGCCGGACTCATACGGTTGCTTCTTGACCGCCGTGGGTGTGGCGCGCGTGACGAGCTCCCCGAGGCCGATGATGACGACGGCGTTGACGGCCGCGAAGCCGAGCAGCAGGAGAACCGGGAGATATTCGCGCAGCATGCCAGAAGGTGAAGCGACCTCGTGAAAACTTTCACATGATCAGAATACCGGAAGCTAGCCAACGGACCACCCGCACTCAATGTGCAGGCTGATGCCACTTCGCGTGAGTGTGCCGGTTGGCCCCCGCCCGTTTCCTTGGTATCTTGGCCGCCATGCCCAGTCGGACCGCTGCGGCGCCGGCTCAATCCTTCCCTCCCTTCCTGCCGCAGGTACCGATGGGGCTCAAGAACGACCGCTGGATCACGCAAATGGCCCTCGAGCACGGCATGATCGAGCCGTTCGCCGAACGTCAGGTCCGCCACGTCGAGGGCGCACCCTCGGTGATTTCCTACGGCGTGAGCTCGTACGGCTACGACATGCGGGTGAGCCACGAGTTCCGGATCTTCACCAACGTGCTCAGCAGCGTGGTCGATCCCAAGGCGTTCGACCCCAAGTCGTTCGTGGAGTACGAGGGCGACGTGTGCATCGTGCCGCCCAACTCGTTCGCGCTCTCACGCAGCGTGGAGTACTTCCGCATTCCCCGCAATGTGCTCACGCTCACAGTGGGCAAGAGCACCTACGCGCGGTGCGGCATCATCACCAACGTGACGCCGTTCGAGCCCGAGTGGGAGGGCTACGTGACGCTGGAGATCTCCAACACGACGCCGCTCCCCGCCAAGATCTACGCGAACGAGGGCATCGCGCAGGTGTGCTTTTTCGAGGGCGACGAGCCGCCGGAGGTCAGCTACCGGGACAAGAAGGGAAAGTATCAGGGACAGGTGGGCGTGACGTTGCCGAAGCTCTGACAACAGGCGATCACCGCGAGATCGGGAAGCGGGTGCGTCGGAACTTCAGCTTCTCGGCGGCGGCGCCGACACTTCGGAGTCTCGAAGACCGCGCGCGGTCCGTCCGACCACTCTCTTCTACACCCGCTCGTCGTGTCTCCAAAGTCGCTACCCCTGCATCAGGACCTGTCCGCGCCAGATCGAGTCGACTCGCACGCGCCACCAGCTGCGCGGCGACCCTGTGGGCGCTGTGAATCGCTGCCGGCACCGGAACCGACGAGCGGCGACCTGCACTGCTGGTTTCCGGCCGCGCACATCGAGGCCAAGACGCGCGCGCTCTTGCACACCCTTGATGTGATGGCCAGCCCCTCGGTAGCTGGAGGAGTGTGCTTCCCGGTTGCCGACGCACAGTGGGAGTCCGTCATGGCGAGCCTGCAAGGCGGGCTGTCCACGGTGGAGCGCGCGGATACCCGGGCGTTGCTGTGCGCGAGTGGCAGGTCGCCCGTCGCCGACGACGTGGCACGCGTTGAACCGCTGGCCCGCTTGGTGGTGCGTGCGCAGAGCGGATGGCTGCTCGCGATGTTGACCGAGCGACGCCTGACCTCGCACTTCCAGCCGATTGTTCACGCCGCCGACCCGACGCGCCTGTACGGCCACGAGGCCCTGCTGCGCGGCGTCATGCCGGACGGTGCCCTGCTCTCCCCAGCGCGTTTGTTCGAGTCGGCCCGCGATGCCGGGCTGCTCTTTCAGCTCGACCTTGCCGCTCGACGTTCGGCGATCGCCCAGGCGGCATCGCACGGGCTGCAGGGCGCGTTGTTCGTGAACTTCGCCCCGACGGCGATCTACGACCCGACGTCCTGCCTGCGCAGCACGGTTGCCGCGATTGACGCCGTGGGCCTGGATCGCAGCCGGGTGGTCTTCGAGATCGTGGAGACGGAGCGGGCGCATGATCCGGCCCATCTCCGTCGCATCCTCGACTACTATCGCGGCGCGGGATTCCGCATCGCGCTCGATGACGTGGGCGCGGGCTACTCCTCGCTCAATCTCATTCACCTGCTCCGCCCCGATATCCTGAAGATTGACATGGAGCTGATTCGGGGGGTGGACAGGGACCCCTACAAGGCGCGCATCGCGGCCAACCTGCTCGACGTTTCGGCCGCACTCGGCATCGAGGCGCTGGCGGAGGGCATCGAGACGGAGGGTGAGCTCGACTGGGTGCGATCGCACGGTGCGACGTATGCGCAGGGGTATCTCATCGCCCGTCCGAGCGCCGTTCCGTGGGTACCCACGAGCAATCCCCTCCCGCTGCACGCCTGAGCGCGCAGCCGAAGGGGATCGCAGACACTCCTATGCGGCCGGGAGATCCGGCGGCTGGACTCACCCGGCGCCGACGGACTCCTTCGCCGGCACAAACCGCACTGCCGCTGTGGCGTAATCGCGATTCATTCGCTTGATCACGTCAATCGAGATCTCCTTGGGGCACGCTTCCTGACACTCGCCCGTGAGTGTGCAGTGTCCAAAGCCCTCGAGATCCATGGTTTCCACCATGGACAGCGCCCGACGGTCACGTTCCGGCTGACCCTGCGGCAGCAGGCCCAGATGCGAGATCTTGGCGCCCGTGAACAGCGAGGCGGACGCATTCGGACACGCGGCCACGCAGGCACCGCAGCCGATGCACGCGGCCGCGTCCATCGACTCCTCCACGACATCCTTGCCAATGAGGATCTCGTTGGCGTCACGCGCGCCGCCGGTGTTCACCGACACATAGCCACCCGACTGGATGATGCGGTCGAACCCACTGCGGTCGACCACCAGGTCCTTCACAATCGGGAATGCCTTGGCGCGCCACGGCTCCACGTACACCTCGTCGCCGTCCTTGAACGCGCGCATGTGCAACTGGCACGTGGCCGCTCCCTTCCATGGCCCGTGTGCCTGGCCATTGATCATCATCGCGCACGAGCCACAGATCCCCTCACGGCAATCATGCGAGAACGCGATGGGCTCCTTGCCTGCAGTGGTGAGCCGCTCGTTGAGCATGTCGAACATTTCGAGGAACGACATGTCGGCCTCGACACCGTCCACGGGATAGGTCTCCATCTTGCCGGCGGCATTGGGGCCGCTCTGGCGCCAGACGTGCAGAGTCAATCGCATTACTTGTAGCTCCGGGTAGCCAGCTTCACGTTCTCATACTCCAGTGCTTCCTTGTGCAGACGCGGCTCGCTGTCGGGCCCCGTCCACTCCCAGGCGGCCACGTAGGCAAACTCGTCATCGTTGCGCTTGGCCTCGCCATCTTCCTGATACTCCACGCGGAAGTGGCCGCCGGCGGACTCCTCGCGATTGAGCGCGTCGCGACACATGAGCTCACCGAGCTCGATGAAGTCGGCCACGCGCCCTGCCTTCTCGAGCGATTGATTGAGCGTGGCACCGGAGCCGGGCACGTTCACGTCGCTCCAGTATTCCTTGCGCAACTGCTGGATCTGCGCAATGCCTTCGGTGAGCCCCTCGTGCGTGCGTGCCATGCCGCACTTGTCCCACATGATATGACCCAGCTGCTTGTGGAACGAGTCGACGGTGCGCTTGCCCTTGATCGCCAGCAACTGCTCGCTCTGGCTTTTCACGGACTGCACCGCGTCCACGAACGCGGGGTGCGTGGCCGCATCGATCTTTTCGTGCTTGAGACCAGCCAGGTAGTTGCCAATGGTGTACGGCAGCACGAAGTAACCGTCCGCCAGGCCCTGCATGAGCGCCGACGCACCGAGTCGGTTGGCACCGTGATCGGAGAAGTTGGCTTCTCCGATCACGTGGCAGCCGGGAATGCTGCTCATGAGGTTGTAGTCCACCCAGAGCCCGCCCATGGTGTAGTGAACGGCGGGATAGATGCGCATGGGCTGGCGATACGGATTCTCGTCGGTGATGCGCTGGTACATGTCGAAGAGATTGCCATACCGCTCGGCGATCGTCGTCTGGCCCACGCGATTGATGGCGTCAGCGAAGTCGAGATAGACACCCAGACCACCAGGACCAACGCCACGCCCCTCGTCGCAGGCCTCCTTGGCTGCGCGTGAGGCGATGTCGCGCGGCGCGAGGTTGCCGAAGCTTGGATACTTGCGCTCGAGATAGTAGTCGCGCTCGGCCTCGGGAATCTGCGCCGGCGCCCGGTTGTCATTCTGCTTCTTGGGCACCCACACACGGCCGTCGGTGCGCAATGATTCGGACATGAGCGTGAGCTTGGACTGATGCTCACCGCTCACGGGAATGCACGTGGGATGGATCTGCGTATAGCACGGATTGGCGAAGGCCGCGCCCTTCTTGTGGGCGCGCCATGATGCCGTGACGTTGCTGTATTTGGCGTTGGTACTCAAAAAGAACACGTTGCCGTAGCCACCCGTGGCCAGCACCACCGCGTCGGCGGCGTGCCCCGTGATTTCACCGGTGAGCAGGTTGCGCGTGACAATGCCGCGGGCGCGCCCGTCCGTCACCACGAGATCGAGCATCTCGGAGAACGTGTGCATCTTCACCTTGCCCAGCGCGATCTGTCGCTCCAGCGCCTGATACGCGCCAATGAGCAGCTGCTGACCGGTCTGGCCGCGGGCGTAGAAGGTACGCGAAACCTGCGCGCCGCCGAACGAGCGGTTGGCGAGCAGCCCACCATACTCCCGTGCGAACGGCACGCCCTGCGCCACGCACTGGTCGATGATGTTCACCGACACCTGCGCGAGCCGGTAGACATTCGCTTCACGCGCGCGGAAATCCCCGCCCTTCACCGTGTCGTAGAACAGGCGCTGCACCGAATCGCCGTCGTTCTGGTAGTTCTTGGCGGCGTTGATGCCACCCTGCGCTGCGATGGAGTGCGCGCGACGCGGCGAGTCGTGAAACACGAAGCACGAGACGTTGTAGCCCAACTCGGCCATGGTGGCCGCGGCGGACGCACCAGCCAAGCCGGCACCCACAACGATCACGTCGTATTTCCGCTTGTTGGCAGGATTCACCAGCTTCATCTCGAAGCGGTGCTTGTCCCACTTCTCTTCGATGGGGCCGTCGGGAACGCGACTGTTGAGTTCGATCATGTCAGTGGCCCTCCGCCATGACAGGCGTGGGCTGCTCCGGGAATGCGCCAGCGAGCACCCCGATGGGGATCGTGGCAAAGCCGGCCGCGACCACGATGGCCACGGCAATAGCGAGGCGACGCTTGAGTGGCGTAGGCGACGGACGGGCAATCCCGAGCGTGCGGAAGACCGCCCACGTGCCGTGAAAGAGATGCAGACCAAGTGCCGCCATGGCCGCCACATAGAACGCGGCGATCAGCGGATTGCCGAGACCGTTGCGCAGGTTGTTGTAGGGATCCAGATGCACGAACCCCGGCACGCCCACCCAGCCCAGCGTGATCTGCGCGATGTGGAACACGATGAACGCGAGCAGCAGCACGCCGCCCCAGCGAATCGTGCGCGCGGCAAACGTGGTGACCTGCGGTTTCACCTTGGTGTAGCCCTGCGGACGTGCGGCATTCGAGCGCATGCTCAGCTGGTACGCCGCGAGCGCATGCAGGATCACCGCGAGCACCAGTACAGCGCGCATGGCGTACAGCACGGGCATGCTGGTGCGGAGCAGCAATGCATACTCGTGCATTGCCTCCGCACCCTTGAACATCAGAAAGTTGCCGGACATGTGGCCGAGGACGAACAGGATCCCGATGATCCCCGTCACCGCCATCACGATCTTCTTGCCGATCGTGCTGTCCCAGAATCGTGCGAGATAGGCCATGTGCTATGAAGTGGGCCCGGGCGCGCGATGTCGTGCGCCCGGGCCGGTGGGCGCAACAGGAATCAGAACTTGATGGTGGCCATGGGTTCGCGAACGGCGTCGGCGCTCCTGGCGAGCGAGGCGCGCTCGTCGTCGGTGAGCTCCACTTCGATGATCTGCTCGAGCCCGTTGCGGCCGAGCTTGCACGGAACACCGAGGTACAGCCCCGACATGCCGTACTCACCCTCGAGCCACGCCGCGCACGGCAGAATGCGCTTGCGGTCACGGACGATGGCGTCAACCATTTCCACGGCGCCAGCCGACGGGGCATAGTAGGCGGAACCGGTCTTCAGATACTTCACGATTTCCGCGCCGCCGTCACGCGCGCGCTGCACGATGGCGGCGAGCTGCTCTTCGCCCATGAGCTGGCGAATGGGAATGCCGGCAATGGTGGTGTAGGAGACGAGCGGCACCATGGTGTCGCCGTGTCCGCCGAGCACCATGGCCTGGATGTCCTGCACCGACACGTCGAGCGCCTCGGCGATGAACGAGCGGTAACGCGCGGTGTCGAGCACGCCGGCCATACCGATCACGCGTTCACGCGGGAACCCGGTCACGTGCTTGGCAACGTGACACATGATGTCGAGCGGGTTGGACACCACGATGACGATCGCGTCGGGCGACGTGGCCTTCACCTGCTCGCACACCGACTTCACGATGCCGGCGTTCGTCTTGAGCAGGTCGTCACGCGACATGCCCGGCTTGCGCGCGATGCCAGCGGTGATGACCACGATGTCGGAGCCAGCAGTTTCCTCATACCCGTTGCTACCGACCACGCGCGTGTCGAACACCTCAACGGGTGCCGATTCCCATTGGTCGAGCGCCTTGCCCTGCGGAATGCCTTCCGCCACATCCACCATGACGACGGTGCGGCTGAGTGACTTTTCCGCAATACGCTGCGCTGTGGTCGCGCCGACGTTGCCCGCGCCCACCACCGTGATCTTGTTCACCATGTGAAGTAAGTCCGTGTTGAATGCACTGTTGGATGCAGTTGAGTCACAAATGCTTCAGTCCGTGCAACTTAAGACCTGCGCGACCGATGCAGCAATCGGTCCGGGGGTCCGGTACAAGACGCGCGATAGTGTCGCGATGTTGGACCGACCGGTCCGTCCCAGCCGGCGTGGACTAGCCGCCGACCTGGCTCAGCGCCCGCAATCCACCCACCTGCATCTGCAGCAGCTCGTGCTGCCGCGGCTTCTCGGCCAGCGCGCGCACAAAGAGCGGCTCAAGTGGGTCACCGCGTCGCAGCGCATCCCGCAGCAGCACCTCGTGGTCGCCAAAGAGGCAGGTGCGCAGGCGACCATCAGCCGTCAGCCGGACACGATTGCACGTCTCGCAGTAGGTGTGCGTCATGGGCGTGATCACGCCAATTGATCCCACGGCGCCGGGCAGGCGGTAGTAGCGCGCCGGTCCATTGCCGCGTGCCGGCCCAGGATCATCGGCGAGCGCGCCCAGACTGCTGATGCGCGCCAGCACCTCGCTGGTGGGCACCACGTGGTCCCACGTGAGCTCGCGCATGTCGCCCACCGGCATGAGCTCAATGAACCGGACGTGCCACGGATGCTCACGCGTGAGCGCGGCGAAATCAGTGATCTCATCATCGTTGGTGCCGCGAATGACCACGACGTTGATCTTGACCGGATCCATGCCGGCCGCCGTTGCCGCCGACGCCGCGCGCACGAGATCAAACCCAAGATCACGCCGCGCGATCGCTTTCACACGCTCGGGACGCAGGGAGTCCGCGCTCAGGTTCACGCGGTTGAGCCCCGCGGAGACCAACGACTCCGCCATCTCCGGCAGGCGCACGCCGTTGGTGGAGAGGGCGATGTCCTGAATGCCCGGTACGGCCCGCAGCATGGCCACCAACTGCTCGAGTTGGGGCCGGATGGTGGGCTCGCCCCCAGTGAGCCGGAGGCGCCGCAAGCCAAGCGGAGCCAGCTGACGCACGATCTCGGTGATTTCCTCGTAGCGCAGGATCTCGTCCTTCGGCAGCCACGGAAGCCCCTCAAGCGGCATGCAGTACACGCAACGAAAATTGCAGCGGTCGGTCACCGAGATGCGCAGATACTCGATGCGCCGACCAAACTGGTCAACGAGGGTGGTGGGCTCGCTCATGAGGCGGTGGCTCCGGGCACAGCCGCGGACGTTTGGTCCGCCGGCCCAACGGCAAAGCGCGAGCCAGTGGGATCAACCCATTGCCACTCGCCGTCGGCATAATGCTCCCGCTTCCAGATGGGGACCCGCACCTTGAGTGCCTCAATGGCTTCCCGCATGGCATCCGCTGCCGGTGCGCGACGCGCATGAGCGCACGCGATCGCCACGCTGGCCTCGCCAACGGTCAGCGTGCCGATCCGATGCACGATGCTGATGCGCAAGCCGACGTGGCGGGACGCCACCTCGGTGGCGATGGCCAGCATCTCACGCTCTGCCATGGGCTGGTAGGCCTCGTAGTCGATGCCAGTGACGGCGCGACCGTCGTTGACGTCGCGTACTACACCGAGAAAGGTCGCGATGGCGCCCACACTCGTGTGCGAGACTCGGGCGATCAACTCGGAAAGATCGAGAAAGCCGTCGGTCAGCCCGGCATGCATGAGGCCTGCGGGCGCGCTCACCCGCCAGCCACCGGTGGAATCAGCGCCACCTCGTCGCCGGGCGCGACTGGCGAGGAGAATGCCGCATACGACTGGTTCACGGCCACCATTGGCCGGCTGGGCAGCCGCTCGCCCCCAGGCAGGGTGCGAAGCGCATTTACCACGTCGGAAACGGTGCACGGCGCTGTGATGGGGGCCTGGACCGTGCGGGCGCCAAACGCGTCAGCGTAGGAGGCGAAAACGAGGACTGGAACGGACATGTTCTGAACATACACCAGGCGGCACAAACCGATCGCAGCCCCGCGCCGGCCGGAAACGGCGCCCAGGCTCCGATCAGCGCGGCTCGCTATCGCCGCGCAGTCCTGTGAGCCGGGCGGCGACATCGGCGGCCGCCTTCTCGGCGTTCTCGAGCACCTCGTCGGCGTCCGCCACCAGCGTGCGCAACTCCTTGGACGGCTTGAACACGGGTACAGGACGGGCGCTCACCTCGACCGGAGAGCCGGTGCGGGGGTTGCGGGCCATGCGGGTTTTGCGCTGCCGAATCTTGAAGGTGCCGAAGCCACGCACCTCGATGTTCTTCTGCTCGGCGAGCGCCTCCTTGATGGCATCGAGAAAGGCGTCAACGACACGGGCGCAATCCTTCTTTGAGATTGTCGGACCGGCGGTCCGGGCAATCCGTGCCGTGACGTTTTCCACCAAATCGGCTTTCGTCATGAGCGCTTCCAGAGGGCGGCGCGCCGGGCGGAATCCCAGCGCGAAGGGTGACGCCGCGGCAGCGCGACACACCCGAGAAAAGCGAACCTACGGCGTCAGATCGTCGCAGTCAAGCGCTTGGGAGACAAGCAGTTGTGCCCTTCAGACGCGAGCCGACTTCAAGGCGTCGAGAAACTCGGCGAAGTGAGGAATCGCGTCGTGCGGGCCTGGCGCCGCTTCGGGGTGATACTGCACTCCGAAGACCGGCAGCGTGCGGTGGCGCAGCCCCTCGATCGTGTGGTCGTTCAGATTCACGTGCGTGACGATCAGGTCGGGCGCATCGGTGATGCCGTCCGCCAACGATCCCGCCACGGCAAAGCCATGATTCTGCGAGGTGATGAGCACCTTGCCCGAGGCCAGGTCTTTGACCGGCTGATTCCCGCCCCGATGACCAAACGGCATCTTGGAGGTGTGGCCGCCAAAGGCGAGTGCAAGCAACTGATGGCCGAGGCAAATGCCGAACAGCGGCAAGCCTGCCGCTGCCAACGCCCGGATGGTGGCCGGAGCGTAGGACACGGCCTCGGGGTCGCCGGGCCCGTTCGACAGGAAAACGCCGTCCGGCTTGAGCGCGAGAACCCGCTCAGCGGTGGTCGTCGCCGGCACCACGGTTACACGAACACCGTGCGCATCGAACAGCCGCAGAATGTTGTGCTTGATTCCGTAATCGAACGCGACGACGTGAAACTCGTGTTCGGGATTGCCCCACGCGAACGGCTCCTTGGTGGAGGCGACGGACGCGAGATCGAGGCCGAGCATGGGTGGACACCCGCCGAGCGCCGCCAGTGCCTCCGCCGTGGGCGTGGCACCCTCGGCGATCACGCCGCGCATCACACCCGCGGAGCGGAGGTGCATGGCCAACCGGCGCGTATCGACGCCTGTGAGTATCGGAATCCCGGCCTCACCGAGCCAATCCTGCAACGACCCGGTGGCACGCCAGTTGGAATAGGTGCGCGACAGCTCGCGCACCACCACGCCGGCAACCTGCGCGCGCGATGATTCAGGGTCTTCGGTGTTCACGCCGTAGTTGCCGATCATCGTGGCAGTCATGACCACGATCTGCTGGCTGTACGATGGATCGCTGAACACCTCTTGGTACCCAGTCATGTTCGTGGTGAACACGACCTCGGCCACGGTGGGGTGCACGGGGCCGACGAGTTCTCCGAGGAAAAGGGTTCCGTCCTCGAGGAGGAGGAAACCCTGAGGCGGGCGCGTCCCCACCGGATCCTGCGCGGTCAGTTGTCGGGCGTCGGCGCCGGCGGCGGTGCCGACGGATCGGCCGACGACGGCGCGGGCGATGACGGTGCATCGAGCGGAAGGGCCGGAGCGGCCCCACTCGGCGCAACAGGCGCGGACTGCGTGGCGGGCGCCGAGAGGCGATCGAGCACGGAGGTGGGCGCCGAGGCACGCGCGGACATCAGCTGCAGCACGAACGCGAGAAACAGGAAGATGCCACCGCACCACCACGAGAGCGTGGTGAGCAGGTTGCCCGCCTGTCGCGTGCCCATGAAGGAATCGGACGATGAACTCGCGCCGCCGAAGCTGGCTGCCAGCCCGCCGCCCTTGCCGGACTGCAGGAGGATCACGAGGCCGAGGACCACGGCGTCGATGATGAGAATCGAAAGGAGCAGCGTGTACATGGCGCGAGTGCGGGTGCGGGAATCTCTGGATCGGAGCGCAGGCTCAGAACACGGTGTACCGAATGCCGATACCACCGTGAGCCTTGAAAGTTGGCCGAGTGCGGGCCCTTGGCGCAAGGCCCAACCTCCGCCGTCGCAAGCGGTTGGCCCATGCCACCGTTGGGTTTAGCCAAGGACTTCGGTACGAGTGATCGCACTCCACCCGTCCGCGTCGAGACTGGCACCGCCGACCAGGAGACCGTCGACGTCCGGCGACGAGAGCAGCGCCTGCGCATTTCCGCGGTTCACGGATCCGCCATAGCAGATCGCAGTGTGGCCAGCGCGGTCGCCGATGCGGCGACGCAACTCCGCCCGAAGCACGGCGTGAATTGCCGACGCGTCCTGCGGCGTGGCCGTCCGACCGGTCCCGATGGCCCAGACGGGCTCGTACGCCAGCACGACGCCGGTGACCTCGGCTTCCGACAGCTCGGACAGGCCTGCCGCCAGCTGGCGCAGCACCACGCTCTCGGTCGATCCGGCTTCACGCTCCTCCAGCGTCTCGCCAACACAGAGCATCGGGATGAGGTGTGCGTCGAATGCCAAGCGCATCTTGCGGGCCGTTGCGGCGTCCGTTTCGCCAAACACGTGGCGACGCTCCGAGTGCCCAATAAGCACCGCGCGCGCGCCGGCATCCCGCGCCATGGCGACGGAGTTTTCACCGGTGAAGGCGCCGCTCGACTCACTGTGCACCTGCTGCACCCCCACCACGAGGTCGGGCCGTTCGCGCACGCTGTCCACCACGGCGGCCACGGAGAGTGCCGGCGGGAAGAACAGGAGCGTGCGGTCCGTCTGGCGGGGCGTTTCCGCCAAGAATCGCTGCATGAACGCGCGGGCATCACTGGGGCCGTGGTTCAACTTCCAGTTGGCCGCGAAAAGCGGAGTGCGAAGCACGAACTCTACTCCTGGTCGAGGGCCGCGACGCCAGGCAATGTTTTGCCCTCAAGAAACTCGAGTGATGCGCCCCCGCCCGTTGAAATGTGGGTGAGACGCGCCTCAAGGCCGGCCTCGGCGACGGCCGCGGCGGAGTCACCGCCACCCACGATCGTGGTCGCACCACGGTCGGTGGCCCGAGCCATCGCATCCGCCACCGCGCGGGTACCTGCGTCGAACGGAGGTTGCTCGAACACGCCCATGGGTCCGTTCCACAACACCAGCTGGGCCTGCTCCACCTCGGCGGCATAGGCGCGGATCGAATCCGGACCGATGTCGAACATCGCCTCGCCCGAGACGATGGCCCCGCGGGACACAACGTGAGCACGAGCCGGGTTGTCCATGGACGGCGACACCATCGCGTCGGTCGGAAGCCGCAACTTGTCGCCGGCCCTGGTGAGCAGGTCGCGGGCCATGTCCACGCGGTCGGGCTCCACGAGCGACGTCCCGGTTTCCAGGCCCATTGCGCGAAAGAACGTGCAGGCCATCGCGCCGCCAATGAGAAGCCGGTCAACCTTGGGCAACAGGGCTTCAATCACGTCGATCTTTCCCGAGATCTTGCTGCCCCCCAGCACGGCAACGAACGGATGGTCCGGGGCGGCGAGCGTCGCACCCAGGAAGGCGAGTTCGCGCTCCATGAGCAAACCAGCGACCGCAGGTCTCAGAAATTGCGTGATGCCCGCCGTGCTGGCGTGTGCCCGATGCGCGGCGCCGAAAGCGTCGTTCACGAACACGTCGCCGAGCGCCGAGAGTGCGCGAGAGAAGTCAACGCTGTTGGCTTCTTCGCCCGGCGCGAATCGCGTGTTCTCCATGAGGAGCACGCCACCGGGCGGCAGCGCCTGCGTCGCGGCCTCCGCGGCCGGTCCCACCGTTTCGGCGTGGAACCCAACCTTGAGTGGCGTGAGCGCAGCGGTGAGGCGCGGCATCACGCACTGCAGCGAATACTTGGGATTGGGCGTGCCTTTGGGCCGCCCGAAGTGGGACAGCAGGACGACCTTCGCGCCGCGGTTGGCGAGCGCCCGAATGGTGGGGACGGCGGCCAGGATCCGTGTGGCATCGGCGACCTCACCCCGCTCGTCCAGCGGCACGTTGAAGTCAACACGCACCACCACGCGGTGGCCGTGCACCTGCGCATCCGTGAGACTCCGTATGGACCGAGCGGGCATTGGATTCCCCTTGGGTCAGAGACGCGCGCCGACGAACCGCAGCAGATCGACGCAGCGGCTGCTGTAGCCCCACTCGTTGTCGTACCAACCGGAGATCTTCACGAGCGTGCCGTTGATGACCGTGGTGGTGAGCGCATCGAGCGTGCACGAGTTGGGATTGCCGATGTAGTCCACCGAGACGAGCGGCACCTCACTGTACCCGAGTACACCCTCAAGGGCGCCCTCGGAAGCAGCGCGGAAGGCAGCGTTCACTTCTTCCACGGTGACGGCCCGCTCCACCACACAGGTGAGGTCGGTGAGTGACACGTCGGGCGTGGGCACGCGAACGGCGATGCCGTCAATGAGCCCCTTCACTTCGGGGATCACCAGCGCGGTGGCCTTGGCCGCGCCCGTGGTGGTGGGGATCATGGAGACAGCAGCCGCGCGCGCGCGGCGCAGGTCCTTGTGCGGCAGGTCGAGAATGCTCTGGTCGTTGGTGTAGCTGTGAATGGTGACCATGCTGCCGTGTACGAATCCGAATGCATCACGCACGACCTTGACCATGGGGACCAGGCAGTTCGTGGTGCAGGAGGCGTTGGAGATGATGTGATGCGACGCCGCATCGTACTTGTCGCTGTTCACACCCATCACGATGGTGATGTCTTCGTTGGTCGCGGGCGCCGAGATGATGACCTTTTTCGCACCGGCGTCACGATGCTTCTGCGCGTCGGCGGCCTTGGTGAACCGGCCCGTGGCCTCGAGCACGATGTCCACCCCGAGCTCCTTCCAGGGCAGCTTGGAGGGTTCCCGCTCCGCGAGAATGCGGATGCGATCGCCATCAACCGTGATGCTGTCGTCGTCGGCCGAGACCTGACCGTCGTACGTGCCGTGCACCGAATCGTACTTGAACAGGTGCGACAGCGTCTCCGTGTCCGTCAGGTCATTGATGGCGACGAAGTCGAGGTCGGCGACGCCCTGCTGCTTGGCGGCGCGCAACACCTGACGTCCGATGCGGCCGAAGCCGTTGATACCGACGCGAATGGCCATGGAATCTATTCCGGATCAGAAATATGGGACGGACGGTCACCCGACTCGGGTGCACGTCCGAATGTGAGGTAGCTGAGAATGCGAACACCGCCGGCGATCAGCGCCGACGCGGCAGCATTGAGGGTGGCGGCGGTGGTCACGACGTCGTCCACGAGCACCACATGCGCGCCCCGCAACCGCACGCCCGCGCCCGAGCGGGCCGCAAACGCACCGGAAACGTTGCTCGCCCGCTCGGAAGGTGTCAACTGCGTCTGGGTGCCGGTTTCCCGCTGCCGCGTGAGAACGTCGTGCCACACGGGAAGCCCCCAGTGCGCCGCCACGGTCTCAGCGAGCAGGTCACTCTGGTTGAACCCGCGCTCCCGCAGTCGGGCCGCCGCGAGCGGAAGCGGCACCAGGGCAACGCGTTCGCGTTCCACGTCGTTGGGGAAGGAAAGGCGCGCCATGCGGTCGCCCATTTCGGACGCGATTGCTGTCCAGCCGCTGTACTTGAGCGCATGAACGATGCCGCTGGCCGTACCGCTGTCCACGCGAGCGGCGCTCCGGGCGGACCGAACAAACGGTGGGAGCCGTGCACACCATCGACACGCGGCAAACCCGTCGTCCGTGCCCTCGGGTGCGGATCCGGCCACGGCGTCGGGCGCGGCACACAGGCGTAACCCCGGCAGCGTCTGCCGCGGATGTCCGCAGCGGCGACACGTGGGCTCCGGAAACGCCTCGCAGCGCGTCCAGCACGTGCCACACGTGATGCCCGGCGTACGCGCGCCAAGCAGTTCGTGACACACGGCGCAGGCGCGGGGCAGCAGGAGATCCGCGAGCCCACGCGCCACACTGCGCCAGGCGCTCCGGCGCGCCGGCCGGGCGCTCCTCGCCGGTGCGCTGACGTCGCTCGGTGATAAGTGGACGGACATCTACGTCACCTGCGGACGCGTGCCGCGCGCGACAACGAGTGGGCGCGGCTCGAGCACGTTCCACATGGCCGACCGGTCGGGCGACACGCCGAACCAGGCTGCGAAGGACGCCGCCCCCTGCTCCACCAGCATGCGCAGCCCGTCATCGGCCAGCAACCCACGGTCGCGGCACGCGAGTACCCAACGGGTGAAGCCGCGCCGGTACACCAGATCCAGCACCGCGGTGCCTGCAGCAAGCGCCGCGGGATCCACGGGCATCGCATCATCGGTGAGACCAATGGGGGTCGCGTTGATGACGAGATGCGCACCCGCCACGGCCTCCTCCGCCGTGCGCAGAACCGTTGTCGATTGCAGGCCTGGCATGGCAAGCCGCGTGAGAAGCGAGTTCGCCTTGTCCGGCGAGCGCGCTGCGATGGTCACCGTGATATCCGGTACGTCGGCGAGGGCGAGCAGAACACTTGCAGCCACGCCACCGGCGCCCAGCAGCGCGACACGGGGAGCGAGTGGTTGCCCTTGGCCGAACCGATCTGGGCGCAGCACCTGGGGCGCCACCGATCCGATGGCCGCACGCACGCCGGCGACGTCGGTATTGTCGCCCACCAACCGGCCCTGCGCGTCGTGCCAGAACGTGTTCACGGCGCCAGTGCGCTCAGCGATCGACGTGCGTTGTGCACAGGCGGCAAAGACGGCGGCCTTGTGCGGGAGCGTGACGTTGCCGGCCGCGCCGTCTCGCGCCAGACGCTGCAACGCGGCGGTGAGCTCTTCCGGTCGTGTGTCCGCGGCGGTGTACAGCAATGGAAGTCCGGCGGCATCCAACGCGGCCTGCTGAAAGCGCGGCGACAGCGAGTGCGCGACGGGGTGGCCGAGCAGCACAAGCCGCGACGGCCGTGGCCGATCGGTCACCGGCTGTCCGGCTCGTGCCCTGCGGCCACGCGATCAATCACCTGCTCCACCAGGCCCTGCAGCTCCGCGTACGTGGCTCGGTACATGTCGAGATCGCCGCCGAAGGGATCACTCACCCCCGTGGCCTCCTTTCCTGACGTGGCGTAGCTCGTGAGCAGGTGTGCGCGCGTGGCGCCGCCGGCGTCCGCAATCAACGAAAGGTGCGATGGGCCGAGCGCGAGAATCACATCGGCCGACTCCACCAACTCTGGCGTCAGCAGGCGCGCTCGGTGCGCGGACAGATCAAGTCCATGCTCAAGGGCCACCAGCAGTGAGCCGTCGGATGCCGGTGCACCATCCCACGCGCTCACGCCGGCGCTGCCCACGCTCACATTCACCACACCGCGCGTCTCGATGAAGTGGCGGGCGATGGCCTCCGCCAGCGGACTGCGGCAGGTGTTGCCAGTGCAGACGAACAGCAGATGCATGCGCGACTCGGGAAAATGGAGAGGCTCAGACGTTGCCAATGAGATCAGGCACGCAATCACGCAGCTCGTCGGCCGAGAAAACGCCCGGCCGGATGACACGCGGGTGCCGACCCGTGCAGTCTACCACGGTGGACGGCGCGGATGGAGGCAATTTCCCGCCGTCGAGCACGAGGAGCTGACCGCGATGAATCTCGTCGGTCCATTGCGAGACAATTTCCGATGCACTGACGGCCGGCGGCACGCCCGGCCGGTTGGCGCTTGTGGACGTGATGGCGTCGCCATACGCGCGGATGAGTGACTGGAGCCCCGCGTGCGGCGTCCAGCGCACCGCCACCCCACCCTCCGGTCCGCGAAGACGTGCGGGCACGCGATGATCGCCGCCGGGCAGCACCAACGTGAGCGCACCGGGCCAGAACCGGGCCGCCAGGCGTGACGCGCTGGGCGTGAGCACGAGCCCGAGCCGCTCGACCATGTCGCTGCCGGCAATGAGCAGGAGGAACGGCTTGGCTGGTGGCCGACGCTTCATGCGCACGAGCGCTTCCACGGACTCATGGTCGACTGCGGTGCCGAATCCGTACACCGTCTCGGTGGGATACGCGAGCACCCGACGGTCGGCGAGATGCGCCACCACGTCGCGCACCGCGCCCTGAATCTCGGCGGGAGACCAGAACGGAAGCGTCACGGCGCCCGGTCGCATCATGTTCTCCTCACGTTCGCACGCGCCACAGGCATCAGTCGGTGAGCAGGGACAGTGCTTCGGCTCGCGCGAAATCCGCCTCTTCGGTGATCTTGAGCCCGCGTTCGGAGCCACGCACCACGACCACGGTCTCACCGAGTCGTTCGCACAACCCGGCGTCATCAGTCGCACCGACCTGCTCAGCGCGAGCCGCGAGGTGCGCGCGTTCAAGCATTTCCCGCGGAAACGCCTGCGGCGTTTGTGCGCGCCACAGTTCTGCGCGGTCAACGGTGGCGACGATACGGCCGTCGGCGTCCACGCGCTTGAGCGTGTCCACCACCGGCAGTGCGGCCACGGCGCCATGTCCGAGACGCGCCTCGTCAATGACGCGTGCGATGGTGCCGTCCGTCACCAGCGGGCGCGCAGCATCGTGCACCACAACAACGCGCACCTCCTCGGGAATATCCTCGAGACCGTTGTACACGGATTCGTGGCGTTCCCGTCCGCCCACGGATACGAGCAGCCGATCAACGTCGCACTGGAACAACCAGGGTGGCGGATCGGCGGCGTACGCCTTGGGCAGCACCACCACGACGATGGCGACGTCATCGCGCGCCATGAACGCCTGTACGCTGTGCAGCAACGCGGGCCGGCCGCTCACCCACCGAAACTGCTTGAGTTCGGCGCTGCCCGTGCGCGAACCGGAGCCGCCGGCCACGATGATCACGCCAACGTCGCGCACGGTCCCGGTGCGATCTGGCGGAGGCGCGTCATCACGCGACGTGATCGCGGGCGGCGGGATGATCCGCCGCGGTGCGGCAGCGGGAGACATTGGCTCAGACATCGTCCTCGCCAGCAAAGGTCTCGCCCGCTGGCACCCGCGCCGATTCCTTGCGCGGCTGGCGCGCGCGCGGACCGATGGTCTGCGCCAGCACGTCCGCCAGCGTGCGTACTCCGTGCACCGTCATGCCCGCGGGTACACGTCGCGGCACTGCACGTTCCGAGAGATAGGCATCGGTCATGCCGAGTTTCGTGGCCTCCGACAGACGCCGCTCCACCTGCGTGACGGCGCGCACCTCGCCGCCGAGTCCGAGCTCGCCCAGAAACACCGCGTTTGGCGGCAGCGGGCGATCGGTGACGCTGCTCGCGATCGCGACGGCGACCGCGAGATCAACCGCCGGCTCCTGCACGCGCATGCCGCCCACGATGTTGCAGAACACATCGAGATCCGCACAGGAAAAACCGCCGCGTTTGTCGAGCACGGCGAGGAGCAGTGCCAGGCGACGCGAATCAATCCCGTTGGCCACCCGCTGCGGCGTGCCAAAGCCCGCGCGTGCCGCAAGCGCCTGCACTTCAACGAGGACTGGACGCGTACCCTCCATGAGCGCGCACACCGCACTCCCACTCGACACGTCGTGTCGGTCACCGAGAAACAGCGCCGACGGATTGGCCACCGGCATGAGTCCTTCAGGTGCCATGCGAAACACGCCAATCTCGTCCACGCTGCCAAAGCGATTCTTTGTCGCGCGCAGAATGCGGTGATCGAGCGAACCCTCTCCCTCGAAGTACAGCACCGTGTCCACGATGTGTTCGAGCGTCTTGGGGCCGGCGATGCCGCCACCCTTGGTCACGTGCCCGATCACGAACACCGCCACGCCCCGTTCCTTCGCAAAGCGCATGAGTCGCGCCGCACACTCCCGCACCTGCCCCACGTTGCCGGGCGCGCCTTCGAGCGTGTCGGTATGCACCGTCTGAATGGAGTCCACCACCAGTGCCGCCAGCGGACGCGGATCGTGCGCGTCGGGCTGCGCGGCCGTTGCCAGAATGGTTTCGAGCAGCGTCTCCGCCACCAGCGACACGCCGCCTGCCTGCTCGCCGAGTCGCTCGGCGCGCAGCTTCACCTGAAGCGGTGACTCTTCGCCTGACACGTACAAGGTGCGCTGCCCCGCGGCTTCGAGGCGCGCCGCCACTTGCAGCAGCAGCGTGCTCTTGCCGATGCCCGGTTCGCCGCCCACCAGTACCAGCGAGCCCGGCACGATTCCACCGCCGAGGACAAAGTCGAACTCGTCGAGACCGGTGCGCCACCGCATTGCTTCACTGCCTGTGACCGACTCCAGCCGCACGGCGGCTGCGGCTGGTCGCGCAGACGCCAGTTCCTTCGCACGCCGTGCCGATGGAGCAGCGGCCAACGGTTCTTCGGCCAGCGTATTCCACGCGCCGCAGCCGTCGCACCGTCCGGCCCACCGCGGATGATCGGCCCCGCACTCACTGCACCGATGCACGGACTTGACGCGGGCCATCAAGCGCGCGTCCTGTGCGTGCCGCTCGGCTCAGTACGGCGGCTCATTGCCGTCGGAGACCAGTCGCGGACCGCTGCTGCGTCCGATGCTGGGCGGCGGCGCATCGGAGCGCGCGCTGTAGTTGTCGAAGCGCGTGTAGTGCTTGTGGAAGTACAGGCGCACGCTGCCGATAGGGCCGTTGCGCTGCTTGCCGATGATGATCTCCGCCTTGCCTTCGAGCCCGGGATCCTTGAGGCGACCGGTATCATCACGTTCGGCGTACACTTCCTGCCGAAAGATGAACAGGATGACGTCGGCGTCCTGCTCGATGGCGCCGGACTCACGGAGGTCGGACAGCAACGGGCGTCCCTTGTCATCGCCCGTGCGCTGTTCCGGCGCGCGCGAGAGCTGCGAAAGCGCGATGACCGGCACGCCCAGTTCCTTGGCGAGCGCCTTGAGGCCGCGCGAAATCTGTGACACTTCCTGCTGCCGGTTCTCCGATCCTGCCGGACCGGACATGAGCTGCAGGTAATCCACGATGACGAGATCAATGTTGCTCTCTGCCTTGAGCCGCCGTGCCTTCGATCGCATTTCGAGCATGCCCAGTCCGGGCGTGTCGTCAATGAAGATCGGCGCATGACTGAGGATGCCGGCCGCCTGGGCGAGACGCGGCATGGCATCATCAAGTGCCCGACCGCCCTTGCGCAGCGCCTGCGCGTCAATGAGCGCCTCGGACGCGAGCAGGCGCTGCACCAGTGACTCTTTACTCATTTCGAGCGAAAAGAACGCCACCGATTTCTTGCTGGTGATGGCCGCGTGTTGCGCGATGTTGAGCACAAAGGCCGTCTTGCCCATGGACGGGCGCGCCGCGACGATCACGAGGTCTGCCGGCTGGAAGCCCGACAACATCTGATCCAGCTCGTTGAAGCCGGACGGTACGCCGGTGATCGCGCTCTCCCGCTGTGCAAGCAGCTCGAGCTTTTCCATTGCGGGCCACAAGAGCTCTTTCACACGCGAGAACCCCGCCCGATCCCGCGTCTGGCCCAGCGCGAAGATCCGCGACTCGGCCATGTCCAGCAGGTCGTGCGCGGGCTGCCGCGCCTCAAACGCCTCCTGCACGATTTCCGTGGACGTTTCGATGAGACGCCGAAGAATGGCCTTCTCGCGCACGATGCGCGCGTGGAACTCCACGTTCGCAACCGTCGGCACCGCGTCCACCAGGAACGAGAGGTACTCACGCCCCCCGCTCTGTTCGAGTTCGGTGCGACGCTCGAGCTCATCGGCGAGCGTGAGGGTGTCCACCACGGCGCCGCGTTCGGTGAGCGCCATGGCCGCGCGGAACAGCCGACGATGTCCCTCTCGGTAGAACATGGAATCGTCCACGTGCTCCGCGGCACGCATCACGGCATCGGAATCGAGCAGCATAGCACCCAACACGGCGCGCTCCGCGTCTTCCGACCACGGTGGGCGGCGATCCTTGTACGGGTCGCGTGGCGCGCCGGCAGGAATGGGAAGCGCGCTCATGAGGGGTTGGCCTCACGTGAGGCATCCAGCACGCGCCGCGCGAGCTGTACGTCTTCCCACGTCGGTCGCTTCCAGGCTTCGTTGCGCAACAGCGCCGCCGGATGATAGGTCACGATGAGCGGCACGCCCTGGTACCGGTGCACGCGGCCGCGCATCGCGCCGAGGGACTCCGTGGAGTTGAGCAGTGTCTGCGCGGCAAACGTGCCAAAGGCGATGATGACGCGCGGCCGAAGCAGCGCCAACTGCTGTTCGAGAAACGGGCGGCAGGCCTGCACTTCCACCGGCGTCGGATTGCGATTCGCCGGTGGACGATGCTTGAGCACGTTGCAGATGAACACCTGCTCGCGTGGCATGTCGATCGCGGCCAGAATCTTCGTGAGCAGCTGGCCGGCCGGGCCGACAAACGGGCGACCGGACTCGTCTTCGTGCTGTCCTGGCGCCTCGCCCACACACACCAGATCGGCGTGCGGATCGCCCTCACCGGGCACCGGGTTTGTTGCCGAGCTGTGGAGCGCACAGGCCGTGCACAGCTTCACGGCGTTGGCGATCTCGTCCATCGATGCGGGCATACCCAGCGTGCCCGGCTCCCCCGCCGTTCGCGCGTCGCCCACGGTATGGCCAAACGGTACGTCGAGCGCCTGCAGCCAAGCGGCGTTGGGGACCTGCGTGCCGTCGTGCTCCACAGCCTTCTCACTACGCTTCCCCACAGCCTTCTCGACAGGCTTCTCGACAGGCTTCTCGACAGGCGTCGCTGCAGGCGTCTCTGCGGTCCGCTCGACGCTCTTCTCGACCGGCGAATCCTGAGCGGCGGGCTGCTTGCCGCCAAGCACGGCGCGCCAGTCGGTCGTCGCCGGTGCCGACGTGTCGAAACGCGGCGCTGGCGGCGGCGGCGGTGTCGCTGGGGTTGCGTCGGCTGTTGGCTGCAGGTCGGACGGCTCCCCCTTCGGCTCCCCCTTCGGCTCCGCCTTGAGCGCCGGCCGATCAACAGGCGTCGCGCCGCACTCTCTTCCGGTTGTACCGGTGGTCTTTGCGCTGGACGTGCCGCCCGGCTTGGACGATGCCGCGCCAAGCATGGCCAGGACATCGGCCACGGGCAGCTGGTCGAGCACGAGGTCCTGTTCGCCCAACTCCCGACGCTGCTCGAGGTACAGCTTCAGTCGCTCCCTAGCGTCCACGAAGCTGTGCCTCGGCGCGGTCGAGAATGATCTCCGCCACTTCTCGTTTGGGCAGCAGCGAGAGCGGCTCCACTCGGCCCTCGCGGTCAACGAGCGTGACGCGATTGGTGATGGTGGCAAAGCCTGCGCCGGGTTCGGTCGCATCGTTGACCACCACCAGGTCGAGCCCCTTCTCGTGCAACTTGCGCGTGCCTTCGGCGACCGCGTTGCCGGTCTCCAGCGCAAAGCCCACGATCACGGCGCCGGCCGGACGCACGTCGCGCGTGTCCAGCAGAATGTCGGTGGTGGAGACGAGTGCCAGCGTGTCGGGACGTTCCCGCTTCTTCAGCTTTCGATCCGCCGGCTCCGCCACGGTGAAGTCGGCCGGAGCCGCCGCCATGATGAGGACATCGGCGTCAGGCAGCGCTCGGCGAACCGCCAGCCCAAGTTCCGCGGTGGTCTCGATGGAGATCACCTCGACCCCAACGGGAAGCGGCACTTCAAGTGGACCGGCAATAAGCGTGACCTGCGCGCCACGACGCCAGGCAGCGGCAGCCAGCTCGACGCCCATGCGCCCGGAGGAACGATTCGACAGGAATCGCACCGGGTCAACAGGCTCCCGCGTGGGCCCCGCCGTGACAACCACCCGGCGATCCCGAAGACGTGACCGTTCACGCATGCCGAGCACGCGTCCGACGTGCGCGAGGAGTTCCTCCGGTTCCGGCATGCGTCCGGGACCACTGCCCTCTCCAACCGCGAGCGGTCCGGTGCCCGGATCGATGACCTGATACCCCAGAGCGCGCGCCCGCTCCACGTTCTGCTGCACCGCGGGATGCGCCCACATCCGATCATTCATGGCAGGCGCGAGCAATACGGGCGCCTCGGCTGCCAGAAGGCACGCCGAGAGCAGATCATCCGCGTGCCCATGTACAGCGCGTGCGAGAAAGTCGGCCGTGGCCGGCGCGACGAGCACCACG
>JBBSPE010000006.1:0-61211 GCA_038259155.1 Gemmatimonadales bacterium
CCGTTCTGATCAACGGTGGCGACGGTGGTGTTGGTGCTGGTCCACGTGACCGTGCGACCGATCAGCACGTTCGCGCTCGCGTCGCGTAACGTCGCGGTGGCCGTGGTGGTTTCGCCCGCGATGCGCGTAGGCTGCGCGAGCGTAACCTGCACACTTGCGACGGGCACCGGCGGCACCGGGTTCACCGTGAGCGTGGCAAAGTTGCTCACGCCCTCACTCGTGGCGGTGATGTTGGTGGTGCCGGCCGTGAGCGTGGTGACGGTGCCGTTCTGATCGACCGTGGCGACGGCGGTGTTCGTACTCGTCCACGTGACGGCGCGACCCGTGAGCACATTGGCGCTGGCATCGCGCAATGTCGCGGTGGCCGTCGTCGGCTGACCAACGATCCGCGTGGCCTGCGCCAGCGTGACCTGCACACTTGCGACGGGCGCCGGCGGCACCGGATTCACCGTGAGCGTGGCAAAGTTGCTCACGCCCTCACTCGTGGCGGTGATGTTCGTGCTGCCCGCGGTGAGCGTCGTGACCACGCCATTCTGTGCCACGGTGGCGACCGTGGTGTTGCTGCTCTTCCAGGCAATCGCACGACCCGTGAGCACAGTGCCAGCCACATCACGCAATGTCGCCGTCGCCGTGGTGCTCTCACCCGCCGTGCGCGTGGCATGGGCCAGCAGGACCTCAACCGTCGCGACCGGCGCCGGGTTCACCGTGAACGTGGCCTGCCCGACCACCCCCTCGCTGGTCGCCGAGATGCTGGCCGTGCCCGCGCTCAAGGCCGTCACCAACCCCGACGCATTCACCGAGGCCACTGAGGAGTTGCTGCTGGCCCACACCACCGTGCGCCCTGGCAGCACGTCGTTGCCGGCATCCCGCACCGTGGCGGTTGCCGTGGTCGTCTGGCCCACGGTACGCACCGGATTCGTCAGCTGCACCCCGACGCTCGCCACGGGCACCGCACTCACCGTCACGGTCGCCGATCCACTCACCCCCTCGACCGTCGCCCTGATCACCGCAGTACCCGGGCTGTGTGTGGTGACGATGCCTGTCGTACTCACCGTCGCCACGGCCTCATTCGAACTCGACCACGTGATCGGTCGCCCCGTCAACTCATTGCCCTGCGCATCGCGCAACGTGGCCGTGGCCGACGTGGTCTGACCCACCTGGCCCGACGACGACGCCAGCGCCACGGTCACCTGCACCACCGGCGCCGGCGTCACCGTCACGCTGGCCGACCCAGTCACCCCTTCACTGGTCGCAATGATGCTGGCCGTGCCGGTGCCCACCGCTGTCACAACCCCCGCCGGACTCACCGTTGCCACCGCATCGTTCGACGTGGACCACACAATCGTCCGCCCAGTCAATTCCTGGCTCGCCGCGTCTCGCAACACCACCGTAGCGGTAGTCGTGCTCCCGACGGCGAGCGTCCGCGTGGCAAGCGACACCGCCACACTGGCCACCGGCACATTCGACACCGTCACGACCGCGCTGCCGAGCACGCTCTCACTCGTGGCCGTGATGGTCGCACTGCCCACGCTCACGGCGGTCACCACCCCGGTACTGCTCACCGTGGCCACACCGGTGTTCGAACTCGACCACGTGACCACGCGACCGTTGAGCACGTTGTTGCCGCCGTCACGCACCGTGGCCGTGGCGCTCGTGCTGCCGCCGACAAAGAGTGAAGCCGCTCCCAGCTGCACGGTCACACTGGCCACCGGCGCCGGTTGCACCGTGACGGCCCGAAAGCCGCTCACACCCTCGCTCGTGGCCGTGATGTTCGCCGTACCCGCACTCACCGCTCTGACGACACCGGTCGCCGAGACGGTCGCCACGGCCTGATTGGTGCTGCTCCACGTGATCACGCGCCCAGCCAGCGCATTGCCGCTCGCGTCCCGCGGCGTGGCCGACGCGGACGTCGTGCCGTTGATCGGCAGCGACGACTGCCCCAGCGTCACCAGCACCGAAACAATGGGCACCTGCGTGACCGTGACGGACTGCGACCCGACGATTCCCTCACTCGTGGCCAGGATATTCGCCGTGCCGAGGCCCACGGTGCGCACGAGACCGTTCGCCGCCACCGTGGCCACACTGGTATTGCTGCTCGACCACGTCACCACTCGGCCGGTCAGCGCATCACCATTCGCCGCACGCGGAGTCGCCGTGGCCGTGGTGCTGTCACCGAGCGTCAGCGATGTCTGCGCGAGCTGCACCGACACCGACCCCACAGGAATGGGCACCACAGTGAACGTGCGCGACCCATTCACCCCTTCACTGGTCGCCGTGATCGTGGTGGTACCAACCGTGAGCGACCGCACCACGCCGCTCGCGCTCACCGTGGCGACGGCCGTATTGGAGCTCGACCACGTCACCGCACGCCCCGTGAGCACATCGCCGTTGGCCGCACGCGGTGTGGCTTCGGCCGTGGCGCTGTCCCCCACGATCACGGACGCCGGCGTGAGCTCGACATCGACACTCGCCACCGGCACCCTGAGCACCGTGAGCGCGCGCGATCCGCTCACCCCCTCACTGGTGGCCACGATGTTGGTGGTGCCGACCGTGAGCGTGGTGACCCGGCCATTCGACGCCACCGTCGCCACCGCCGGATTGGAGCTGGTCCACACCACCGCCCGGCCGGTGAGCACGGTGTTGCCGGCGTCGCGCAGCGTGGCCGTGGCCTGCGTGGTGTTGCCCACGATCACTGAGGTGGACTGCAGCGCCACCGTGACCGTGGCCACGGGCACGCGCGACACGGCGAGTACGGCTGAGCCCTGCACGCCCTCGCTGGTCGCCGTGATCGTGGCGGAGCCTTCACTCACCGCCGTCACCGTGCCGTTGGCGGCCACGGTGGCCACGGCAGTGTTGGAACTGCTCCATACCACCGCACGACCCAGGAGCACGTTGTTGCCGACATCACGCGTCACGGCCGTGGCCTGCGTGGTCTGCCCGACAAAGCGCGCCGACTGCGCCAGCGCCACGGTCACGCTGGCCACGGGAATCGGCGACACGGTGACCACCGCGGTCCCCACCACGCCTTCACTCGTCGCGGAAATGGTCGCCGTGCCCGGCGCCACACCCGTCACGGCGCCGGCCGCACTCACGGTCGCCACCGCCGGATTGGAGCTGCTCCACGCGACCACGCGACCCGTCAACGGATCACCGGCTGCGTCGCGCAGGGTGGCCGTGGCCGGTGTGGTCTGCCCAACAATGATGGACGGCGCCGCGAGACCAACGGCCACCGTGGCCACCGGCTTGGGCACGACGGTTAACGTAGACGCGCCCACCACGCCGTCCACCGTCGCGTCAACGCGCACCACCCCCGGCGCAATCGCCCGCACGCGGCCGACGGCCGAGACGACGGCGACGGACTCGTCGCTCGACCGCCAGAGGACGGTGCGCCCTGTGAGCAGCGAATCGCCGGCCGTTCGCACCGACGCCTGCAGGTCGACTGTGCTGCCCACCACGAGCTGCGCCTCGGCGGGGGACAGCCTGACCGTGGCGACCTGCGCCACCCGCACCGATACGGTCGCGGACGCCAGACGTCCGTCCACAACGGCGAACACCAGTCCGGCGCCTGCACCGACCGCGCGCGCAAGCCCGTTGGCCGAGACGGTGAACACCGAGGGAGCCCCACTCGTCCACGTGACGTCGCGTTGCGACAGCACATTGCCCGCCGCATCCAGCGCCACAGCGACCAGACGCAGGCTGTCACCTGGCGCCAGCACCGAGTTGGCCGGCTGGATGCGCACGGACGCCACCGGCGTGGGCGCCACGGTGAGCGTCATCGCGCCGGTTTTGCCTTCGCTCAACACGGCAATGGTCGCGCTGCCCACGCCGGTCCCACGCACCACCCCTTGGGGTGTGACCTGCGCGACGCTGGTGTTGTCGCTGCTGAACTCCACCGGCCGCCCCACGAGCAGGTTGCCGGCGTCGTCGGTCACCTGTACCGTGAGCGCGACCGTTTCGCCCAACGTGAGCGCCGCCTGCGATGGCGATACGATCACGGACCCGACTGGACGCGCGGCCACGACCACCGACGCCGACCCGGACGCCGTGCCGGAGGCGCCGTCCGTTTCTGCGCGCAACGTGGCGGTCCCGGGTGATATGGCGAGCACCAGCCCGCTCGCCGACACGGTGGCCACCGACGGATTGCTCGAGGACCACGTGATGGCCCGCTCCACCAACGGCGTCCCCACAGAATCGCGGGGCACGGCGGTGAACTGCGTGCTCTGACCCACCACAATTGTGTCCAGCGCGGGCGACAGCTGCACCGTGGCGGCCGGCACGGGCGACACCACCACGCCCACAGCCGCTTCGCGTGACTCACTCGTGGCCGTGATCGTGGCCACACCGGCCGCGAGGCCAGTCACGAATCCGGTCGCGTCCACGCTCGCAACGGCCGGATCGCTCGACGACCAGAAAATCGGGCGCCCGCTCAGCGCGGCGCCGGTCTCGTCACGCGGCGTGGCGGCGAGCTGCACCACACCACCCACCAGCAGGCGCGGCGCGACCGGCGACAGGTCGAGACTGGCCACCGGCCGCGGAATTACGGTGAGCTGCAACGCGGCACTTCGTCCCGCCACTGACGCGGCAATCTGCGCCGCACCCGTGGCCACGCTGGTCACCACGCCCGTTGACGACACGCGTGCCACCAATGTGTCACTGCTCGACCACATCACGGGCCGATCAGACACGACACGTCCTTCCACATCGCGCGCGGTCACTTGCAGCGCGAGCGTTGTGCCCACCCCGACCGTGGCCTCGGCCGCCGACAGTTGCACGGTGGCCACCGAGCCGCCAAGGGTCGTTGGGCCGCTGATGTCCGAGAGTCGAGCACAGGCACTGAATGCCACGAGCGCCGTCAGTGCAGTCGCCAGCACTCCGGCGCGATGCGCCAGTCGACCAATCCGTGAGACGCGCATATCAGCGCGGAGGCATGGCGACGCGCGTCGGCTTCGCGAGATGATTCCGCGTGCCGTCGCCGAGCTGCCCCTGCACGTTGAAGCCCCAGCAGGACACAATGCGCTCCGCAGTGGTGCCGCAGGTGTGCGCGCCCGTGGCGCTGATCGCGGCGAACGGCCCACCGCCCGTGACACGCACCGGCGACGCGCGATCGGTCATCGTCCCGTCGCCAAGCTGTCCATAGGTATTGCGTCCCCAGCACCACGCCTGCCCGCCCGCCGTGCGTGCACACGTGTGCACGCCACCCAGACTCACGGACGTGAAGCGGGTGCTCCCGTCCACAGGCGTGGGCACGGACTGACTCGCGGTGTTGCCGGTACCGAGCTGGCCAAAGGCGTTGCGTCCCCAACAGAACACATTGCCAGCCTCGGCCACGCCACAGGTGTGATTGCTGCCGGCCGCCACACTCGTGAACCGTTCGCTGGATTGCACACGTTGCGGGACGGTCTGGTTGTTGCGGGTGCCGTCCCCCACTTGTCCGTCGCTGTTCGAACCCCAGCACCACAGCGCGCCGTCGTAGGCGATCGCGCACGAGTGATTCCAGCCCGCGGCCACTGACACGAAACGCTCGTTGCTTGCAATGCGGACCGGTGAGGTACGCAGGCTGGTGGTGCCGTCGCCGAGCTGACCATTGGTGTTCGCACCCCAGCAGACAATCTCTCCGCCGCTCGTGAGGGCGCAGGAGTGGTTGGACCCTGCGCGCACGACGCGGAAGGTAAGATTGGAGTTCACACGTACCGGGGCGCTTCGCGACGTGGTGGTGGCGTCGCCCAGCTGACCCCGGTCGTCGGCGCCCCAGCAGTAGGCATCGCCCGTGCGGGTGACGCCGCAGGTGTGCGCCAGGCCGGCGGCAATTTGCTGAAACGCAATTTCGCCCACGACCGGGCCCGGTACGTCCCGCGATTCCACCTCACCGTCGCCGAGTTGACCGCGGTCGTTTGCCCCCCAGCAGAGCGCGCGTCCGTCCGTGAGCATGCAGCTGTGCCGGCCGCCCGCGGCCACGATGCCGGCGTCGTCGGTGGCACGCACGAGTGGCACGCGCACCACCGAATCGGGTGATGCACCGACAGCACGGCGACGCGCGACGGGAGCCGATGGGGCCTCGGTGCCGACCACCGGCACGGCCGTCGTTGCTCCACGGTCGCCAGCCGGCTCTTCATTTTGGAGCGGCGCGCCGGCCAGCGCGCTGCCGGGCACCGCGGTGCCGTTGGGCAGCCCGGCCGCCACACTGCCGCCCGCCGCGGTGCCGCCAGTGGGATTGCCGAGCGAATCGGTGGAGACACCTCCCAGCGAATCGCCGAGCATCCCCACTTGCGTGTCGGTGACCAAGGCGGCGTTCGCGCCGGTGCTGTCGAGCGTCGATGCAACCGTTGGCACAGGTGCGGTGCGCCGCGCGCCACGGAGATCGATCCGGCCGGACGCATCGGCGTACCACAACGCACCGCTTCCCATGACCACGAACGCGAGGGCCGCCACCGTCAGGCCGCGGCGCGACCGCGATGACGTGTCGGACTCCTCGAGCGCCCACGAGGGGGTATCGTCGTCCGCCGCGGACGGCGCACCGGTTGACGTCTTGCCGGTGTGTTCGACCAGTTGCACGCGTGCCGCCTGCGCGCTCGACGCCAGGGCCGCGGCTCGCTGTTCGTCGTGCAGCGGCGTGCCTTCCGGGGCGGTGGGGCGTCGAAAGCGAACGGTCGCCAATTCAGAGGGGGACGCCGGTTCCTGCCGCCCCCGGGCTTCTGCCCGCGCCGATCGTGCGGTTTCACGGCGGCGCTTGTGCGCGGCTTCCCACTGGCGCCAGTCCGACGGAACGACCCACTGATTCAGGTTGGCCAAGAGCCCGTCGGCGCCGGCCCAGCGTGCGGCTGCGCGCTTCTGCAGCATGCGTTCCACGATGTACTGCAGCCGCTGAGGCACCGCACCCGGGCGCAGCGCATCGATCGCGGGCAGCTCCTCCTGCTTCTGCTTGGCGATCACGTTGTAGAGCGACTCGCCTTCCCATGGGCGCTGGCCGGTCAGCATTTCCCACGTCACCAGACCCAGACTGTACAGGTCGGAGCGGGCGTCGGCCGGCGCGCCGTCGATCTGCTCGGGTGCCATGTAGGCGGGCGTGCCGATGGCCGCGCCGGTCATGGTGAGGCGCGACTCGTTGTCCGCACTGTGCGCGATGCCGAAGTCGCTGAGCATGGCCCGGCCGCTGTCCGCATCGAGAAAGATGTTCTCGGGCTTCACGTCCCGGTGCACCACGCCATGCGCATGCGCGTACGCCAGCGCCTCGGCCACGTCGCGGAGCACCTGCTCGGCCTGCTCCGGCGCGAACGGCCCGTGCTCGGTGATCGCCTCCTTGAGCGTGCGACCGGGCACCAATTGCATGATGAGCGCGAGACCACCCGTGCCCAGGCGTCGCACGGCATGCACGGTCACAATGTTCGGATGCTGCAGGCCGGCGACTGTGCGTGCCTCACGCGCGAGGCGGAGCATGGCATCGTCGGCCGACGCGATCGAGTGGGCCCGCACCACCTTGATGGCCACCAGACGTCCGAGCGCGCGGTCGCGGGCGCGATAGACAATCGCGCTCGCGCCACGTCCGAGCTCACCCAGGAGCTCGTATTCATCTTCGAGGTCAGCGACCTCGCGGTCGTCCCACTGGTCCGTCATCCAAATCACGATCTGGGAAGCGGCGCGGTTTGCGCCGCGAGTCTACCGACTGCGGAATCCGAATACTACTTCGCCCATCTCGATCCGGTCACCGTCTGTCAGTCGCTGCTCCTCGCCGTCGGTGAGCATGTGGCCGTTGTGCACCACCGGATTGGTGGCTGAGAGGTTGCGCAGGTGCCAGTGCCCCTCGCGCAGCCGCAGACGGGCGTGGGACCGGCTGACCGTGCCCTCACGGAGCTGGACGTGTCGGTAGGCGGGCCCCTCGCTGCGCCCGAAGGTGACCTCGGTCCCATCGGGCCCGGGCACCCGCACGAACCGGATTTCCCGACCCGCGTCGAGCCCGCTGGCGATTTCGAGGCGGCCGGGCAGGAACTGCAGCGTGCCCTCTTGGGGCACGCTGAATCGCAGCATGTGCCCTTCCACGAGGGTGCCGGGCACGCCGTGTGCAGAGATGGGTTGGTCGGCGCGGGCGGGAGCGCGGGCGGACGCCACAGTGGCGGGCGCGGGCGCAGGAACGGTGGCCGCGGTGCTCTTTGCGAAGGCGATCGCCGGGTTCGCCGTTCGGGTGACCACCTCGGTCGCGGGCACGCGGGCAGCGACCGGCGGGGAGACGACCGGCGTCGGCGCTGCCGGCGTCCTCACTCCGTTGGAGGCGGACGCCGCCGTGGTGCTCGGTGGCGGGCTGAGCGTTCTGGTCGCCGGCGTCTGCCCGCTGGGACGAGCAGCGTCAACCAACGTGCCAGCGCGAGCCACCGCCTGGGCGCTCTCGGCCGGCGTCCGACGTCTCATTTCGGACAAACTGACCGAATAGAGCGGGAGATTTGGGTCCGCGGCGCGTCGATAGCCTGCCGGAGTCCGGTTCAGCCACCAGACGATCGCGACGATCGCCACGAGCACCGCCGATCCGCCAAGGGCGATGACCAGGCCAGACTCAGAATTCATCAGCCAGACTCGTGAGAAAATGGCAGCGGGCCGTGGTGCCCGGCTGCATCATATACACATCATGTACCATAGAACGGCAGCGTGCCGTTCCGTCTCACCAACCGATACCCCGCCGCGACCGTCACGTTGCGATGCGTGCGGACAGACCAGAAGATTGCACGGCGGGCACTCGGCCCGCTTTGCGTGGTTGCCCACGAAGGCAACTGGGTAATGTGCCACGGCGCGCCGGCGACCGCTGGACGCTGCATCACAGTTCCGTGCCGGCCGCCGCGTTGCCGTCAGCGTCCCGATCCCTGCCACGTAATTCTCTCGAACGACCTTGCCGCGCCTCTTATGAACGCGCGTGCCGACCGTACCAGACTCCGGAGTCTCGCATGACCTGTTCCCCCGCCCGCCTTGTGTTTCTGCGACGACTTGTCGCTCCCGTCGCCCTTCTGATCACCCTGCCGCTGGGCGCCCAGTCCAACGGCGCCGGCTCGGCGGGCTGGGATCCGCAGGCGATTCTTCGCTCGGAAACCTTCGTCACCCCGCCGCCCGTGCTGGAACGCATCATCAGGGCGCCGCGGGTCGACATCTCCTTCAACAACCCGGCGCCCGATCGCAGCTGGTTCCTGCGTACCACCGGTCCGGAACGCGGCGACATTGCCGACTACGGCAAGGCGCACCTGTGGCTTGGTGGTGTTCAGGTGGACACGCAGGCCAGTCGCGCGCGTTCCCTGACCACGAGCACCACCACTGGCCTTTTGCTCGTGAATCCGCGGACGGGCGATGAGCGACGCATCACGGTTCCCAACGGCGTCGAGTCGCTGTCGTCGCCGGTGTGGTCGCCCGACGGTCGCCAGATCGCGTACATCGCGAACTTCGCGGGCGCCTCGCACGCGTTCGTGGCCGATGTCGCGAGTGGTCGGAGCACACAGGTCAGCCGCACCCCGCTCATGGCCACGCTCGTCACCGACATTGCGTGGACAGCCGACAGTCGGCAGCTCGTCACCGTGCTCATCCCGGCCGGGCGCGGCGCGGTGCCGGTGCTCGGCAACAACGGCATTGAGAACGGGCCGCAGGTGCGCATCACCGATTCCAAGGCCGTGCCGCAGCCCGTGCATTTCAGCCTGCTCGCCGGCCCGCACGACAAGGCGATGCTCGAGCACTATGCCGTGGGCCAGCTCGCGCTGCTCGAGGTGAAGAGCCGGACCGAGAAGAAGATCGGCGCGCCGCAGATGTTCTCAGCGGTGGCGCCGTCGTTCGATGCGCAGCAGCTCCGCGTCACGCGCATTGTGCGTCCGTACTCCTACCTCGTACCCGTGTCGCGTTTTGGCACGGTGGACGAAGTGTGGGACCTCAGCGGCCGCTCGCTGCTGGCCCTCGACACCACGCCGTTGCGCGAAGCCAATCCGCGCACGGCGGGCGCCGGCGCCGGTACGGCCGCCGCGACCGATTCTTCGCGGCGGAATCTGCAGTGGAATCCGGTGGGACCGGGGCTCGTGTATTTCCAGAACATCCTGAGCGCTGGCACCAACGGCAGCCGGACGAACGCCGGCGTGCGCTACGTGCTGTGGCGGGCTCCGTTTGGCGTGAACGACACCACCACGTTGTTCACTGGCGGACGGCAGTTCACGGCGGTGAGCTACAGCCGTGACGGCAAGACCATGTTCGCCAGTGACAGCGGCGCGGTGATGGTGACGCGAGTCGACGACAGCACCACGCGCTTCCGCCTGCCGGAGGGCGTCACGATCGCGGGTAGTGGCCGTGGTGGCTTCGGCGGCGGTGGTGGTGGCGGCGCGCGTGGTGCCGACACGACCAACAACGGGCGGCTCACCACGACGTCCGGCGCACTCGGCGACACGCGCGTGGTGCTCGGGAGCGACAATCGGTCCGTGTACGTGGAAGGCTCGCGCACGCCGGGCCCGCGCTGGCACGAGCAGCCGCCGCAGCCTTGGGTGGACCGCTTGAACATCGAGACGGGCGCGCGTACACGCGTGTTCGAGAGCAAGACCAACGGCTACGACGAGCTCGTCACGCCGCTCGACGACGACTTCTCGCAGTACATCTACACGCATCAGTCGCGCACCACCGTGCCGGACAACTACCTGCGCACGGTGGCGACCAACGAAAGCCGCCAGCTCACGCACAATGTGGACGTGGCACCGGAAGTGACGCAGGCCGTCTTCAAGCGCTTCCAGGTGGTGCGGCCGCGCGACGGCGAACGGTTCTGGGTGGAAGTGACGCTGCCGGTGGGCTGGACGCCCGGCACGAAAATGCCCGGCATCATCTGGTTCTATCCGCGCGAGTACTCGTCGGTGGAGGACTATGATCGCTCGCGCTTTGGCACGAACATTGAGGAGTATCCCACCGTGCCGGCGGCGCGACCGGCCACGGCCACGTCGCTGTGGGTGGCGGGAGGCTACGTGTTCATCGAGCCGGACATTCCGATTTTTGGTGATGCCGGCCGCATGAACGACAACTACTCACAGGATCTCGCCGAGAACCTCGACGCCGTGCTCGACGCCGTGGTGGACTCGGGCTTCGTGGACCGCGAACACATCGGCATTGGTGGCCACAGCTACGGCGCGTTCAGCACGGCCAACGCCATGACGCTGGTGCCGTACTTCAAGGCGGGCATCGCGGGCGACGGCATGTACAACCGCAGCCTCACGCCGTTTGGCTTCCAGAGCGAGCGCCGCAACTTCTACGAGGCGCAGGACACGTACCTCGACATGTCGCCGTTCTACCGCGCGGACAAGCTCGCTGGCGCGCTGCTCATGTACCACTCCACCGAAGACCAGAACGTGGGCACGGCGCCCATGAGCTCCATCCGCATGTATCAGGCGCTGAACGGACTCGGCAAGAACGCCGCGCTGTTCATGTATCCGTACGAGGATCACAGCGTGGCCACCTACCAGAGCGATCTCGATATGTGGGCACGCTGGATGGCCTGGTTCGATCTCTACGTGAAGAACCCCTCGGCGTCCGCGAAGACCAACGCGAACACCGAGGTCGTTCCCTGACGGTGGCTACTGCACGGTGATCTGCTTCATCATGCCGTGCTCGACGTGCAGCTTGCCGTCGGTCGCATCGGGGATGAAGCAGATCAGCGCGTAGTTGCCGGGCGTGAGATTCAACTCCACGAGGTTGACCACGCCCGGCATGATGCCCGCCACACCACCCATCGGCTCGCCTGGTGGAGGGCCATCGGGCTTCTCGATCCAGGCCACCAGCTGCTCCGGCGTCGCGCCCGGCGCCAACTTGGCCACGATCACTTCATGCGGCTGCTGCGAGGTGTTCACCACCTGCAGTATGTGCACGCCCGCGGTGAGCGGTTTGCCCAACAAGAAGTCGTAGTCAGTGAGCGTCATGGTGTCCGTGGCCATCGGCATGATCGGCATCGTCTCGCCTGCCACCACGGTGAACCCTTTGCTCATCCCCTTGGCGAAGTGTTCCACGCCATCTGGTGAGGGGACGAAGCACACGACCGCATAGGAGCCGGGCTCGAGGTTCACGGTCACGGATGCGGTGCCCGCCATCGGCACGGGAGGATTGGGTCCGCCCACGGCCTGCGCCCATGCGGGCGGGGGGCCCGCGTGCATCGCCGTCATGAGCTCGTCGAGCGTGTGGCCGTCGTTCAGCTTCATGAGCGACATGTGGTGCAGTTCCTGCCCATTGGTCGTGAGCCGAAAGGTGGTCGCGCCCGCCGAGAGGGTGTCCGGCATGGTGTAGGAGTAGTCGCTGCCGACCACGTCAACGACGTGCGGCGCGGCAACGGCGGGCGTCGCGTCCGCAGACTCGGCATCCGCCTGATCGGCGGGGGCGTCGCCACACGCGGCCAGCAGGCCGACGAGCAGCAGGGGGGTGGCGCGCTGGAACGCACGCCTGGCTGGTTCAGAGAGGGAAGAGCGCATGGCAGGGGGGGAGTGAAGGTTGTTGGTTCGTTGGGGAACGTGCTCTACGATGCGGTCCACAATTGATTCCTGCAATTCCACCGCGCCGGGACAGGACGTGAAACGTCTGCGTCCAGCCTCCGTAGGCCCCGCCAGACATCCTCCCGCCCCCGCCTTCCGCAGGTCATCGCATGTCCGCACTGCTCCGCGATCTCAGGCTCAGCGCACGCACGCTGCGCAAGACACCCGGCATGGCGCTGGTCGCCGTGCTCGCGCTCACGCTCGGCATCGGGCTCACGACCATGATGTACAGCATCGTGTACGGTGCGCTCATCAAGGGACTGCCGTACGACGGCGGTGAACGCATTTTGACCGTGGTGCGCAGCAATCCGGAGCTCGACATCCGGCAAGCGGACATCTCGATCCAGGATTTTACGGACCTGCGCGCGCAGCCCACGCGACTCACCAACCTCAGCGCCTACACGTCGGGCACCATGAACGTGAGCGGCCGCGACAAGGCGGAGCGGTTCAGCGGGTCGTGGGTGAGTGCCTCGTTGTTCAGTCTCACAGGCGTCCAGCCGGTGCTTGGCCGCGGCTTTCGCGAGGGTGAGGACACGCCGAGTGGCGCGAAGGTCGCCGTGCTGGCGTATGCCATGTGGCAGAGCTACTTCGGCGGCGACCGCAGCGTGCTCGGCACCACCCTGCGCGTGAACGGGGTGCCGTATGAAGTTGTCGGCGTGATGCCGGAGGGCTTCCGGTTTCCGAACAATGATCAGCTCTGGCTGCCGTTGCAGACCGACCCACTGCTCGGTAAGCGCGGCGAGGGACAGTACGTCTCCGTGGCCGGCCGACTGCCGCCCGATGTCACGGTGGAGCAGGCCAACGCAGAACTCGCCACCATCGCGCAGCGATTTGCCACCGAGTTTCCGGAGTCGAATGAAGACTTCACCATGCGCAGCATGACCTTTGTGGAGCGCCAACTCGGTCCGGAGCCCAAGCAGCTGCTGTATACCATGCTCGGCGCCGTGTTCTTCGTGTTGCTGATTGCCTGCACGAACGTGGCCAATCTCCTGCTCGACCGTGCCGCCCATCGCACCAAGGAAGTTGGCGTGCGCACCGCCCTCGGCGCGTCGCGCGGACAGATCGTGCGCATTTTCCTGAGCGAAGCGCTGGTGCTGTCCCTTGTGGGCTCCGTGCTCGGCGTGGCGCTCGCGTATTTCGCCATTGATGCGTTCAATCGAGCCATCATCAGCACCGAGCCGCCGTTTTTTATCGATGTGGCGCTGCATCCGCCGGTGCTGCTGTTCGCCATTGGCGTGGCAGTCTTGTCCACCATGCTGGCCGGACTCATCCCCGCAGTCCAGGCGTCGCGACCGGACATTGCCGAAGTGCTCAAGGACCAGTCGCGCGGTGCATCGAGCCTCAAGCTCGGTCGCCTGAGCAAGGCGCTGGTGGTGTTCGAGATCGCACTCTCGTGCGGTCTGCTCGTGGCCGCGGGCCTCATGGTCAAGAGCGTCGCGAAAACGCGCAACATGGATACGGGCTTCACGATCGAGTCGGTGTTCACGGCCCGCGTTGGGTTTCCGTCGGCGTACACTGACACGCTCGCGCAACGCCAGTTCTTTGACCAGTTGGACGACCGTGTGGCGGCGATACCCGGTGTGGAGGCGGCGGCGGTGAGCTCTGGTCTACCGGGCGCGCAGGCGGGACTCAACGGCAATCGTTTTTCCCTTGACGGCGCCGCGTTCACGCGTGATCAGGACTTCCCGAACGCGCGAGCCGTAGCTGTGTCTCCAAATTTCTTCGAGACGCTGGAGATCCCGCTGCGATCGGGTCGCCTCTTCACCGACGGGGACCGTCTGGACGGACTTCAGGTTGCGGTGGTGAACGAACGATTTGTCGCGCAGTTTCTGGATGGGGAGAATCCCATCGGGCGTCGGCTGCGATTCGGCACCACACAAACCACCCAACCCTGGCTCACCATTGTGGGCGTGGTACCAGACATTTTCGGCGGTGATCCGCAGGATCCCAAGCCTGCTGTCATCTTTCAGCCGTTTGCGCAGGCGCACTCGGCCTTCGCGTACGTCTCCGCACGCACCGAGCTGCCGCCCCTCGAGCTCACGCAACCGGTGCGCGACGCGGTGGCGTCGCTCAATCCGGACCTGCCGATCTACTGGCCCATGACGCTCACCGAGGCCATTGCTGCACAGCTCTGGTTCGTGCGCATCTTCGGCACGATGTTCATGTTGTTCGGATTCGTCGCGCTCTTTCTCGCAAGCATCGGGCTCTACGCCGTGATGTCATTTTCGGTGAGCCGTCGCTCGCGCGAAATGGGTGTGCGCATGGCGCTCGGCGCCAGCGCCCGGAACGTGATGGGGCTGGTGCTGCGACAGGGCGCCTGGCAGCTGGGCCTGGGGCTCGCGCTGGGCCTCACGTTGGCAGCGGCGATTTCGCGCCTGATGACCGTGGTGCTGTTTGACGTGCAGCCCTTGGACGCGGTGGTATTCGGCAGCGTGGCGTCCGTGCTGGCACTCGCGGGCGTGGCCGCCTGTCTCATTCCCGCGCGGCGTGCCACGCATGTGGACCCGGCGGTGGCGATGCGGGCGGAGTAGCACCAACGGGCAACCATGCGACGCGGTGCGCGCCGACGAACGGCGCGCACCACCCGTCCGTCGCGACCTACCCCACCACCACCGCCGTTCCGCTTGCCGACACCATCAGCATGCCGTTGCCGGAGCCGAGCACCTGATAGTCGAGATCCACGCCCACCACGGCGTTGGCGCCCGCGGCCTGCGCACGTTCCTGCAGTTCGGTGAGCGCAATATCGCGCGCCCGCTGCAGCTCACGTTCGTACGTCGCCGAGCGGCCACCAACGATATCGCGAATGCCCGCAAACAGATCCTTGAACACGTTCGCGCCCAGAATCGCCTCACCGGTGATGACGCCGAGGTAGCGGGTGATTGAGCGGCCTTCGATGTTCGGGGTCGTGGTGATGATCATGTCGCTCCCTGATGTAGATGGTTGCGCGTTCGCCGCGTCGAGCGAGCTGGCAATGCCTGACCTGTACACCGGCGCACGTCAGCGCCCAGCGTCAGCGCCGCATGTCAGCGCTGCCCCGGCTGATACGTGCGCTCCGTGTGACCTGACAAGTCCTCAGGATAGAAGTACACGTCGCGAAAGTTGCCGGTCGCGTAGCGCTCCGCCTGGTCGTTGAAGTGCGGGTTGCCCACATGGCCACTCTGGCCGCCGGCCACCACAGCCTTCGCGCGCACACGCGGACCAAACTCCACCACCGCGACAAAACTGTTGCCGCGCGTACCGTACAGCTTCTTCGTGTCGTTAAACGTCGCGGCACCAAATGCGGCCAGCGATCCCCACCGCGACGACGCAAACGCCACCGGCGTGCTGGGCTCGTTGTCGTTGAACGGCTGCACGATGTCAGCGGTAAGACGCTGGAACCGATTGATGTCACCCCACGGCGTCTGCCACGATCCAAAGTGCGCGGTGAGCGTGTCCACCGCTGCGTTGAGCGCCTCCAGGCGCACCGCCGGCTCGGCACGACGTTCCATGTATTCATAGGTGTTCACGCGCTCGCGCGCCGCGTCACCGCTCGATGCACGCCACAGATTTTCGCCAAAGTACACCGCCAGCGACGTGGGCGTGGACTCGAGGCTGTAGCGCATATCCCAGCCGCGCAGCAACGCAATGGGCTCGGCCAGCTTGGCCTTGAGCGGGTTGGACGCGGGCAGCGCGTCGTAGTCGCTGAAGAGCACCGGCAACAACGGCTCAAAGCCCGTGAGCTGATTGTCGAACGCCACCATGATGAGCGAATCGAGCGTCATGTTGGTGTGTGCGGAGAGCACGCGCACCGCGTGTACGCCACGCGGGTTCTCGCCAAAGTAGTCAAAATATTTGGGAAAGTCCGACGGCTTGGGACTCGCGGCGCCAATGGCCGAGTACGGCCAGTTGTTGGTGTTCTGCAGCCAGCCGGTGGACGGGTCCTTGATGAGCGGGCTCTCGTCCACCGTGTGAATGCCCTGCCATTCGGTGGCCGGGTTGCTGCCGTCCACGGGACGCTCCCAATCGAACTGCGAGTCGCGACGCGGTACAAAGTTGGCGTGGAACAGCGCGATCGTGCCGTCACCGTCCGCGAACACCGTGTTGTTGGACGAGTTCGTGTGCAGATCCATGGTCTGCTTGAACGTCGCAAAGTTCGTGGACTTGGTGCGGTAGTACGACTGCGTGAGCGCCTTCACCGGCTCTTCCATGAGCTTGACGGCAATCCACTTGCCGTTCTCCTCGCGCACCACGGGTCCATGATGCGTGCGGTACACGGTGAACGTGCGCGACTCCATGCCCGCGTCCGTGCGATACGGTACGGTGATCTCCTGCGCCTGCATGGGTCGGTCTTCGTCCCCGTAGCGATACGTGATGCCGTCGGGCGACTCGGTGACCGTCTCCGCATACTCGTCAATCGCGTCCGCGCCGGTGGACGTGTGCATCCAGCCGGTGTGCTCGTTGAAGCCCTGATACACAAAGAACTGGCCCCACGTGAGCGCGCCGTACGCGTTCAACCCTTCATCGCTCGTGACCTGTGCTTCGGCGCGAAAGAAAAACGACGTGTGCGGATTGATGAGCAGCAAGGCGTGACCCGATGCGCTGCGCGAGGGTGCAATGGCGAAACCATTCGACCCCGACGGTTCGGTGGACGGCGCATCGGGCTGCATGGCCACCGCCGCCACGCCCCGCTCCTCATAGAACGCCTTGAGCGTACGCAACGAGATGGACTCGATGTCGCCGCCAATGCTGCCCTCGCTGAAGCTGAGCGCCATCCACGGGTCAAAGTGCGTGAGCACACGCGGCGCCACATCCGGATTCTGCTGCAGGAAGTAGTTGAGGCCGTCCGCCCAAGCGTCCATGAGGCGCTTGAGCGAATCGGGGCTGGCCGCGTACATCGCCTGCAAACTGTCAGGATTGATGTACATCTTCATGCGCAAGTCGGAATAGATCGCTGACTCGCCCTCGGCCTCGGCCAGCCGACCCATCGCGTTCAGGAAGTTCACCTCAATGCGATTGAAGTCGTCCTCGGCCTGCGCGTACATGAGGCCGAACACCACATCCGCGTCGGTGGCGCCGCGAATGTGCGGCACCCCCCAGTCGTCGCGCGTGATGGTGACCCGCTCGGCCTGTGCGGCCAGGCGTTCAGCATCAGCGCCGGTCGCCGAGTCGTTGGACGCGGCATCGGGCGCGCAGGCAAGCGTGAACAGCGACGTGGCGAGTAGCAACGTGCGAGACAGCAACGTACGGGAGCGCGTGGTGCGATTCAGGAGACGCGACATGGAGGGGCCGTTGGGACGGAGTAGGAACGGATAGGGAGCCGAATACGAAGCGGACGGAGCAGCACGCGCGAAAATTGCGGCCGCCTACTTGCCCATCAGAAACTCGAGCACGTCAAAGCGTGTGACGATGCCCTGCACAACACCCGCGCGTTTCACCAGCACGGCCCGGTTGGCCTTGGACAGCAGCTTGGCCACCTGTTCCACGGGCTGTTCACCGTCCACCACGGGGAATGGCGCGTCCATGACATCGGCCACGGCCTGGTCGAGCACCTTCGCGTTGGCCAGCGACCGCGTGGTGAGCTGGCTCTCCGCCACACTGCCCACGCACACCGTGCCTTCCATGACCGGCAGCTGCGAGACGTCGTGCAGGGACATCAGGCCGAGGGCTTCGCGCACGCTCATGCCGGGCGCCACACTCACCACCACGGGCGCCGCACCGCTCTTGCGGCCGAGTACGGCTTCGAGCGCCGTGCTGGGCGCGTCGAGCAGCTGGTTCTCCTGCATCCACTCGTCGTTGTACACCTTGCTCAGGTAGCGCTCGCCGGTGTCGCACAGGAAGGTGACCACCAGTGCCTGCGGGTCATCGAGGCGTCGGGCGAGCGTGAGCGCGGCGTGCGCGATCATGCCGGCCGATCCGCCCACGAACAGTCCTTCCTCGCGAGTGAGCCGACGAGCCATCGCGAATGCGTCCTTGTCGCCCACGGTGATGAACTCGTCAATCACCGACATGTCGAGCGTCTGCGGCACGCAGTCCTGGCCCACGCCTTCCACCTTGTATGGCGCGCCCGTTGGGTGACCCTCGCCATGCGTGCGCCACAGCTCCGCGAGCACGGAGCCCGCCGGATCGGCGGCAATGATCTTGATGTTGGGATTTTTGCTCTTCAGGTAGCGACCCACGCCGGACACCGTGCCGCCCGTGCCCGCCGAGGCGACAAAGTGCGTGATGCGCCCGTCGGTCTGCTCCCAGAGTTCCGGGCCGGTGGTGGCGACGTGCGCGTTGGGGTTGGCTGGATTCTCGAACTGGCCGGCGAGCACCGCGCCCGGTGTTTCGCGCACCAGGCGCTTGGCCCACTGGACATAGTTCTGGGGGTGGTCCGGCGGTACGGCCGTGGGCGTGATGATCACTTCGGCGCCGTACGCCTTGAGCAGTCGTACCTTTTCCTGCGACATCTTGTCGGGCATGGTGAAAATGCAGCGATAGCCCTTGATGGCCGCGGCCAGCGCGAGGCCCACGCCGGTGTTGCCGCTGGTCGCCTCCACGATGGTGCCACCCGGCTTCAGATGTCCGGACGCCTCCAGTGACTCGATCATGGGCAGGCCGATGCGGTCCTTCACCGAACCACCGGGATTGAAGAAATCCGCCTTGCCGAACACGGGCGTGCGCAGGCCGCGTGTGACTCGGGAGAGACGGATCAGCGGCGTCCAGCCAATGGTGTCGAGGACCGTCTCGTAGGGCCGACGGTGGCGGATATGTTCGGTGGTGGACGGGTCGGAGGACTGAAGCGTCGCCATGGGAGGAGGCAGGAGGGGGAGTGCGGCGCCGTGTGCTCAACAGGACGGCGCCCGGACGGGGACGGCAAAGGCGGTGGACTAGGGTACGGTATCGCCCGGCATTGGCGGTCCGTCCGGGTGCCGGTAGTGCACGGGAAACAGCAGGCTGACAGCGAGCGGCCGGCCGTTCTTGCGAGCCGGCGTGAAACGCAGTTTGCTCGCGCCAGCCAGCGCCGCGGAGTCGAGCGACGGAACGCCCGACGTCCGCGCCACCGTGGTGGACTCGCGTACGGCCCGCCCGTCAATGTTCACGTGCAGCCGCAGGGTAACGTTGCCCTGGATCCGCTGGTCCCACGCGGACTCGGGATAATGGAACGGCGAGGTCTCGTTGAGCATCTCCGGCAGCTCATCGGCCGCCAGCGCGCTGGGAATCAGCGCTTCGGCGCTCTGCCGGATCGAGATTCCCGGCTCACCAACGCAGCCCGCCAGCAGGGCGAGCGCCGGAAACAGTACCGACCACCGCCCTGGCCGAAACGGCAGACGTATATGGTGCACGGGCGCGGGAACTCTACCAGCTTTCATAGTGTGCAATCTACCACCACCTGCCGTCCGTCGGTCCATCGGAACGACACGTGACTGCGCATGATCTCCTTCCAGCTCGCTGACACCGGCCGCACCAGCCGGACCCCTTTTGAGGCTCAGGCTATGCCCGGTTCCCGCCGCTTCCTTCTCGGCTTCCGCTCGAGGTATGCGGGTGCGCTCCGCATTGGGGCGCTTGTCACCAGCGTTCTTCTCGCCGCGGCCTGTGGAGGGGACTCCGTCTCGCCGCCGGCCGCGCCGGCCGCGCTGCGCATTGATGGGGGCAACCTGCAGGAAGGCACCGTCGGCCAGCAGCTGCCAGTCTTAATCCTGGTCACCGTGCTCGACGCCAGCAACCGACCGCTCGCGGACGCGCGTGTCACGTTCAACGCCGCTCCAGGAGCCGGCAGCATCACGCCTGGATCCACACAGACCAACGCCAATGGACAGGCCCAAGCACGATGGACGCTTGGCACCACCAGCGGCACCGCGATCGCCACGGCCACGGTCAACGGCGTCTCCAGCGCCACGTTCACGGCCACGGTGCGCGCCGGTCCGGCCACCCAGCTCATCGCCACCCCCGGTAGCCTCACGCTGGGGGTCGGGGACACGCTGCAGCTCAACGCCGACACACGCGATCAGTTCGGGAACGCCGTGGACCAGAGCGCCCTCGTCTGGAGTTCGCTCGAGCCGGCCGTTGCGCAGGTTGTGGCCGGCAAGGTCACCGCGCTGGTGCAGGGAACGGCTCGGGCCGTCGTGAGCACGGCCTCCGCAAGCGGTACGCTGGCCGACACGGTGTCCATTGCCGTGGGCCCGCCGGGTTCGTCGTTCTGCGGCACACGGACGACGGCCGAGCTCCCGGTTGGTGGGGTGGCCCTCTTCACCGCCGCTGTCGGCGCCGCCGAACAGTGCCTCAGCGCCAGCGTGGCCGGCACGGAGTACGCGCTGGTCGCCATCAACACCAGCCCGTCCTTCGGCACCACGGTGAGTCTGGACGCGCTGGCGCTCGGCGTTGGGCCGGCACCCGCCGCCTCGGTCTTTGCGGCGGCTGCCTCGGGACTTAGCGGCCCACTCTCCGCGGTGGCGCTGCCGCCGGCCACGCTCTCGGCCAGCGCGTTCGACGTGCGCACGGACGGCGGCTTCGAACGGGCGTTGCGGAAACGCGAACGCACCGAATTGGCACCGTTCACCACGGCCGCGCGCGAGCGGTTTGGTGCCGGGGGACGCAGCACATCCACGCTGTCGTCGCAGGTGGCGTTGCCCGCCGTGGGATCGACGGTCACACTCAACGGTCAGGCGCTGTCCGCGTGCTCGCAGCCCAACAATCGCACGGGCCGAGTGGTGGCCGTGTCCGAACGGGCGATTCTCGTGGCCGACACGGAGAATCCCAGCGGCGGCTACACCGACGCCGAATACGCCGAGATCGCCGCCACGTTCGACACGCTCACGTATCCGCTGGATGTGGAGTACTTCGGCGAACCGACGGACGTGGGCGGAACCGGACGCATCACGTTGTTCTATACGCGCGCGGTCAACCAGCTCACGCCGGCTGGTGCAAACTTCGTGGTGGGTGGTTTCTTCTTCGCGCGTGATCTCTATCCCAAGACGGCCCGCAACGGGCTCGCCGCGTGTTCCAGCAGCAACGAGCGGGAACTCATGTACCTGCTCGTTGCTGATCCCGACGGCGAGGTGAACGGCAACACGCGCACCAAGGCGGACGTCACACGTCTCAACCGCACCACCGTCGCGCACGAGCTGCAGCACCTGATCAATGCCGGTCGGCGCCTGCTCGTCACTCCGAACGCGATCCTGAACGAAGAGGTGTGGCTGGACGAAGGGCTCGCGCACACCGCGGAGGAGCTGCTGTACTTCCGGACCGCGAACTTCACGTCGCGGCAGAATCTCGGGCTGCAGCAGGTGGCACCCAACCCGACCAAGGCCGAGTTGTTCACGGCGTTCGCGGCGCAGAACTTCGCGCGCTGGACCAGCTACCTGAAGGCGCCGGAATCCCAGTCGCCCTTCGCGCCCAACGATTCGCTCGCCACGCGCGGCGCGGCGTGGCATTTCCTGCGCTACGCCGCCGGTCGGCAGCCGCAGCAGGAGGCGACGTTTTATCGCCAGCTCGTGGCCGGCCCGCAGGCGGGCATCGCGAACCTCACGGCAGCGCTCCCGGGCGGATCGCTGTCGCTGTGGTTGCGCGACTGGGCGATTGCCGTGTTCGCCGACGACTTCGCCGGCAGCGTGGCGTCGCAATACCGGGTACCAGCCTGGAACTTCCGGTCCATCCTGCCGGCGCTCACCTTTGGCGGACAGCCACTCGGTTCATTTCCGCTGGTCACCCGCACACTCGCGTCCAACGTCGAGCGCAGTCTCACACTGGCGGGTGGCGGCAGCGGTTACCTGCGGTTCACGGTACCGGCGGATAAATCGGCCCTGGTGTCCGTGTCCGTGAACGGACAGGCGCCGGGCAGCACCGTGCAACTCGGCATCATTCGCTACCGCTGAGCGAAAGCCGCCCGCGCATGCACCCGGTTGCGCCCATCAGGTGGGCGGGCGCAACCGGATTTCATACAGGCGCGGCCAGTACTTGCCGGTCACGAAAATCCGCTTGTTGGCCGCGTCGTAGGCAATGCCGTTCATCACGTCTTCCTTGCCCGTGCGCACGCTCTCAGGCAGCAGGCCGGTGAGGTTGATCCACCCCACTACGTTGCCGCTCTGCGGATCAATGCGTGCAATACGATCGGTGGTCCACACGTTGGCCCACACTTCGCCGTCCACCCACTCGAGTTCGTTGAGCTGTCGCACCGGCGTGCCATTCTCCATCACGGTGACGGTGCGTATGGTGTCGAACGTACCGCGATCGAGGAATCGCAGCGTGGCGCTGCCATCACTCATGATGAGCTGCGAGCCGTCGCTGGTGATTCCCCACCCCTCGCCCTGATAGCGAAACTCGCCGAGTGGGGCGAAACTGGTGGGGTCGTACAGGAAGGCAACGCCGCTCTGCCACGTGAGCTGATACAGCGTGTCGCCCGCAACCACGATCCCCTCGCCAAAGTGGGGCGGCGCCAGGTCGCGCCGCTGCAGCACCTTGCCGTCGTCGAGCTGCACGCGCCGAATATTCGAGCGGCCAATCTGTCCCGTGCTCTCGAGGAGCTGTCCGTCGTGCCACTGCAGCCCCTGCGTGAACGCCGCCGTGTCATGCGCATACTCCCGGACAATATCTGCACGGTATTCCGGCGTTCGGCGCCGCATGGTGAGCGGCGACGCACCACCGTCCGCCGCGGGCGCATCCGTGCTGCACGCACCGCTGGCCATCACCGCAAACACGAGTGCGCCACCAACCAGGCGCTTGCAGGTGCGCGTCACGGGGCCGCGGAGCGCGCGGGCCACCTGCAGGGTGCGGGGCACGGCGAGATCATCCGGTGCCTGCGGTACGCCGAGTGCACCGCCGCGCGAGACATCGGACGACACATCGCGCACGGAATGAGCGGGAGAATGGGAGCGGGCCATGAGTCAACAGACCGTGAAAGCACATGAGGGAAGTGAGCGCCGCGGTGCGCGTCAGCCGGACACGGCGCGACGCAGGACACTGAAGAGTTCGACGAGTGCGGGACGCTGATAGTTGGCGTTGAGCCCGGACGGGTTGGGCAACACCCACACCTGCGTGGTACCGAGAAAATGGTCCTGTGGTCCGATCACCGCCCGGCGTCGCCGGAATGCCGTACGGTACGCCCCGACACCAAGCACGGCCAGAACACGCGGCTGGTGCCGCGCGACCAGACGAGCAAGCCGCTGACCACCAGCCACAATTTCCTCAGACGACAGCTCGGCCGCCGTGGCCGTGGTACGAGGCACCACATTCGTGATGCCAAACCCCAGCGGCACCAACTCACGCTCCTCCCACGGGGCGAACTGCCGCGGCGTGAAGCCCGCTTCCTGCAGCACCGGCCAGAATCGATTGCCCGGACGGCCGAAGTGGTGCCCAATAGCGGCCGTGTACAGCCCGGGGTTGATGCCGCAGAACAAGACCCGGAGACCCGGACCCACGAGATCCGGCACCGTAAGGGACGCCGCCGCCGTAAGATCCGACTTGGTGGGTTTCCAGCCGGCCGCCGCGCGTGATCCGCTCACGCGGTGACGGCGGGTGGTCCCGTCCTGTGCGGCTGGGCGGCCACGGCCTCCTGCTGCAACCGCACCAGCAGCTGGAGCGCGTCCAGCGGCGTCAGCCGATTGGGGTCGAGCGTCGCCAACTGCGCGGCCAGCGCCAGCAGCGCGGGATCTCGGCGCACCTCCACACGCACGGTTTCGCCAAAAAAGCCCAGCTGCGCGGCGTCGCGAGCAGCCACCTGCGCCACGGCGCGCGTGGCGTCCGGGCGACCAGCAGCAGCCACCACGGGGCCACCCGTCCGACGGCCAGCAGGCGCGTGCAACCCCTCCACGGTGAGCCGAGCCGCCATTTGCGCACCGTCGCCTTCCAGCAGCGCCAGGACTTCCTTGGCCCGGCCGATCACCGCCGCCGGCAACCCGGCCAGCCGCCCCACCTCGATGCCGTACGACCGGTCGGCGCCACCGGGAATGAGACGGTGGAGGAACAACACCTGCTCGCCCACCTCGCGCACCGCCACCGTGAAGTTGCGCACCGCCGTGAGCTCGTCCGCCAACTGCGTCAGCTCGTGGTAATGCGTCGCGAACACGGTCTTGCAACCGATGGCGTCGTGCAGATGCTCGCTCACGCTCCACGCAATCGACACACCATCATACGTGGCCGTGCCACGCCCGATCTCGTCGAGCAGCACGAGCGATCGCGCAGTGGCGGTGTGCAGAATCGCACTCGTCTCGCTCATTTCCACCATGAACGTGCTCTGGCCGCGCACCAGGTTGTCGCTCGCCCCCACGCGCGTAAACAGCCGATCGGCTACCGGCAGTCGCGCCGACTTTGCGGGCACGAACGCGCCTACCTGCGCCATCAGTTGAATGAGCCCGATCTGCCGCAGGATGGTGCTCTTGCCGGCCATATTGGGGCCGGTGAGAATGATCAGGCGCGCGTCGTCCGTGAGCTGCAAATCGTTCGGAATGAACTTCTCACGTGGCATCATGCGCTCAACCACGGGATGCCGACCCGATGTGATCTCCATCTCGAAACCGTCGTGCAGCACGGGCCGTACGTACTGCTCGCGCTCGGCCACATCAGCCAGCGTGGCGAGTACATCGAGCGTCGCCACACGGCGCGCCGCCGCCTGCAGCCGCGCAATCTGCGCACCCGCCTGATTGCGCACGACCTCGAACAACTCACGCTCGCGCATCTCGATGCGATCAGCGGCGCCGAGCACCTTCTCCTCGTACTCCTTGAGCGCGGTGGTCACGTAGCGTTCGGCACCGGTGAGCGTCTGGCGCCGCTGATAATCATCGGGGACGAGATGCTTGTTCGCGTTGGAGATTTCGAGGTAGTACCCGAACACGCGATTGTAGCCAACCTTGAGTGACTGGATGCCAGTGCGCGCCCGCTCCTGCGACTGAATGGTGGCAATGGCATCTTTGCCGCCGTCGCGAATGGTGCGCAGCTCATCGAGCGACGCGTCCACGCCCTCGGCAATGGTGGGGTCCTCACCCAGCTGCAGCGGCGGACGCTCCACCAGCACGCGCCGAATTTCATCCGCGAGTGCCGTGAGGTCATCCCACTCCAGCAGCAGCGCCTGCACCGTGCCGGCGGAGCGCACCTGTTGCTCGGCCAGGTGCACGATCTCGCGTGCGACCTCGTGCACCTGCGGAAGGCGGGCGAGTGAATCGCCGAGCGCGCGCAACTCGCGCGGCGTGGCGCGCGACGCGGCCGCCTTGCTGGCCAGACGTTCCACATCGCGCACGCCGTCCAGCGCATCACGCAGTGCGGCTCGCTGTACCGGGGCACGCACGTGTGCGTCCACCGCGTCCAGGCGTTGCTCAATGGCGTCGCGCGTGACGAGCGGCGCCAGCACCCACTGCCGCAGCAGTCGCGCACCCATGGGTGTCGCGGTGTGATCGAGCACCGAGAGCAGCGTACCTTCATTGCCACCGCGCAGGGATTCCACCAGCTCGAGGTTTCGGCGCGTCATCTCGTCAAGCGGCATGGAGCGGCCGGCGTGCTCCAGCACGGGCCGTGCGAGATGCGGCAGTCCACCGGGTTGCAACACGCGCAGGTACCGCACCAGCGCGCCGAGTGCACCAACGGATTCAAGGTCGGCGCTGTCAAAGCCGAACCCTTCCAGCGACGCGACCTGGAACTGGCGCGGCAGTTCGTCGTGCGCGAGTGCGCTGTCAAACTCCCACGCATCACGCTCGGTGCGCATGACGCCGTCCACGGCACGCAAGACGCGCGTGAGTGCACCACCGTGTGGGCCGAGCTCGGCTCCACGTGCGAGCACCAACTCGCGCGGCGACAGTCTCGCGAGATAGGCCGGTGCGTCAGCCGCGACCACAGCGGTCACACGCAACTCGCCCGTGGACAGATCAGCAGCGGCGACGCCCACCAGCAGCTGATCATCGGGACGCACCATGGTGGACGACGCCTGCGGCGCCACGTGCAGCGCCACCACATAGTTCGCACGGTTGCCATCGAGCAGGTCATCGGCAAATGCCGCGCCCGGCGTGATGGTCTCCACCACTTCGCGCTTGACGATACCCTTGGCGAGTTTGGGATCTTCCACCTGCTCGCAGATCGCGACGCGGAATCCCTGCCGCACCAGCTTGCGCAGATAGTCTGCGGCGGCTTTCACCGGAATGCCAGCCAGCGGCACGGCGGCCGCGCCACCGTTGTTGCGCGACGTGAGTGTCAGGCCGATCGCGCGCGCAGCCGTCTCGGCGTCTTCGTAGAACATTTCATAGAAGTCGCCCATCCGGAAGAACAGAATCGCGTCCTGATGCTGCGCCTTGATCTCGCGGTACTGCTGCATGAGCGGCGTGCTTGATCCGCTCACGGCGTGAGCTCCGCGATGAATCCGTCCTGCCCTTCGCGCGTGAACTCCGCCAAGCGCGCCGCCGCCGCCGCGCGCGTGCGATAGTAGCCCGTGCGCACGCGGAACGGCGCGACCGTGCCGTCCACGCGTGCCTCCACATTGCGCGCGGCAAGACGACGCACCATGTCCTCGGCCTGATCGAGGCGCTGGTACGCCGCCAACTGCACGCTGAACCGCGCACCCGCGGGAATGCCCGACGCAGAAGCCGCAGACGCGCTGGATGATGCCGTCGGCTCAGCGCGCGTGTCGGGCGTGGTGCGCGTTGCCGGAGTGCGAGCGGGTGGTGCCGTTGGCGCAGCGCGCACACTGTCACGTGGTGGCGCGCTCGCAGTGGTCGGCGCGGCAACAACGGGCGGCGGGAGTTCCGCCGCGGCGCGCGCGGCCGTGGACATCGTGTCCGCCGATGAGGCCGCACTCGCAGCCGTCGCCACCTCCGCAATTGGCGCCACCGCCGTCACGCCGCGACAACGCGCCTGCAGATCATCCAGCTGCGTGCGCAATTCCACCGCGTTCGTGGGTGCCGAACGGCTGGCAATGTCGAGCGCACCACAGCCACGCGGCCGGTCGTTCTCGTCAAACAGGGCCTTGGCGAGCCAGAAGTGCGCGCGCGCCTGACTCGACGGGTCGGCGTAGTCTCGCACCATGCGCTCCAGCAGTGCCCGCGCATCGTCGGGATGACCACGCAACAGCGACAGTTGCGCGAGTCGGAGCAGCGCATCTTCGGCACGCGGGGACATGGGCACCTCGAGCAGCAACCTCCGCCAATCGCGCTCCGCAGTCGCGCCGGATTCCGACAGCAGGCCGCGCCAGTACAGCAGCTCGCCAAGTGTCGCCGTGCCCATGGGCGCACGCTGCACCAGCGAGTCCAGCAGCACGCGTCCGGCCGCTCCATTGCCGCTTTCCACCAGCGCCCGTGCGCGTCCAATGTCGAGATCGAGATTGGAGATCGGCTGCGCCTGCAGCGGCAGCGCGAGCAGCGTCACCGCGAGCAGCGGCACTGCGGCAAGAGCCCCGAGAAGCGCGCGCTTCACGCGGCCCGTCCTCGTGCCGGTCGGCCTTGTGCGGGTTGGCCGAGCGCCAGCACGAGCGACAGCATGATCTGCTCCTCGTTCGACACGCGCGAGTCCTTGATCGCCATGTCCGCCTGCAGCAACAGGCGAAGCGCACGTCGCAGCTCGTCGGCGGTCCACTTGTCCACGGCGCGACTCCACGCCGACATGGCTTCGCCCCAGGGGCGCCCCACGAAGCCGCCGGCTTCCTTGAGATACCCGGCGTAGTCACGCGCCAACTGCCCGGGGTTGGCGCCGCCGTCGCGCCGTGCGCGGCCCCAAGCGAGCGCCAGGGTCTGCGTGCCCAGCATCATCAGAATCTGCACGGCGCTCACCTTGGGCTGCGCGAGCACGAATGGCAGCACGTTCATGGCGCGCTGCACGTCGCGCGAGGCGATCGCGTCCAGCAGGTCCACCACGGTTTCACCACGTCGCACGCCCACGACCGCGCTCACAGTCTCGTCGTCGATAATCGGCACCGGCCCATCGATGGTGGCACCCGATTCCGATCGACCCAGCGCACCGAGTGCATAGCTCGCACACTTGTCGAGCTCTGCGGAAAGCAGCTGCAGATCGTTGCCCACGGATTGCTGCAGCAGCACCGCGGCTTCCGTGGTCACACTCACACCCAGCACCGTGGTGGCGTGGTGCGCGATCCACCGCCGCACGCGTTCCGGTACCAGTGGCTCGAACACACACGCCACGCTCTTCGCAGCCAGTCCGGCGTCTGCTTTCTGCCCGGCCGGCGCCACCAGCACCGCCAACGTGTCCGCGGCCGGTGAGGCGAGATAACGATCGAGCTCGGCGCGCGCCGCCTTTTTGAGGAGGTGCACATCACGCACCACCACGGCGCGCCGTTCGGCCAGCATGGGCGGCGTGCCCAGCAGGCTGCCCAGCGTCTCGGCATCGAGGTCGGAGCCGGAGCGCAGCTCGCAATTGAAGTCGCGCGTGGCACCGTCAATCGCTGTGTCGAGCAGCGCCTGCAGTGAGGCGTCCTTCAGGTAGTCATCGTCGCCGTGCAGATAATAGACGGGCGCATAGACGCGCTGGTCGATGGCGGCGCGCAGCGTCTTGAAACCGTCCGCCGAGGGCGGAGCGGCCGAGCGCGACGATGCGGCGGCGCGGGAGCGAGAGGCAGGACGCGGCATAGGGGGAAACTAATGGCCCCGCATCCGGGAGGACGCAGGGCCTGTTGTGCGGTCGCGGTGCGTGCCGGCGCGTGCCGACACCATGACATCAGGGCGAGTAGCTGTCCAGTTCCGTGGTGCTGGCCGCCGAGAAGTAGCGCGCGGGTGCATCTTCGAGCAGCAGCGTCATGGACCACATGGGGTTACCCGTGGCCATCGCCTGCACGAGCTCCGGGGAAACCATGGGAGGCAGCAGGGCCGGCGCTGCGGGAGCGGAGGCCATGACTGGCGCCAGCTCCAGTTCGGTGGCGGAGCCCGTGTTGCTACGAAGGGCCACCGTTCCGACAACGGTGACCCCGGCCGCCATGGCCAGCCACATGCGCGAGCCGCGTAGAACGCGGAAGGACCCGCGGTCCGGCGGCAAGTCCATGAAATCGTCGAGATACGCGTCTTCGTGTGCACTCGCGGGCGCTTCGCGACACGCCGCGAGTCGCGCCTGCAGTCGTTCGTTGAAGCCCTCGGACGGCGCGATGCTGGGCAGGTTGCGCACGAGGAGCAACGAGCGGCGCACCATGGTGTCGTGCGCCGCACAGGCGTCGCAGGCAAGCAGGTGCGTCTGCGCGTCCGACATCACGTCTCCGGAGAGCGTGTCGTCGAGATACGCGAGGTGATGCTGGCGAAAGGTGCGGCAGTCCATCAGGGCAGCAATCCTTGCACGTGGGACGAGCCCACGGGGCATGTAAGGGGTCTGCGTGGCCATACACGTAGCGAGCGGATCCGTTCCGGTGGTTCCGCCCACGGGCCGGTACTGCCACGGACAGTCTACGCCGCGCGCCCACCAAATGCACAAAAACCGGGATTGCCGAGGACTTCTTTCGGCAATCCCGGTTCATGACGTGCCGCAGCCCGGGCCGTCACACCCTGCGCTCGCCTTGGGCGAACGGCTGCGCTTTGACCATCTGATGCTGCGTGCTGTCCTACTGCACCATGGGCTCAATGATTTCCGCAAACGCGGTGCGCGCTCGGTTGAGCCGTGACTTGACCGTGCCCAAGTTCACGCCGGTGATGTCGGCGATCTCCTCGTACGACTTGCCCTCCAGCTCGCGCAGCACGAATACCTCGCGGTGGTGCGCCGGCAGCTGGGCCACGCTGCGCTCCACCATTTCGCGCAGGTGACGCTTGCGGAACAGGTCATCGGGCTTGTACTGCGTGTCCTCGAACTGCAGTGGACGGTCCTCGTCCTCGAACTTGGCGCGAATGGCCTGGAAGAGTACGAGCGGGTTGCGTGAGCGATTCCGCAGCTCGTTCTTGGCCAAATTGCTCGCAATGGTGTAGATCCACGTGGAGAACTTCTTGGACCGGTCAAACCGGCCGATGTGGCGATACACGCGGATGAAGACTTCCTGCACGAGATCCTCGCCACGATCCCGATCTCCGATGGTGCGGTACACGAAGTTCAGCAACCGCCCCTGATATCGATCAACCAACTCCTGAAAGGCGCGTTCTTCACCACCCAGGAACGCGCCGACGACCCCTGCATCATCAAGGGCGCGCAGCTGTTCGCGGACGCCCCCAAGTTCGAGCGGGGCCTTCTGTCGGGCAATGAGTGCCATGGTGGTTCTCCTGTTTCGAGTGTCGTCGCACCGGCACGGTGCGGCGGCGGCGTCCGGGGCGCCGGCGTTTCGTCCTCATGCAAAGACGTACGACGGGCAGGCCCTGATCGGTTCCGCTGTTGCCCCTTAAGAGTGCACGAGCCGTGCCGCATTCGCAGCGACCCGTATCACACACTCAAACCGTTGTAGGGAAACGAGTTGCGCTACATTCGGTCATAATGACCGAAGTACGCATCTGCCACGGTGTCCTGAATTGAGGTCTCACATTTAGGACACTGTCGCGCGGCGGCGGGTTGCCGCTGCCCTCGCAATCGTGGGAGGGCAATCCCGCACAGCAGAGCTCGCTAGCCCAGTCGAAACCCGGCCGTATAGAGCAGCGCCAGCGCGGTTTTCGCATCCTGGATTTCGCCCTGCTCGATCATCGAGAGGGCCCGGGAGAGCCGAGTGGGGACGAGTTCCATGAACTCGTCAGCTTCGCGCTGGTGTTCGCCCGCCACAAGGCCGGTGGCCATGAACAGGTGGATGCGCTCGTCCGTGAAGCCGGGTGTGGTGAACATGGTGAACAGGGGCTGCACCGCGTCGGCGCGGTAGCCGGTTTCCTCGAGCAGCTCGCGGCGCGCGCACTCGGCCGGCGTCTCCCCGGGATCCAGCCGGCCCGCCGGAATTTCATAGAGGTACTGGTCGGCGGCATAGCGATACTGCCGAATGAGCACCAGCTCGGGATCGGGATCGTCCACCGAGCCGAGCACCGGTACCACGGCGCTCGCGCCCGGGTGCCGCACCATTTCGAGCGAGCCCACCGAGCCGTCAGGAAAGCGCACTTCGTCCACGTCCAGCGAAATCACCCGGCCCGTGTAGACGCGCGTGGTGGACACCTGACCGACGTCCTTGCCCGGATCACGGATCACGAGCCGCGCTTCCCCTTGGCCTTCTTGGATTTCTTCCCAGATTTCTTGCTCGACTTCTTCTCTGACTTCTTGCCCGATTTCTTGCTCGACTTCTTCTCGGCCTTCTTCGCAGACTTCTTTTTCTTCTTCGGCTTTTTCGGCTTGGGCACGTCGTTCCCAGCCAGCCACTCGCGCACCGTCTTTCGCAGGTACACGGGCACACGCAGGATCGTACCGCGACACGTCGCACTGCCGCAGCGGCACGCGTAATAGCGCACATCTTCCGGCTCGTACGCATCGTCCCACTCAAACCGGTAGTCGTACACCAACTCCGTCTCGGGCGTGATCCCCTTGATGGCGCGCACCCAGATGTGGTCGTCGTCGATTTCGGTTTCGCAGTTCGGCTCGCACGAGTGGTTGATGAACCGGGCCTCGTTGCCGCCGGTGCGTGCATCGAGCACCGTGGTGTCGTTCAGCACGAACAGGAAGGTGTGATGACGACCGTCGCTGTCGTCATAGCGCCGATCGGCTTCTTCAGGCGTGATCGGCTCACCCACATATTCGATCAAACGCTGCCCCTTCCGGATCCGGCGGGTCGCGAAGACACCGCGACCCTGAATCAGTGAGGTGCGCACTTCGAACGGCGGCGTCTTGGTTTTGCGGACGACGGGCGTCGGCACTTCGGCCTGCGTGGACTTGGGGGACACGGCGGGGTGGTGGAGGGACGTCAATCGTCGATCAGTCAATCAATCGGTGGTCAATCACGCAAGGTTCAATCATCCGCAGACAGTTCGTCCGCCGGTGCGTGCACCGTCACCGGCCCGATGTCCAGCGCCTCGAGCGCCGGACGCAGTACGTCGGGTGGACCCACCACCACCACCTGCAACCGGTCAGGATGCAGGTGCGACTGCGCAACCCGCAGCACATCCGCTGCCGACACGGCACGCACGCGCTCGCGATACGTGTCGAAGTAGTCCGACGGCAGCCGGAAGATCTCCACGTTGGCCAAGCCACCCGCGATCGCTGCGGTGGTCTCGAACCGAATGGGAAATACGCCGTCGAGGTAGCTCACGGCCAGCGACAGTTCCTCCTCGCCCACCGCTTCGTTCCGAATGCGCTCCACTTCGGACAGCGCCTCGCGCACGGCATCGGCGCACTTGTCGGTCTGCACCGCGCTTGAGATCTCGAACGGACTGGCCGCACGACGCCAGTCAAACGTGCTGTGCGCACCGTACGTGTAGCCGTGTTCCTCGCGCAGGTTGAGGTTGAGCCGCGACGAAAAGAGACCGCCGAGGATCGCGTTCATCACCACGAGTGGAAAGTAGTCCGGATGGTCGCGCGGCACGGCCACGTGTCCGAGCCGCAACTCCGCCTGCTGCGCGTCGGGCTTGGCCACCAGGTGCACCCGGCGGTCGGCAAACCGCGCCGACGCGTCGGGCACGGCGTCGCTCACGGCCTCACCCTGCCAGTCGCCGAGATGCTCCGACGCGAGCTGCACGGCGCGCTCCACCGTGCAATCACCCACCACCACCAGCGCGGTGGCGGAGGGACTGAAGTGCGAGGCGTGGAACTGCACCACGTCATCACGCGTCACCGTCACAATGCTCCGTTCGTCGCCGCCGGCCAGCCGCGCGAATCGCGACGCGGGTGCGTAGAGCACGCGGTTGAGTGTCGCGTCGGCCACGCCACGCGAGTCAGCGCGGATCTGGTGCAGGTCGGAGACGCGTTCCTCCACCAAGCGTTGCACTTCGGCCACCGGAAACGACGGCGCGCGCAGCACTTCAGCGAGCACCGCGAACGCATCACCCGCCCGCTCGGTGAGCGCCGTGAGCTGCACGATGCTCGAGTCCCAGTCGGCACCGGTGTCGAGCACCGTGCCCAACGATTCCACGCGCTCCGCCAGCTCCAGCGCCGACATGCTCGTGGTACCCTCCGCGAGCGCGCGCCCCGTGAGCACGGCCAACCCGTGTTTGCCCTCGGGATCGCGCGTGGCGCCGGCTTCCACCACGGCGAGCACCGTGACCACGGGATGCGCGTGCACCGGTGCCACAACCACGCGCACGCCATTGGGGAGAATGCGCGTCTGGAAGGCCGGAAAGTGGTACGGTCGCACCGGTGCCGACTCGGGGCGCGGGGACGCGGCCGGAAACTCGGATTCGGACGCGACGGCCGGCGGCGTGCTCTCGTCGCTCATGCCGCGACCTCGACGTCATCGGTGGCATCGCCGGCATCCGGCGCCGGCACATACAGGAGCGTGGCCCGGTTCTCCCGCGTGAGATATTCGCGTGCAAACGCGGTGACCTCGGCGGCCGTGACCGCCCGGTAGCGCGCCGGCTGCTCGTTCACGAGCGCGGGATCGCCAAAATACGTCGCAAACCGTGACAGCTGATCGGCACGCTCGGCCGCCGACTGCAGGCTGGTCACGAAGTGCGTCTCGGTGAGCGCGATCGCGCGTGCCACCTCGGCGGCGGTCACGCCCTCGGCCTGCATGAGATCGAGCTCGGCGTGCACCGCCGCTTCCAGACGTTCCGGCGTGATCTCGGGCAAGGCGGTGACGTCGGCCACAAACAGGTCGGCACCCTTGCTGAGGTCAAACGTGAAGCACGACGCCGACGAGGCCACACGCTGCCTGCGCACCAGGGAACGCTCGAAGCGGCTGCCGGTACGAAGACCCAGCACCGCCGTACAGACGCTGGCGGCGTAGTAGGTGTCCGTGCCCAGCACCGGGATGCGCGAGGCAATGAACACCCGTGGCAGGGCACAGGCGTCGGGCACCACCTGACGTTGTGCGCCGCCGAACGAAAACGGCACCGACATGTCGGGCAGGGCCGGACGTCCACGACCGCGGGCGACCGGCCCGAAGTATTCCTCCACCAGGCGTCGCGCTTCGGCGGCGTTGAAATCGCCGGCGATCGTCAACACGGCGTTGTCCGGCGTGTAGAACGTACGGAAGAACTCGGCGATGTCCTCAAGCGAGGCGGCGTCGAGGTCATCCATGGAACCGATGAGCGAGTGATGGAATGGGTGGGACGGCGGAAAGCACAGGGCCGGAAGCTTTTCCCACCACGTGCCGTAGGGCTGGTTGTCCACGCTCCAGCGACGTTCGTTCTTTACCACGTCGCGCTGCGTATCGAGCTTGGGTTGCGTCATGGCCGGCAACAGCCGCGCCATGCGATCGGCCTCGAGCCACAACGCCAGTGCGAGTTGGTGCGAGGGAAGCGTTTCGTAGTAGTTGGTGCGATCGAGCCACGTGGACCCGTTCAGGGTGCCACCGGCACGCTGCACGAACTCGAAGTGTTCGTTGGCGCCCACATTCGCCGATCCCTGGAACAGCATGTGCTCGAACAAGTGCGCGAATCCGGTACGACCGGGTCGCTCGTTCGCCGAGCCCACGTGGTACCAGAGGTTGACGGCTACGATCGGTGCTGTGTGATCCTCGGAGAGAACCACCAGGAGACCGTTCGGGAGGGTATAGCTCTCGACTGGGATCTGCATGCTCTAAATTGGCGTACGGGTCACGTGGTGAGGAACCCCGCACCGCGCTTTTCCTGTCCGATGTCGACCTGAACTGTGAATTCATTCATGCGCGCTCACCTTGCCGCTGTCCGGCGCCGCCTCGCGCTGCTCCGCACGCCAACGCCCGTGTTGCCGCGTCCGCGCGCTTCTGCACAGCGGTCGGCGCGGTCGTTCGTGGCGCTTGTGCTGCTCGCCGGAGTGGCAGCGTGCGACACCAGCGCGCCACGCGTCGCTACCACATTGGACAGCGTCGGATCGCGCGCGGTCGCGGGCGACGCCAACGCGACGGTGGCCGTGCCCCCAAGCGTCACGCTCACCGACCAGCGTGGCCGTGGCTTGAGCGGCGTTCTTGTGCAGTGGACCGTCACGGCGGGCAGCGGCACCGTCGTCAACGACACCATTCGCACGGACGCCAGCGGCAGCGCCTCGTCTGGTGGCTGGCAGCTCGGGACGCTGGCCGGTCCCCAGTCGCTCACCGCCACCGTAGAGGGTCTCGACCCGGTGGTGTTTCTCGCGACGGTCTCGCCCGGACCACCGGCGGTGATGCAGGCGGTGGTGCCCCTCGTCCAGCCCACGATGGTGAATCAGCTGGTGGCCCAACCGCCGGCGCTCACGCTGCGCGATGCGTTCGGCAATCTGATTGTCGGCGCCACCGTGACCTTTGCCGTGTCCGCGGGCGGCGGCACCATCCTCGGCGACGTGACGCAGGTGACCGATGCGAACGGCGCCGTGGCGCTCGATGGTTGGCGTATTGGCACGCGGACGGACCTCGCGCAACGTGTCTCCGCGTCGGCCGGGCAAATTCCGACTCCGCTGGTCTTCTCCGCCACGGCCTTGTCCGCCGCCGCCGTGTCGTTGGAAGCGGCCTCCGTCCCCGAGCAGGATGGCGTGCCCGGTTTGGGCGTCACGCAGCGCCCGGCCGTGCGCGCTCGTGATCAGTTCGGCAACCCGGCAAGCGGGGCAACCGTCGTGTTCACACCGCGCCCCAGCTCGGGCACCGTCACCGGCAGCACACGCGTCACCGAGGCGCCCGACGGCATCGCCCGTGTGGGCAACTGGGTGTTGGGAGAGGCCGACCAGCAGTCGCTGGTCGCCCGGTCACCACAGTTTCCCGCCGATTCGTTCGTGTTTGTGGCCAACGCCGTGGAGTCGGTGTTCTTTCTCGAAACGGCCTTCCTCAATGGAGAGCCGTCCGCGCGCAACCTGCAGGCGGTGGAGCGCGCGATCGAGCGCTGGCGGAACGTGATCGCGGGTCAACTTGAGCCCGCCCAGGTGATCGCCAATGCGGGCGAGTGCGGGCCCGGCGTGCCGGCCATCGACGAGGTGATCACCAATGTGCGCCTCTATATCAACTTCGACAGCATCGATGGCCCCGGCACCGTGCTCGGCCGCGCCGGACCGTGCATCATCCGCACGGCGAGTGGCCTGCCGGTGGTGGGCTTCGTGGAGCTCGACACCGCCGACTTGGCCAACCTCAGCGTGAACGGCACGCTCGACGACGTCATGACCCACGAGTTCGGCCACGTGCTCGGCCTTCAGGGCTTCAGCTGGGATCGCCGGGGACTCGTGGTGGGCCTCCAGAGCGGCGATCCCTTCTATCAAGGCGCGGTGGGTCGCGCACAGTTCGCGAGTGTCGGTGGTGGCACGTACTCCGGCACGCCGGTGCCGCTCGAGAACACGGGCGGAGCCGGCACCCGTGATTCCCATTGGCGCATCAGCGTGCTGCGCCGCGAGCTCATGGTCGGGTTTGCACAGGCGGGCGGCATGCCGCTGTCCCGGCTCTCGGTGGGATCGCTGGCCGACCTGGGGTATCAGGTGCGCCTGGACAACGCCGAGCCCTTTGTCGTGCCACCGTTCGGCACGGCTGCGTTTGGCGCGCTCACCATGCCGGGGAGCGGTACCACGGTCGCCTACGGCAACGACGAATGGCCCAGTGCGATCTGGTCGGTGGACCGGGCCGGCAAGCGCCAGCTCGTGCGCGCTGGCGACTGGCGCGTCACACGACGCGGTGACGGACGCGGCACCGGTCGCAACGACGGGCGCTGACCCGCCGAACGCACTTCGCGCGCACTCAGCGGGGCGCGCTGGAATCCGGGCGCACCCGCTCCAGCACGAACTGCGACACGTCCGCGGGCAAGGCGAGCGACTCGCGCACGGCGTACTCGAACTCGAGCAGTGGATTGGCCGAGATGGGGCTGGTGCGCGTGGGCGACGCGTGGGGGGCCAGGCCGTGCAGCCGCGCCAGCAGGGACAGGCGCAGCATGTGAAAGGGATCGCTCACGAGCAGCACGTCGTGACCCTGCACGTCCCGCACACGATCGGCGGCGTTGTACATGGAGGTGAACGTGGTGCGGCCCTCGTCTTCATACAGGATTACCGAGTCGGGCACGCCGCGCTTGACGAGATAGCGCCGACCGGCTCCCGCTTCGCTCTGCGTGTCACCGTCGCCGCGGCCACCGGTGAGCACCACGTACGGCGCCAGATCGCGCTGGAAAAGTCCCAGCGCATGATCGAGGCGCGCCTGCAGCACGGGCGAGGGACGACCGGCATACTGCGCCGCGCCAAGCACCACGATGGCATCGGCCAGGCGACCCTCGACATTCGCAGCGTCGTCTCGGCGCGACCACCACCAGACGAGCGCGATGGTCAGCCCCCACCCCGCAAACGCGAGGGTGAGCAGCTGCAGCAGGAAGCGGCGCAGGCGACGGAACATGCTCGAAAGCTAGTGGGGCGAAGCGGTCCGCTTGCGCGCGCGCCGTCAGCCGACCTGGCGCGTGTCTCCCGGTTCCGGCGCGTCCACGGTATACCCGCCCTCACGCAGCGAGGCCGCAAACGCGTCTTGCGACTCGCGCTCACCATGCACCAGGTGCACCTGCTTGATCTCACGCTTTGATTTCACGCCGCCGTCACGCACCGCGTCCAGCCACGCACGCAGCTCGGTGCGGTCACCGTGCGCGGAGTAGCCGTTGAGCACTTCCACCTGAGCCGCGAGCGGGACCTCATCGCCAAAGATGCGCAGCATCGGTTGCCGCTCCACAATACGCCGACCCAGCGTATGCGCGGCCGCAAAGCCCACAATGAGCACGGTGTTGCGCGGATCCGAGGCGCCACGCAGGAGATGGTGCAGGATGCGCCCGGACTCCACCATACCGCTCGCGGCGATGATCACCATGGGACCGTTGCGCGTGTTCAGCGCCTTGGATTCGTCCACACTTCGTGTGAAGCGCACCAGCGGAAAGGCCAACGGATCGCGCGTTTCGCGCACGAGGTCTTCGGTGCGGTCAAAGATGTTGCTGTGCAGCTTGAACACCGTGGTGGCATCGAGCGCCAGCGGTGAGTCAATGAAGATCGGAATCTCGGGAATCTCGTTGGCACGCCAGAGTTCATGCAGGTCGTACACGAGCTCCTGGGTGCGGCCCAGCGCGAACGCGGGAATGAGCACGCGCCCGCCGCGCTTGGCCGTGTCGCGCACCACCCTGGCGAGATGCTCCTTTGCGCCGGCCACGCTCTCGTGGTCCCGGTTGCCGTAGGTGCTCTCGATCAGCACGGTGTCCGCCCCGTCTTCGGGTGGTGCCGGATCACGAATGATCGGCAGGCCGTCACGTCCGATATCGCCGGAGAAGATCACGCGATGCGTCTGTCCATCTTCCTGCGCTTCCACCACCAGGCTGGCCGAGCCAAGAATGTGGCCGGCGTCGGTGAAGCGGGCGCGCACGCCCGGGATGATGTCGAGCCAACGGTCGTACGGTACACCAATCATCTGGTCCACCGCCTGTCTGGCGTCGGCCATGCTGTAGAGCGGCGGCGAATGCGGCCGACCGCGGCGCTCCAGAAACTCGGCGTCCTTTTCCTGGATGTGCGCCGAATCTGCCAGCATCACGGCGCAGAGATCGCGCGTGGCGCTCGTGGTCCAGATGGTGCCCGTGTAGCCTTGGCTCACGAGGTACGGCAGACGACCGGCGTGATCAATATGCGCGTGTGAGAGCAGCACCGCGTCAATGCGGTCGGTGGGCAGTGGCAGTCGCTCGTTCTTCTCGCGCGACTGCGACCGATGCCCCTGAAACAGTCCGCAGTCGAGCAGGATGCGACGGCCGCCCGTGTGGAGGATGTGGCATGACCCAGTGACTTCACGGGCCGCTCCAGAAAAATCAATGTGCATGACGTCGCTCGTGACGGGAAACGCGGCGACGGCTGCACGTCGCCGCAGACGCTACATGTTGATCCACCAGCTCACCTTGGCCAGCAACGCACGGTTCTTGGCGCGCAACCCGCGGCCGCCAAACGTGTCCGTGTCCACGAAGTAGTTGTCCGTGTACACCAGAAACAAGTCCGACGCCGGCAGAAAGCGCCACTGCAGGCGGCTATTGATGTTCACATTGTCGAATTGGCTGTTGTACTGCGTGAACGTGGTCCAGAAGAGCGTGGTGCTCAGGGTGACGTCCGTGCGCGAGCCGGCCAGCCAGATCGTGGCGTCGTCGTACCCCTCGGGCAGATTGATCTGGCTCACGTTCCAGGTGAGCGCGCCGGTGAAGTACTGCCGCCAGCGGTAGTTGAGCGTGCCGGACGTCTGTTGCAGCGTGCCGTTGAAGAAACGCCCCGCGCGCACCCGGGCCGTGCCCGAGAGAAGCCGACGCGGATCGGTGGACACGCTGGCCTCGACATCGGGCTGCTCAAAGTGCTCGCCGGCCGCGAAACGCCGCGTGCCACCCGTGGGGCTGAACGGAGCGAAGAGACGGACGAAGCGGCTGCGTGCGGTCAGCTCGTAGCGCGCCGTGTTTCGCATTTCTGCGGCCCAGCGGGCCTGGACCGAGCGATCGGTCAGTCCCCAGTTGCTGTCCCAGGTGAACTCACTGCTCGCGCGCAGGTTGTGCCGATTCACCGCGCCGCCAGCCGGAAAGAAACTGACCTCGGCGTTGGGAGCCACACGCTCGAAGCCTCGTCGCGGTACGAACCCGGTGCGGGCATCGAAGCCCGTACCCACAGCCTGGTGCTCCCACGTGGCCCGCCAGCGGAGCGTGTTGCGCGTGATGGCGGCGCCGTGCGAGAACGCGGGGCCGTTTGCCGCCTCGGAAAAGCTCTGGTGATAGAAGAACTTGCCCGTCCACGAGTTGTCGGCCGACGCCAGATTGTAGTCGGCGCCGAGCAGGCGGCTCGCGGAGCCGTCGCCCGGACGTGCGCGATCGAGTGGACCGCCGGCGGTGTTCTGTTGGTTCACCGCAATAAGACCGAGATTGGACCTCGCGAACAACTGCCGCTGCAGAGCCAGCACCGCATAGTTGCGCGCGTCCACACCACGTCCGGCGTCGGCCGCTGCCTGCATGCTGAGCAGGCCCACGCGCCACTTGTCGTTCAGACGCCCGCTGATGCGCGCACCGGCGGTGATGCGGTTCTGCACGTTCTGGCCCGTGCTCGAATCGATCGCCACACCAATGCGCCGCGAGAAGAAGGGCCGCGCGTTGTCCACGCCGAATCCGGCAAAAAGGTCGGCGTTTTCCAGAAAGAACTGTCGGCGCTCAGGAAAAAACAGCTCGAACCGATCAAGGTTCGTCTGCTGTTCGTCCACTTCTACCTGCGAGAAGTCGGGATTGACGGTGAGATCGAGATTGAGCGACGGCGTGATGGCCACCTTGGCATCAAGACCGGCAGCTGCACTCCCGCTGGCATCTGTGGCCGCTTCGAAATCGCGCTGTCCATCACCCGCCACGTAGGGAATGAGCGTGACGCCCGAGCCTCGGCTCACAATCGGCGCCTCCCACTGCAGCTCACCCAGGTACGCAAGACTGTAGACCTGCTGCTGCCGCGGCACGGGATTCCAGATCGCGCGCTCGTTGGCCTTGCTGTCAATGCGATAGAAGTTGATGGACCACGTGGTATCGCCCGGCGGAAAGCGCAGCGCCTTGAACGGAATCGCCATCTCCATGGACCAGTAACCGTCGCCGAGCTTGGTGGCGCTGGTCCAGACGTTGTCCCACGAACGGTCGAAATCTTCCGCCTGCGATCCGCCGTTCACCACCAGCCCTTCGCGCTGCACATTATAGGGGTTCACGCCAAAAAACACGCCGGTCGTTTGATCGCGCCACGGATCGAGTACGAGGGTGACGCCGTCGTTCGCGCTGCCGCGATAGTCGCGCCGCAACGAGGGCGACACATAGTCACCGGGCGCCACGTCGTACATGATCGCCGCGACGTACAGGTTGCGATCGTCGTAGGCGAGTCGGAACTCGCTGTTGGTGATGGCCGGTGACGTGTCAAAGGGAAAGAACTGCCAGAAGTCCCCGCGCCCCTCCGCGCCTGCCCACTCCAGCGTGTCCACGACGCCGTCCACCTCGATCGGTCGCGTGATGCGGCGCGCGACCACGGCGCGCGTCTCCCGCATCGCGGGACGCGGGCGGGCGGGAGCGGCACGTCCGGGCGGAGTTTCCGCGGGCTGCGCCATGAGCCCACGCGGCGCGAGCGCGGCGCCACCCAAGGCCAGCAACACACCCAATGCAACGCGTGCGCCCAGCACGAGCGCGGTGTGCCCGCGCACGATGCGCGCCGTCACGCCGAGCGATTCAGGCGCCACACCGTGTAGCTGAGCACCGATGCAAACGAGAGCCAGGCGAGATACGGCAGCAGCAATCGCCCGGCCAGGGCCTGGAGTCGCGCAAAGCGCAGCTGCAGCACGATCACCATCGCGAGCAGCACCAGCACCTCGAGCGTGGCCAAGCCCCGCAGCTCCCACGCAAAGAACAGCCAGGTCCACAGCGTGTTCACCAAGAGTTGCAAGAGGTAGAGCGCCAGCGGTGCACGCGCCCCACGCCACCCGTGCGCCAACCAGACGCGCCATGCTGCAATGCCCATCATGGCGTACAGCACGGTCCACACCGGGCCAAACACCCAGGGCGGTGGCGCCCAGCTGGGCAGGGTCAGGGCGAGATAGCGATCGCTCGCATTGATGGACGCCAGTGCGCCCAAGCTTGCCGCCACAAACGTCACGGCCAGCCAGGCCGCCAGCCCCGACCACCGGGCCTGCTCACGCGAGGCGTGCGTGGTCACAACGTGGGTCCGGTGGACGGGCGAGCCGCCGGCGCCACCTCGGCCCACGGCGCGCAGCGCGGTGGCGCACCCAGCCGGACCGGCTCCTCCGGATCGCGCCGCAGCGTGTCCCGCACCGCCAGCAACTCAAGGTCGAACAGGAGCGTCGCGCGCGGCGGAATCACCGGCGGACTGCCCGATTCCCCATACGCCAAGTGATGGGGGATCACGAGCCGTCGCCGGCCACCCACCTGCATACCGGCAAACCCCGCGTCCCAGCCGGCAATCACCCGACGCGCCCCAAGCGGAAAGACGATAGGCTCGCGCGGCTCCCCCCGAGGCGTGGTGTCCCGCGAGGAGTCGAACTTGCTACCGTCGGTGAGCCAGCCGGTGTAGTTGGCGTAGACGCACTGCCGTTCACCGACGGTTGGTCCCATCCCCACGAGCTCGTCTACGTACTGCAGCGCCACCAGCGTCCGCAGCGCGCCGCTCACCGGACGCACACCCGGCGGATTCACCAACCCGCGCATGGTGGTGTCCGGCAGCACGGTGATCACCGGGCCCGGAGCCGCCGGCCGCGCACCACTGGCGCACGCGGACGGAAGTCCCGCCAACGCCACGAGGCCGAGCACGACGAACGCCCGCGGGTGCACGCGACGTGAGGCGCGCTGTTCGCAGTTCCGCTGCTGCTGTCTGTCCTGCCGCATGCACACCTCGGCGCCGGCTCCACACCGGTCGCATCACCGTCATGAACACTCCGTCGCGTGCCGTCCAGTCGCACGCGACCTGCGAACCGCCTTGCATACTAATGATTGCACGCTGCACGTCGGCGCCAACCGACGCGCACGCCATACGATCACCGTCGCTCCCCTACATTGCGAGCATGTCCCGCTCGTCATCGCCACGGTCTGCCATCATTCCAAGTCTGCTGCGTCGGCTGCGCCGACTGGGCCCCTGGGGCGAGCGGACCGCGTACACCCTTCGCACCCTGCTCGTCCAGGCGCGCCGACAGACCCGGCGGGTCACCTTCGGACCACGGCGCACCGCGCAGGGCGGATGGGACGACTTCGTGGACTGGCTGGGCACCACTGCCGTCAGTGAAAACGCGCTCTTGCTCGTGTTCGCTGTCCTCATCGGCATTGGCGCTGCGCTCGGGATCGTCGTGTTCTACAAGCTCATTGACGCGAGCTACTGGTTGTTCGTGACCCTGCCGGGTCGAGAGGTGGCGGCGCTCAAGAACCCGATTTACCGACCGGTGCTCACCGCGCTGGGCTTCGTGGCGGCCGCGGCCGTGATGCGCCGGTTCGCGCCCGGCGAGGAGGGCATCAACGTGCCAGACCTCAAGCGTCGAGTGGCGCAGGATGGCGGGCACATGCCTATCCCCGCTCTCGGCGCCCGCAGTCTGGCCAGCGCGATCACGCTGGGAGTCGGTGGGTCGGTGGGTAGCGAAGGACCGGCCGCGGTGGTGGGAGGTGGCCTTGGTGGCTATCTGTCTCGCGTATTCCGCTTTTCGCGCGACCGCACGCGTCTGCTCGTGGCCGCAGGTACGGCCGCCGGCATCTCCGCCGCGTTCAATGCGCCCTTGGCCGGCGCGTTCTTCGCGCTCGAGGAGCTGCTCGGCGGTCTCCACGTGGCGGCGTTCCCGACCGTGGTCGTGAGCAGCGTGGTCGCCGCCGTGGTGTCGCAATCCGTATTTGGCGTGCACCCGGCGTTTCCCATTCCGGCGCTGCATCCGTCCCGTTCCTGGTTCGAGCTGCTCGCGCTGCCCCCGCTGCTCGGCATCGCGTGCGGGTTTGTGACGGTGCTGTTCGTGCGCACGTACTTCGGCGTGGCCGTGTCGGCGCGTGCGTGGAAGGTGTCGCCGGCCATGCGGGCGGCCATTGGCGGTGGCGCGGTCGGACTGCTCGTGTACCTGTCCGGCGGCCTGCTGCTCGGACCCGGCCACTTGTCCATTCCCGCCGAGCTGTTCGAGGGCACGGTGTGGTGGATCGTGCTCGGCCTCTTGCTCGCAAAGATCGTGGCCACGTCGCTCACGCTCGGCACCGGCGGTTCAGGGGGATTGTTCGCGCCGGCGCTGTACGTGGGTGCTGCCACCGGCAGCGGCTTGGCGGGCGCACTCGCATGGCTCTTCCCGGCGCTCCAGATCTCACCGACCGCTTGGGCGTTCGTGGCGATGGGTGGGGTGGTGGGAGCGGCGACTGGCGCGCCCATTACGGCCGTGCTGCTCGTATTTGAGCTCACGAACGACTACGCGCTCATGCCACCGCTGCTGCTCGTCACCGGGCTCTCGCTGGTGATCGCCAGACGGTTCGAGCGCGACGACCTGTACAGCGGCTGGCTGCGGCGACGCGGCATTGTGCTGCACCACGACAGCGAACGCGAGGTGCTCGCGCGGCTCCACGTGCGCGACGCGTGCGACATGGCACCGCTGGTGGTGCGCGACCACGAGCTTGTGGAGAACGTGCTCGCCCGCGTGGCCTTTTCGGGGCAGCCCGTGTTTCCCGTCGTGGACAGGCGTGGCCAGCTCGCCGGCATCCTGCCGGTAAGCGCGCTCGCGGCTGCCTCGCGCGAGCCCGACGCGCTCGTGACGCTGCTGGTGGCCGACCTAGCCGTGGCGACACCAGCCGTCACACTCGACACACCACTCGATGACGTGTTGCGGCGCATGGGCGCACGCGATCTCCCCGCGCTGCCCGTGGTGGAAGTGCCGAGTGGGCGCCTCATGGGCCTCATCACGCGGGCGCATCTCACGCGCGTGGTGGAGCGGGCCATGCTGCTGGACCGGCCGCCGGTGGTGTCACCGCCTGCCGCGGCGCCGCACGAAATGCCACTCGAGCTCCCGTCGGGGATCAGTCCGGCACTGGGGCCGCTCACGCGCCCGCCGCGTCCCATGGACCACCGCGAGCCCTGACCAAGCTACGGTCGCGTCACTGCGCGCAGCAGCCGGTTTCGCGCCACCGTACCCCACAGTACCACGGCCGCCAGGAACGGACCGGCACACGCCAATACCATGAGCAGATGATCGATCACCCCCGTCGCACGCGGTGCGTACCACCAGGCCGCCTGCCAGGTGGAAAGCGTCGCATCAAGCGTGACGGCGGCGGCCAGCGCGACCCCCAACCAGTCCCGCCACCGCCGCACCAGCGCGGCCAGCCCTATAAGTAGGAGCACGTCGAACACCACCCACATCACGTGCGTGCGCACCGACGGAAACCAACGAGGCGATTGCAGCAGTGCCAACACCGCCGTCCACGGCACGAGCAGCAGCGTCATCGCGATCAACACCGGCCGGGGGCCGCGGCGCAAAGTGCGCCAGCCAAACCCGAACATGGACCCACCAGCAAACGCCGAGAGCGAATCCAAGAGCGTGCGCATCGGTGAGTGCTGCGCCGGATACGCAAGCCAAAGCGGTTCCCATGACTGCGGGTGCAGCTTGGCCTTGAAGGCCCGCAAGCCCTGAAAGTTGAAGAACGGAGTGGCCCACCAACGGATGCGGACCAGCCACGGAGACACCTCCCCCGAGAGCGGCGCGAGCCCGAGCGTCGCCCACTGGCAACCGATGGCCGCGGCGGCGCGCATGCCGGCGTCCACGAGCAGCTCACTCGTTCCGTTGGGAGCCGTCGTGTCCCGCAGCAGATCCTCGAACAGCCAGCCGTGGCGTGCGTATACCGGCGCCATGGACAGCAACGCCACCGGACGATCCTGCACCTCGGCCACGAACAGCAGGCGTTCTGCCGCGTCGCCGAATGGCTGCACGCTCACCAGAAATCCCATGTCCGCCATCGCGCGCGTGGCCTGCCACCGCCGTACGAGCGCGTCCAGCTCCAGGCGCATGGCTGAGCCGTCCTGCACCTCGTCCGCCGTGAGTTGGCGGACCTCCACCCCCTTGTTCCTCGCCCGGCGGAGCTGGGCGCGCAACGATCGCGAGCTGGCCAGCGTGTCGTCCCACTGGGTCGGATCCCAGATCGGTTGCTCGCCCAGCAGCAGTCTCGCGAATCCCGGCGCATCGGCCAGCTGACCGTCGGTGGCGAAGAACGCAGCCCGACGGCCGGCGCCGCGCGCGGCGGCGACGAAGCGTGCGGCCACCTCCGCAATGTCGTCGCGCGCGGCGAGTGGTTCACCACCGGCCATCCAGGCGCGCCCCGTATCCACGTAGGCTACGGCTGCAGGCGCAGCACCAGCGCGCACCTGATCCGACGGGTCAAACCAGATCTGAAAATCACGCTCCAGCAGTTGGAACGACGTGGCGTTGCGCCCGTACGCGCGGAGCGACGCACGGAAACGCGCTTCCGCGTTGTCCGATCGGCCCGCCGAGGCGTCAGACGTCGGCGTTCGGGGCCTCACGCGCAAACACGATGGTGAGACGCGCGGCATCCTGCGTGAGCAGTTCCGGCGTCCATCCCGATCGACTCCGCTCGTTGAGCAGATCCGTGAGCGCGTCCTCGTCTTCCCGGACACGCTTGCCAAGTCGCACGATCACTGCCTGATATTCCTTCATGCAGGCCAAACTAGCGGCTGCGCTCGCGCGACCGCTAGCTTCGCGTGCCTCCACACGGTGCACCAACACGGTCCCCTCGACAGAGCGTCCCCATCATGTCCGTCGCCATTCGCCACCCCGATCTGCCCACGCTCACCATCGTTGACCACCCGCTGGTGCGACACAAGATCACGCTGCTGCGCGATCGCGAGACGTCCACGAAAACCTTCAAGGAACTCGTGGACGAAATCGCCATGCTCATGGCCTACGAGGCCACTATGGATCTGCCGGTGGAGTCAGTCCCCGTGGACACCCCGCTGGAGTCCACCAGCGGCTGGGCGGTGGCGGGCAAGAAGCTGGTGCTGGTGCCCATTCTGCGCGCAGGACTGGGCATGGTGGAGGGCATCCTGCGGTTGGTCCCGTCGGCTCGCGTGGGCCACATCGGCCTCTATCGCGACCACGACACGCTCGAGCCGGTGGACTACTACTTCAAGGTGCCGGGCGACGCGGAAGCGCGGGATTTCCTGCTGCTCGACCCGATGCTCGCCACTGGTGGCAGTGCCGCTGCCGCGGTCACGTCGCTCAAACGGGCAGGCGCCCAGCGCATTCGGCTGCTGTGCCTGGTGGCCGCACCCGAGGGCGTGCGCCGATTGGCCGAGGCGCATCCCGACGTGTCCGTGCTGACGGCGGCGCTCGATCGCGAACTCAATGAGTTCGGCTACATCCTGCCCGGGCGGGGCGACGCGGGCGATCGACTGTTCGGAACTCGGTAACGCGCAGGCCGGTCGCTCAGCAGGTCCGCGCCCGCGACGTGCTCACCCAAACCACTCGCGCGGCGTGATGCGCTGCTGACGCGTGACGTCCAGCACCCATTCCTGCTCACCCGGCTCCACAATCTCCAGCGGCACGCGATCAAACCAGGAACTGGCCAGATCTTCGTCGCCCACCCGGCGCCACAGCTCCCCGATCAGGTACGTGAGCACGGCGCGCTCGGAACGCTCCACGCCATCATACGCGGAGAGCGCTTCGGCAAACTGCCACGCCGCGTGCCGCCGAAAGTAGCGTTCGGCCTCGTGGTCCTGCTCATCCACCGAGCACCACGCCGCACGCAGATACAGGTCGCCCAGATAGCGCGATTCACACCCCTGCCACGACGCCACCAGCGCCGCGTGCTCGTACTTGAGCGACCCACGCGGGCCCTCGCGCGCCAGCGACGCCGGCAACTCGAACCACACCCGCTCACGCGTCTCGGCCAGCAACTCGACGTCGGCCTCGAAGTCGCGATCGACCCCCGCGTAGCCGCACGTGTTGCAGAGATGCACGAAGTACGGCAGCGGCTGCATGCCGGCCGCGCGTTCGTGAAAGTCCGTTCGCTTGCCGCCAAACGCGTTGGTGGCAAGCACGGCCTGCGACCGGAACTGGGTCGCACACACGGGACAGGTGAGATCGATGAGCTGGAGCGTCGTCATGGCGTCGGTCGGTAGGCGCCCGACCAGAGAGTCGGTTTGGTGGAGTCGGCAGCGTACCGGCTCACGCCATGGAGTGTCGGCACGATCGCGGGTGGGGATTACCGTTCGCGCGACCGCAAATCGCGCGTCGTTTCGCGGCGGGCACGCGCTGTCACGCTGCCGTACCGCTCGGCCGCCCCTCCCGACCCACGTGCGGCGCTTGGCGCGCGGCTTGCCTGCAATCGCGTGTTCGCGCTATCTTGGCGCGTTGTTCCGATTGGTCGCATCCGGCCAATCCGCATTGCATTTTTTGACGCGCCGCTGTCGTGTCCTCCATCCCGCGCCCCGAGCGTTGATGATCGTCAACCTCATCCCAGATTTTCTCGCCGTCCTGCAGGCCCCTGATCGCGTGAGCGCCTATCGCGCCTATTTCGATCAGCATCGGGCACTGCTGACGGCCTACTGGGACAACTACGTCGTTGACCCGTCGGGGCCGCACTTCGACGACGTGGTGCGCGCCACGGTGCAGGCCGACCGCACGGACCTGCACACCCTGCTCGCGCGCACCGACCTCTTGGCGCTGGCCGAGCGGACCGTTGCGCAGGTTTCCGCGCTGTTGGAGCTCGACAGCGAACTCGACGTGGTGATCATGGTCGGCGTTGGCGCCGCAAACGCCGGCGAGCTCGTGGTGGACGGACGCGGCATCGCCTTTGTCTGCCTCGAACACTTCACCGGCGTCGCCAACCCCGACACACAGGGACTCGGCCTCGATCCCGAGCTGCTGCCGCTGTGGCTGGCCCATGAGATCGCCCACACCGTGCGCTACACGTCGCCCGCCAGCCGCAGTGACATGCGGGCGCTCGTGCACGATGCTGGCGGCTACTACTCCTATTGGGAAACCGGTCGGCAAGCCTCGTTGCGCGAACTCATGGTCAACGAGGGGCTGGCCGTGCAGGTCTCGCGTGCCATTGCGCCGGGCTACGCCGCCTGGGAGTACTTCGGCTACGCGCGCAAGCAGTACGCCCGCATTCGCGAGCTCGAGCCACTCATTGTCCGGGTCTCCACCGCCGACTTCGATCGCGCCGGCCTCGGCCTGCGCCTGCGCTATCTCTCGGGCGGCATGAGTGATGAGGCGCGCACGCTCGAGCGCACCGTCATCCCGGAGCGCGCCGGCTACTTTCTGGGCGCGCGGCTCGTTGAACCTGCCATCGCCCTCAACGGCTTTGCGTGGGCCGTGCGTGCGCCCGCGCTCGAGCTCACGCAGATCGCCGACGGCCAGTACACCCTGCCGGATCACGCGGCGCAGATGGCGTGAGCCGGGCGCGCGCGGTTAGCGCCCGATCACCGCGCGCTTCGTCCGCCACGCGGGGCTGACGCGCCACGCCACCCCCAACAAGGCCGCAAAAATCGTCAACGCCAGCACAAACGCCGGCGTGCGTCCAATGGACGCCACGAGCGCGGTGAAAGCCGTCGTGCGATCGGCTTGCTCCACGAGCATCTGCACGTATCCGTCCAGCAGGAAAAACGCGCCCGTGAGGAGCCACGGCCACCCGGCGCGCCAATCCTTGAGAAAGAACAGCAGCCCGATGACAGCGCCGATCAGCGCGCTCATTCCGCCCGCAGCGGCAAACTGTGGGCGAGTGCCGATGCCTTCGGCGCGGTACCCGGGCACGTAGCTGATCAGGGTGAAGAACAGGGCGATCACCATGAACATCAGCGCCGTGCTCAAGAGCAGCGACCCGTGCACTTTCCGATTCTGCCGCAGCAAGAAGGCGAGGAAGACGAGCAGCGCGACCTCCAGCGTGAACCCGACATTCTGCACGACAAGTACGTCCGGCCGACCCAGCACGGCGTCCTTGGCGGCCGAGTGCACCGTCAAGAGGGAGACGCTCGCCACGACGATCGGTCCGGTAGCGAAGATGGACTGACCGAGCGCGCGATGGCGCCCAAACTTTTGCTGACGGATCATGACCAGTTGACCCAGCAAGAGCAGCAGCCACACCAGACTCGTGACGATGTGCAGTACCTGATACGCATCGGGCCCCGCGTCCTCGCCCACATATAGGCTTGAAAACCCGACGAGGCTCAACGCGATCACCAACACGAGAAACACGATTTCCGGCGCGTACTTCTGCCTCATGCAGCCCTCTCAGGTCTCAGCGTACGCAGCGGGAGGAACGGCATCATGACTCCGATCCGGCCGGAGGCGATATGCGCGACGGACCAATATGCCACAGCGCCGGCAAACCTGCCCATACAGAACGACACAGTGCGCGTCGGCCCGTGCGAAACCTCGAGAAGCCTCCCTGGGCCCTCCCTGGGCCTCCCTAGGCCGCGTGAGAGCCGCCGAGCGTGCGCCGGGCTCGGTGCAGCATCGCACGGATGCGACTGCGAGTGTACCGCTGCAACAGAATGGCGTACAGGTTGACCACGACGTTGCCAACGCTCAGATACACCGCCCAGCCCTGCCATCCGAGGCGCCACGCATAGGCCGCGGACGCGATGCCCAGCGCCAGGAGTACCAGGTGACCGCGCTCGCTCTGCTCGGTGCGTGTGATGAACTCGACGGCGGAGCGTTGACCGCCAATGATCCGGTGGTGCGGGTTCGCACGCCGCTCCCACTGGTTGGCGAGATCGCCGTCTGGCGCAAACCGGCGAAACACGAGGACGCCCAGCACTCGATACACCCGCCCGCTGCGCTCGAACGCACGAGTCTCGAAGTAGCCGCGCGGAAGGACCCACCAGAGTGAGAAGCAGGCGGCAACCACAACTGCGAACCACGCGCCCGGCAGCATTTGACCGGCAGGATACGCGAAGGGTCTCAGCGGCCCCCACACGTACAGCCAGAACATCAGGAGGGGGCCCAACCAGCCCCCCGCCATGCTCGCGAACGGGAAGATGTTCAGCCCATGCGACGGTGGATCGTAGCGCGATGACTTTTTCATGCCGGGGAACTGGCGAAGGCGCGTGAATATCGCGATGTCGTCCGACACGCACCCTGCGCGCAGTGTAAGGTGCGCCTCGAACGCCGACGCGTGAATCGATCACTTCCGGGAGGTCAACACGCTGTTTCTCACGCTCACGACGGCGGCGCTGCTCGCCGTCGCGCCCTCGTCGCCCGTGTGTACGCCCGTGTGTGCGCCAACCGTGTTTGCGCAGACCGCACCGACAGACGCAAACCCACCCCCTGCAATTCGCACGAAGCCGCTGAGGTGCTGCAACAGTTGGTCAACACGCGTTCCGCACTGGCGACCTTGATGTGGAGGCGCACGCGTTGGTGTCCGTGACCTGGTTGCGCATCGAGGCGGGTCAGCGCTTCGCCGCCAAGGCAGGCATACGTCGCCTGCACGAGATCGCACGCGTTCGGCGCATCTCGCCCGCCACACGCGAGCGGCTGCGGCAGAGTTTGGGTTGAGGCGCGTGGGCGGCGGGAACTGTCCCCAGTCATCGGAACACGATGCCATCGTGCAGGTTTCAACAGGGCACAACACGATGTGCTGTCCGGTGCTCTGGCCGGACCGCTGTTCTCAAGGAGGCCCCTATGAAAGCAATGATTCGAGCGCTCAGTTGGTGGGCGCTCATGACGGCGCCCGCCGTCGCGCCCGCCGCTGCGATGCAAGCCGGTCCGCCGACGACACCCACATTCCAGCTGGAGGTGGAAGGCGGCCCTGTTTGGCAGAGCCGGAACAACGTGCAGATCCCCAACGATCCGGCGGGAACCCGGTTCTCACTGGTGGACGCGATTGGCAGTGGGCCGTGGCCGGCGGCTCGGATCTACGCCACCTGGAACATCAACAACGCCAGCTATCAGTTCAACTCATGGCGCGCCACGTATCGATACCGCTTTCATGAGGGCGACGACTGGCGCTGGTGGATCGGTTTCACTGCGAAGGTGCGCGATGCCAAGATTCGGCTTGCGCAGGGCATCGAGGTCGCCGAGAAGCCCGATGTCGGCTTCGTGCCGCTGTGACATATCGCCGGCACGCGACGGCTCGGTACGCGCTGGCTGGCCGAACTCGATGCCGACGCCTTGGCCGGCGGCCCCGGTCGCGCTGAGGACCTAGCGCTCAAGCTGCGCTACCACCTGCACGATCGCTTGAGTGTGGCCGGCGGCTATCGCACGGTCGAGGGCGGTGCCGATGTGGATGAGGTGTACAACTTCGCCTGGCTGCACTACGCCGTGCTGTCAGCGCGCGTGGGGTTTTGACGAGGAGGGCGCGTCTGCGCCCGCCCGGAGATACGCTGTCAAAGCGTTCACGGACGTCCGCGCCAGCCGCTCGACGCCGCTGCCTCGTTCATCGGCGTAACCCGTGTGCACGAGCGGCTCATCAACGATGCGCGGTAAGTCGTTCGCGGAGTTCGGGGGTCCAATTGAGGACCACGATCGTCTCTGGCGTTGCGTCCCCTGTGGGGGCAATCATCACGAAGCGGCGGCCATCGGGCATGACGTCGTAGTTGCGATGGGGCATCGGCATATCACCGTCGAATACGTCGGCAAAGAGCACGCGTCGGCGCAGAATCTGCGGGGACACGCTTTCGTCCAGCTCGGCATACATCAGTTTCCGGTCACCTCGATAGAAGATCCGACGGCCGTCCGCCGACCAAGCGGGCTCAGTCCCCCCGTCCAGCGACACGCGCAACGCCTCTCCTGGACCGGACAGGGGTTGCCGATACACCTCGTATCGACCGGATTGACTGCCGGCGTAGACCAACCAGCGCCCGTCGGGCGATAGCGACGGCATGAAGGCATCGTACGTTCCGGTCACCACGGGCTGCACCTCGTGTTCTCCAGACACGGGCGCTCGCCAGATACTCCAGACGCCGTTCACGCGACGCTGAAACAGCAGGAGGTTCGCGTCTTTCGTCGGGCTGGCGGCGAATACGCCAGACGCCGCCGCGAGTCGCTCGGGGCGCCCGCTCCCATCGGCCAGTATTCGCCAGAGTGCATCGCGACCATTCACCGTCGACGCATACACCAGGTAGCGACCGTCTGGCCCCCACGCCGGGCCCAGTACGGAGCCTTGTCGCGTCACGCGCGTCTGCGCGCCGTTCGAGATGTCGTAGACCCACGCGTCGGTACCGTCGGCACTGACGCGTTGCACAGCGACCCGTTCGCCGTCGGGGGACACGCGCGGATTCATGAAGGCACCGGTCAATCCGACCACGAGCGGGCGGGCCCGTCCCGTCGAGTCCACGAGCACGGGTGCGTTCTGCGGCAACACGCGACGTGAATACAGCAAGGTGCCGTTGCTTGCCAGCGAGGCAACATCGATACCGCCACCGTCCGGCTCCAGCACCACGACCGGTTCCCCGATGATGCGGGCCGACGGCACATCGAGCCGCGCCGCCATCAACGCCCGGGCATCCTGCCGGATGTAGAGAAGCCACCCGTCCTGATAGGCGAATGCGGTTTGCGCATCAATACCAAGGAGTTGGTACACGACCGTTTGCTTCGCGTCTGGCTCAAGACGGGCAAGCGCCAACTCACCACCCTGCGCTCCCGGGCCGGACCGGCCACGCGCCACGGTGAAGACAAACGTTCGACCATCGCCGAGCGCGAACGGTCGCTGGTGCACGCTGTCGTCCCGCAAGGTGTCGAGTTGCGTGAGCGCGTGCGTCGGCCCGCCGTTGCTCGAGCGCCACGTCAATCCCTCCTGACCGAAGCTATCGAGAATGAGGATGCTGTCGTTCAGAAATGTGCCCGTGCTGTACCGAAACGCCCCCCCCATTTCGCGCAGATCACCACCGTCAATACCAATCCGCATCAGCCGGTCATCACTCGTGATGAACGCGATGATTTTTCCGTCGGGCGACAGGAATGTGTCCAATGCGCCGTGTGTACCGGTGAGTGGTCGCGCTGCCAATTCGTTGACCTGCCGCACAAAGATGCGCCGATCCGTCGCCGCCGAGCCAGCATATACAATGGCCAGGCCATTCGGTGTGAGACTCGGCGCGCGACCAATCGCGGCGTCCGAAATCGGGGTCACCACAAACCGGACAGCCGTCGACGACGCGACATCCGGCTGGCCAACCGTGGTCGAGAGCCACACTCCGGCACTCACGGTCGCGAGGGCGGCGGCGCCGCCCATCGCCCACCGGAGCCATCGAACGCGTGTCGGACGGCCGGCTGACAGCTGGCCGAACGACGCACCGGTGCGCGACACGGCCACTGCCGGCAACACCAACGCATCGCGGAAGGCACGGATCGAGGCGAATCGATCGCCGCGCTGTTTCGCCAGCGCGCCGCTGATCGCCTGTGACACGTCCTCCGGGACACTCGGGCGCAGCAGATGCACCGCAATCGGCTGCTCAGCACGAACCTTGGCGAGCACGCCCTGCGCCGAGCTCGCGACATGCGGTGGGTCGCCCACCAACATCTCGTACAGCAGCACACCGAGCGAGTACACGTCCGTGCGCGCATCGATCTCGGTAGCCCCCGTCGCCTGTTCGGGGGACATGTACTGCGGTGTACCGATAATGACGCCAGTTTGCGTATGCCGTCCACTTTCGAGCTCGGCGGTGGCCAGCGCGATCCCGAAGTCGCACACCAACGGCTGCCCGTCCCTGATCAGGATATTCTCGGGTTTCAGATCCCGGTGCACGACGCCCTTGGCATGGGCATGGTCCAGTGCGTCTGCTATACCGTGCGCCAGGTGCAGCGCCTCGTCAACCGGTAGTGGCCCCGTGCGGCGCAGCCGCTGCCGCAGCGTCTCGCCATCAATGTACGGCATCACAAAGTAGAGCAATCCGGCATCCGCCCCGGAGTCGTACAGGGGCATCACGTTGACATGCTGCAGCGCCGCCGTGACGCGGATTTCGTCGAGGAATCGCTGGGGCGTGGCGTTGGTGAACGCATCCGATGCAGTGGGAGCAGCCAGAACCTTGATGGCCACGGCGCGCGCGTGACGCACGTCATCCGCCCGATACACACTGGCCATTCCACCGCTGGCAATGCGGTGGCGGATGACGTAGCGCCCCACGAGCGATGCCTGCAGGAGATCTCTAATGCGATCCGGAGCCGCCGCCGCTTCAAGAAACCCTCCCAGCTGTGCGTGCGCCCGCAGCAGTGACCGGAGCTCGGCGCCAACGGCCGGATCCTGCGCAGCGACGTCGTCCACGTAGGCCTCACGATCGGCGGCGTTCACCTCGCATGCCGTGTCGAACAGCGCCGTCACCCGCTCGTATCGTTCGCGCGCCTGCACGGCGTCGTGTGGCCGGGGGGATGTCATAGCAGCTCCTCGGGGTGCAACTCGCGGTACAACCAGCTGCGTGCTGCGGCCCAGTCCCGCTTTGTTGTGCGGAGGCCAATGCCAAGCGCGGTGGCCGTCTCCTCTTCACTGAGCCCACCAAAGAAGCGGCATTCGACCACCTTCGCCTGCCGGGCATGCAGCGCGGCGAGTCGCTCCAACGCCTCATCGAGGTCGATCACCGACGTTTCTCGGTCGTCCAAAACCAGCGCGTAATTCAGCTCCGACGCGTCCAGCGACACGCGGACCGCTGGGCCGCCTCGTTTCACCGCGTTGGCGCGACGCGCATGCTCGACAAGAATACGACGCATGGCCGTCGAGGCAATGGCGAGGAAGTGCGAGCGATCACTGAATGCACTGCCGTCGCCGTCACTCAATCGCAGGTACGCCTCGTGTACCAAAGCACCAGTCTCGAGCGTGTGTCCCTCCGCTTCGCGGCGCAGCTGTGCGCGAGCCAAAACACGCAGTTCGTCGTAGACGAGCGCAAAGGCAGCATCGAACGCCATTGCCTCGCCCTCGGCTGCACGGCGCAGCCATTCCGTCACCGAACCGGAGGTGGTCACCTGACGGGTGGCTCGAATTCCGGGCCGCTGTCGCATGAGTGAGAGAGAACCTGCGGACCGCACGCCCCCGTGCCGTCATGCTCACCACCCTGACTTGGTCGAGGCGCGCTATGCATAGTCGAATCTTACTCATCGTTACCGCGATTGGTTTCTTTGCGGCCTGTTCGGATGCCACTCCCGTCGATCCGGTGAACGCATCGGAGGGGCGTGCACTCTCTGTGGGTGAGACGACCGCGTCCGACCGATGGATGCGCGCGACGCGTGTGATCATCGGACGTCGCGAAATCGGCAGCCCGGCAATGGTGACGCGGAACTTCGCGTTGATCGCCGTCGCGGAGTACAACGCCGCCACAGCGGCGGGGTCACAGCCGGCGGTGGCGGGCAAGCGGCCGTCCGAGGCGGGGGCCGTGGCGGGCGCGTCGGCTGCCATGCTGCGGGCACTGTACCCCGCCGAGGACACCGCCGTGACATCGCGGCTTGCCGCTGATCGTGCGTACTTTGCGGGCATCGCCGCGGAAGCGGCCTTCGACTTTGCCGCCGGAGAGGCAGTCGGCGCGACTCTCGCGGCGCAGGTGCTTGCCAGTGGCGCGACCGATGGCTCGAACGCGGTGTGGAGCGGCACGATTCCGGTCGGACCCGGCTACTGGACCAATGCCGCGCCGCCCGCTCAACCGGTGGCGCCATTGCTGGGCCAGGCACGAGGCTGGTTTCTTGCGTCCGGTGATCAGTTTCGCCCCGTGGCGCCTCCTGCCATCACGTCTGCAGCCTTCGCCGCCGACCTGGCGGAGGTACGCGCGCTAACCATGGCGCGGACACCGGAGCAGCTGACCTTGGCGCAGTTCTGGCAGTTCGCTTCCGGACCGTCCGGCCCGATCGGCCACTTCAGCGAACTGGCTGGCGGCTTGATGCAGGCGGCGTCATTCAACGAGCGGCAGACCGCTCGCGTGTACGCGCTCCTGCACATGGCGATGCGCGACGCGACGATCAGCTGCTGGGACGCCAAGTATGCCTACTGGCTCATCCGCCCGTATCAAATCGACCCATCGATCACGACGCCTGTTGGTCGTCCGAACTTCCCCTCCTATCCCTCGGCCCACAGCTGCATCTCGTCGGCGGCCGCCCGTGTGCTCGCCGGGCTGTTCCCGTCGTCAAAGGCAACGATGGACGCGCAAGTGGTTGAGGCCGGGATCTCGCGTATCTACGGTGGATTGCACTACCGCTTCGATATCACCGCCGGCGAGGAAATCGGCGTGAAGGTGGCGGCGCTCGCCCTGACGCGGGTTCCGAAGGAAAACACACCAGTGCCGTTGCGGTGATCGGCCCATGATTCCGCCGGCTAACGAACCGCGCAAACGGAAGAACTTCTTTCGCGGACTGGGAAAATTTGCGTTCGGCCTGATCGCTCTCGTCGGGAGCGTACTGCTGTTCGCGGAGTTTACGCGCTTCGAAACAAGCGGCGGCGAACTACGGCTCCACGTCTTTGGGGTCTTGCTGTACAACGTCGGGGGAAAGTGGCTCACTTGCGGCGTGGTGCTGCTGGGTGGAGCCTATGCGATTTACGAAGGCTACCAGCAGGCCACCCACCCGGGCAGGAAATCGCTCTAGTCCTTGCTGACCATTCTCGTATCTGTCACGGTCCGTCGATCCCGCGCGACGCGACCGGGATACTGCGCGCGCCTCGACTCACGCAAAAGCCTCACTTCACGCGAGCAAGCCTCGCCCGCGGCGCTGCTGCCGCGCGCTCGCGTCTCCGTGTCCAGTGAATCTGACGTGCCAATCAGCACGCGCACCGAGGCAGTGTCGCCCGCCGCCGGCAGCAATAGCATCGTCACCAACGCAGAGATCGGATCTCCAGCCACAAAATCCATATCGCCGTGAGCGCGTCCGCCATGCCGTCGATCAGGCGCGTGATATGTAAAATGAGCGCAGGGCAACCCCCTCGCCGACCGGAACCCATACGTGCGAGCGCAAGCGATCGGCGAAGGGGTGTTCGGTCGGATGCTGGCCGCGATCGATGGGTTCGCCGCAGCCGCCGACCGGTTCGTGGACGGTGATGCCGTGAGCGTGAGACGGGCGTGACGCCTGGGTGCCGTCCCAAGCGAGCCCAGAATAAAACGGCTTCCGCGCTACGGCAGCGTCTTCAGAACGATGGTGGCTACGGCGCCGCTGGCCCGCCACCTGAGCCGGCAGCCAGCACCAACCGCCCTCAGCCCGGCGGTGATCCGACCCGACGCGCCACCAGCGCCCCATACGCGATCAGGAGCAGCCCACCCACTGCGCCCGACGCGATGCAGAACAGGTGCAACGGCCCGAGCCCGACCAGCCCCAGAAGGGGGTTCGCGCCAGTGAGCGGCGCAAAGGGGGTGCATGTCCGCGTGCATGATGCCGTCGCGCAACAGGTGGCTTCCCGTACCAATCCAGGCACTCGCAAATGCCACGGGCCAACTGATATCTCCGCCCAGTAACGCTGCGACCCACGCGTCCGAGTTCTCTCGTCGCACCTGAGCCAGGACCCGGCTCGCCATCTGCCGTGCAACCAGAGCGGCGCCAGCACCGACAACGAGCGCACCTGCGAGCGTATGCGTGAACCCGTGCAGGATCTGATCACCTCGCACGATGCGAATGAGCCGCTCGAGATCGATGCATACCTGACTGGAGCCAAAGACCAACACGCTGAAGTGGCGCGGTGCGGCCGCTTTCAGGAGGAGCGCCGGACCCATGTGAAACGGCGTGAATGGCATCAGATCCCGCTGCTCGGCCTGACGTTCACCGGTGTGAACTCCCTTTCTCGTAGGGAACTCTCACTTCACCTTGGCGCGCAGCAGGCGCAGGCTCTCCGCGGTCAGTGCTGCGTCCGCGACGTCCTCGCCCTGCAGAAGCGGTTGACTGTGCGACGCCTTGGCAATCACCAAGGTTCCGGCGGCGGAAGACGCGCCGAGCGGTGCCCACCCAGCCGCCGAGGTCAGGCCGATGCCGATAGCGCCGCGAGTTCTCTTCAGCCATTGCTTCATCGGGGTCGCCTCTCGGCTGCAGTGAAGGAGTGGGATGATGCCCAACGAGAAAGCGCAGTGGAAGCCGATCTTCTCAATAGTGCGGCGGCTGGACCGCTGTGCACAAGCGATCGGCTGGCGCCTGTAACCATTCTCGAGCCGAGCGGGACGGCTTCAAGGTCGGCGCGAGCACATCACGCGGTGCGACGCGTGGCGCCGGAACGTGAGTGGCACGCAGGTCATGCAGCGGTCTGATCCGCTTCCACGTCGGATGCAAACAGGAACACGTTCACATCCTGCGCCGCGCGCGGATCCAGTCGGACGGCAGCTCGTCCTCCGGCGCGAGTTCCGACAACCCACTGCCCTCGCGCTCGCTCACGCGTTTGCGCAGCCGCCACGCTTGCGTGCCGTCGTTCACATGCCGGCGCATGATTGGCGCCTGCGTGAGGCGATCGAGCACCGGCACTGCCAGCGCGATGCTCAAGACGGCGACGGCAAGGATGATGCTCAACATGGACCGGGTGGAGTTGGCACGGAGAAGGGCGAATCAAGCACGATGGAACTTGGCGAATCGTCGCGCTCTGGCTCGTGTCGGCAGCAGGCGGTCATTGTGACGCCCGCGCCATCGCTACAGAGACGTCCGCCGTTTTCACGGCCGGCTACACCCACTTGAGCGAATCGTCCGCGATCGGCAGCGTGCGAATGCGCTTTCCCGTCGCGGCAAAGATCGCATTGCACACCGCGGGTGCCGCCGGTGGCAGTGCCGGTTCACCCAGCCCAGTTGGCGGCGCCGACGACTTGATGAAATGCACATCGACGACAGGCGGCGCATGGCGCATGCGCATCATGTCATACTTGTTGAAATTCGTCTGCGCCGCCGCACCACGCTCGATCGTGATCTTCTGAAACCACGCGGCGCTGATGCCATCGAGCATCGAGCCCTGCACCTGCGCCTCGGCGCCGCTCAGGTTCACGATAGTGCCGGCATCGACGGCGGCGGTGAGCTTCCTGATCGTGAGGTCGCCCGCCTTGCTCACCGCGACATCCGCGACGATCGCGACGTACGCATTGTTGGCGAAGCAGATGGCAAATCCCTGTCCCTCGCCGCGTGGACGCTGTTGTCCCCAGTTCGCCTTGTCGGTGGCGAGCTTCAGGACGGCAATCATCTTGTTCGCGTCGAACCGCTGCGATTCCGGCACCTTGGCCAGCAGGTCGAGCGTGAACGCGAGTGGCTCCTTCCCGGCGGCGTGCGCGAGTTCATCCACGAAACTCTGCGTGGCCCACGCATTGCCGTTGTCGCCAGGCGCACGCCAATACCCGGTGGGGATGCCCCCACGCAGCTTCTGTGACCGAACCGCCGACCCCGGAATCGCATTGAACGGGAAGCCGGTGGCGTTCATGTCGCCCGGTCCGCCCTCCATCTTGACGAACGCGTCGTGCAGCGCAACCACGATGCCGTTGCTGTCGAGTCCGGCGGTGAATGCATGCCACCCGTTCGAGCGATAGTTGTCGTGCGCAAAATCCTGTTCGCGCGTCCACGTCAGCTTGATGGGTGTCCCCGCGAGCTTCTGGGCAATGGCCGCCGCTTCAATGGAGAACTCGTTGCTGCCGCGTCGGCCGAATCCGCCACCCAAACGCGTGATGTGCACCTTTACATTCTCCGCCGTTAGCCCCAGCCCCTTCACCACGAGACCCTGTCCCGATGCGGGAATTTGGGTGGGCGTCCACATCTCCATCACGCCATCCCTGAACCAGGCGGTGCAATTCTGCGGCTCGAGCGTCGCATGGGCGAGAAACGGATAGTGATAGACCGCTTCGACGGCACGTGCGCCAGTCGGCAGCGGTTCCGGACGGTTGGCCTTCATCAGCGTCAGGGCCTGCTGGGCCATCTCGATGCTGTTCTGCGAGACCTGCGGCCCTTCGTTCCACTGAACCTTCAACGCCTTCGTTGCGCTGAACGCGTTCCACGTTGAATCGGCAATCACCGCCACGCCCGAGGGAAGGCCCGTGATTCCACTCAGCACGAACGCATCGCGCACGCCGGGTCGGGCCTTCACGGCATCGAGGTTCGCACTCACCACCTCACCACCGAACACCGGACACTTGGTGTACGTCGCGTAGAGCATGCCCGGAAGTTTCACGTCAATGCCGAAGAGCGGCGCGCCCTTCACGATCTTGGCGTTGTCGACGCCCGCGACCCGGGTGCCGAGCAGTTTGAACGCGCTCGGATCCTTGAGCGGCACGTCGTCAGGAGCCTGCAGCTGCGCGGCTTTTGTCGCGAGTGCGCCGTACGTGGCGCTTCGGTTCGATGCCGAGTGCGTGACGACACCATCCGCCGTGGTGCATTCGCTCGCCTTCACGTTCCATTCCTGCGCTGCGGCCTCAACGAGCACTGCACGTGCGGCCGCGCCAGCGCGTCGCAGCGCCATGAAGTTCGCAACCGTCGATCCG
>JBBSPE010000007.1:0-59983 GCA_038259155.1 Gemmatimonadales bacterium
CTACCCAGCCACTCCCAGTGCCTCGGCATGAGCGTGACCTCTCGGCCCACGACGCCGAGCCGAGGGCGTCCGGGGCCGCGCGGGGGCGCTTTTTCCTCCGGTGCCGTCTCCGCTGCACCATCGTTTGATGGCTTTGAAGTGGCGCTTTCGTCCGTCGATGAAGCGTATCGCTTGCGCACATCATCCGGAGCGCCCCGCAAATCCAGATCAATCGTCGCGCTCGACTCCGCGTCAAACACGAGCACCGTCTCCCGCGCGTCCCCCGCCAACGCTGCCTGCACCGCCAGCGCCACCTCGGACACGGGCCCCATGGCAATCCGGCGGTTCCCCTCGAACGCTATCGCGCGTTGGTCCGTCATTCCCGTCATTATCGCTCCAAAATGATGCGTGAGCGATATATTTACCCGGGTACAATAAGAATGTCAATATCACCCGGATGAAACTTTCCCGCGCGTGGGCCGTGGTGCGGACAGCGCCGCCTGATAGTGCGCGATGTGGTCGGCGGTGGAGACCCGGCGAATGGCTTCGCCCAGCACGTCGAGCGGGACATCCTCGAGCTCCCGGAACCGGATGCAGCACTTGCCCATGTCCAGCTTCTTGCCGGCCTTCGCCCACGCCTCGCGGAGCCACGTGTCCTGCGCGCCGTCCATGTAGGTGGTCATGAGGTACACCGACATGTGCCGCTTCTGCGACGCCAGCGCCACGAACGGCAGCGGTTGTTTGGGGTCGCAGTGGTAGCCAGCCGGAAACACACGATGGGGCACATAGAAGCCGATCATGCCGTACTGCATGCCCTCTTCGATATCGTCGTCCACGTTGGCCTTGATCGTGGCCCGCACGGCCTCGATGGCCGCTTGGCGGTCGTCGGGGAGTTCGGCCAGATACTCCTGTACCGTGGTCGCGCTGCTCTGCATGTGACACCTCCGTCTGCGGAACGAACACTCGGCGACGTACGCGCGCCGCTATCTTCAACCTGCACTCACTCCAGCCCCTTCGCATGACCGAACCCGCCGTTGCCATCCGGCAGGTCGTCAAGCGCTACGACGGTCACGTGGCCGTCCGCGATCTCTCGCTCACGGTGCCGCGCGGCACGGTGTACGGGTTGCTGGGTCCCAACGGGGCCGGCAAGACGACCTCCATCCGCATGCTGCTCAATATCATTGCGCCCGACGAGGGCGACATCCGCGTACTGGGCCGTCCCAACGACGACCCCGACATCGTGGATCGCATTGGTTACCTGCCCGAGGAACGGGGACTGTACCGCAAAATGCAGGTGCGGCGCGTGCTGCGGTTTCTCGGCGAGCTCAAGGGGCTCTCCGGGAAAGACGCCGACCGGCGCATTGACAGCTGGCTCGAGAAGCTCGGCCTCAAGAACGGATCGGAGGATTGGGGCGCCGCCAAGGTGGACGAACTGTCGCGCGGCATGCAGCAGAAGGTGCAGTTCATCGGCTCGCTGCTGCACGAGCCGGAGCTGGTGATCCTCGACGAACCGTTCAGCGGACTCGACCCGATCAACGCACAGGCGCTCAAGGACACCGTGCTCGACCTGCGCAAACAGGGGCGCACGGTGATTTTCTCCACGCACATCATGGACAACGCCGAGCGCATGTGCGATTCGGTGTGCATCATCGCGCGCGGTGAGGTGGTGCTGGACGGGCGTGTGACGGACGTGCAGTCCTCGCATGCCACGCGACTGGTTGCGCTTGCCTTTACGGAGCCGCCCAGCACGGCGGTGCGTGCGGTGCTGAGCGATCGGTCACTCGTGGCGCGACTCGATGATTCAGACCGTACACTTGAGGCCGAGCTCGCGCCCGACGCACAGGCGCCCGCGCTGCTCACGCGTCTTGTGTCGGCCGGTGCGCAGCTCGAACGATTCGAGCTCGTGCGGCCGTCGCTGCATCGCATTTTTCTTGAACGTGTGGGCGCCACCGGCGTGGAAGCGGGGATGAGCGGCCATGGATGACGCGCGCTTCATCGTGGGGACGTCATGAACAAGTTGATGGCGGTGATTCGCCGCGAGTACTTCGAGCGGGTGCGATCGCGTTGGTTCCTGCTGGCCACGGTATTCGGCCCCGTGTTGTTTGGCGCGCTGCTGTTCCTACCGGCCATTCTGACGGCGCGGGACAAGGCCAAGGGACCGGAAGAGCTGTCGCGCATCGTAATTCTGGACGCCACCGGCACGGACCTCGGCGAGCGCGTGTCGTCGGCGCTTGGCGGTGGACTGTCGGGCAGCGGCAGCAACGCGGTGGTGGAATCAGTGTCGAGCGCGTCGCTGACGGCGGCCGAGGAACGTGCTACCGCGCTCGTGACCAGCGATTCCATGCGCGGCTATCTGGTGCTTGATTCGGCCACACTGGCCGGCCGAAGCGCGCGCTACGCAGGCGCCAACACCACTGCGATGCTCGACATGTCGGCGCTGGGGCGTGCCGTGCAGCGTCAGGTGCAGCTCATGCGCATGGAAGCGGCCGGTCTGGAGCCGTCGGTGAGCGCGGCGCTCACGAGTGTGAACGTGTCGCTCGTGACCGAGCGCCTCACGAAACGCGGGCGCACCGATGGCAATCCGCTCGCCGGATTCCTGTTCGGCGTGGCCGTGGCCATGCTGCTCTACATGACGATCTTCATTTACGGATTGAACGTCATGCGCGGCGTGCTGGAGGAAAAGCAATCGCGGGTGGCGGAGGTGGTGATGTCGAGCGTGTCGGCGTCACGACTGCTCATCGGCAAGGTGGTGGGCGTGGGCAGCGTGGGGCTCACGCAGCTCGTGATCTGGGTGGGGCGGGGCTGGGTCATGTACAGCTTTCGCGACAAGGTGCTCTCGCGATTTGACGCCGGTGGCTTGCCGCTTGTGATTCCCGACATCGGGTTGCTTGGCGGCGCCATGATCTTCCTGTTCTTCATTTTTGGCTTCCTGTTCTACGCCGGGCTGTTCGCGGCGGTGGGCGCCACGGTGAACAGCGAACAGGAGGCGCAACAGGCGCAGATGCCGGTGGTGCTGTTGTTGCTGCTGAGCATCATGTTCCTGCAGAACATCCTGCTCAACCCGGACGGCATGCTGTCGGTGGTGCTCAGCACGTTGCCGTTCAGCGCCCCCATTGTCATGCCGTTGCGACTGTCCATGGGTGAAGTGCCCACGGTGCAGCTGTTTGGCGCGCTCGCATCGGTGATGGTGTCGGCGGTGGCGGCCACGTGGCTGGCCTCGCGGATTTACCGCGTGGGGCTGCTCATGTACGGCAAGCGGCCCGGTGTGCGCGAAATCGCGCGGTGGGTCTCGCGGCGCTGAACCGCGAGACCCGGCGCGTGCGTCAGGCCGCGCTTTCTGCCTTGGCGCAGAACTTCTCGAATGCCGCGCTCATATCGGCCGCAATTTCCTGGGCCGTGCGCCCTTCGATCTGCCAGCGCTCGAGCATGAAGGCCACGTCACCGTCCTTGAGCAGCGCGATGGACGGGGAGCTGGGCGGATAGCCGGTGAAGAGGCTCCGGGCAGCGTGCGTGGCATCACCGTCCTGGCCAGCGAACACGGTGTAGCTCGCGTCGGGCTTGCTGGCGCCGCCGAGCGCCATGGCGACCGCCGGACGGGCGTTGCGCGCGGCGCAGCCACACACGCTGTTCACCACTACGAGCTGCGTGCCGCTCGCGTTTCCGAGCTTGTCGCGCACCGCGTCGGCCGTGCGCAGTTCCTGGACACCGAGGCGCGTGAGCTCTTCGCGCATGGGCGCGACGATTTGTTCTGGATACATGGTCGTGTCTCCTGAAGGGTTCAGTATTCGAACGTGTCCGGTGCGTGCGCGGTATCGTCACCGTCGCGCACCAAAGCCAGAATGGCAGCCTGCGGGACCACCAGGTACTGCGCGTTATCGAAGGTGATCTCGACGGCGGCTTTTTTGAAGAAAATCGCGTAGTCGCCGGTGCGAGCCTGCATGGGCACGTAGCGCGCTTCGCGCCCCGACCCGCCGGCCGTGCGCCACGGCTCGTCGGAATGATCGCCGAGTTCCGGCAAGGCAAGCCCGGGTCCGGTGTTCACGATCGTTCCGCCCTGCACCGCCTGGGCTTCCACCGCCGTGGCGGGCAGGTACAGCCCCACCTTGCTGCGCTGCTCGCCCTCCTCGGGCTTGATCAGCACACGGTCTCCCACCACGAGCAGTCGTTTCTTTCTGGGCATACCAAATTGCTGGGGGAAAGTTGCGCCAACAGCAGGGCACCTGATGCAAGCTAGCAGGCGGGCGGGACAGCGGAGGTCACGCGGAGGTCGCGCCGCGCTGCCGCAGGGCGTCCACGACCTTGTCTGCCGCCCGATCATCCCGTCCCAGACTGGTCAACGCGTAATGGGTCATGCCGAGTGCCAGCTCCTCCTCGCCCATCACGACGCGTCCCACCTGCTGTGCCTCCAGATACGCCCGCTCCGCCGCGCTGTGCGTGCGCACCACCGTCCGGATGTCCGGGTTGGCCAGCCGGGCGAGTTCCACCACCTGACGCGCCTGAAACGGTTCGGGCGCCGTCACCACCAACAGCCGTGCGGTCGCCGGGGCGGCGAGCGCCAGAATCCCTGGACGGGCAGCATCTCCGAAAATCGCGGGGATGCCGTCCTTGCGCAGTCGGTCCACCGTGGCGCGATCGCGCTCCACAACCACGTACTCGATGTTGCTGCGGCCGAGTGCACGCCCGATGGTGCTGCCGACGCGTCCGTAGCCCACGAGGATCGCGTGCTGCGACAGCGTGTGCCCCGCTGTTACAGCGATGCCCGCGGACGATTCGAGTACATCCAGCCAGCGCCAGCGGCGGTGCATCCACGCCTGCACGTGCGGCGTGGCCGCGAAGAGCAGCGGATTGAGCGTGATCGAGAACAGCGCGGCCGCAAGGACGAGATGCCGCGCCTCGTCGTCGAGCAGGCCGAGCGAGATGCCGAGGCCGGCAAGGATGAACGAAAACTCGCCGATCTCACCCAGACTCGCCGCCACGGTGGTGGCGGTGTGCGACGGATTGCGCGAGCGCACCAGCATGAGCGCCGCAACCGTTGGCTTGAGCAGCATCACCAGCGTCACCACCGACAGCACCTTGAACGGCGCGCGCAGCAGAATGGCCGGGTCGAACAGCATGCCGACGGAGACGAAGAACAGCACGGCAAAGGCGTCCTGCAGCGGCAGCGCATCGGCGGCCGCCTGATGGCTGAGGTCGGATTCGCTGATGACGACGCCCGCGAAGAACGCGCCGAGGGCAAACGACACCCCAAACAGCGAGGCCGCACCGACGGCGATGCCGAGTGCCGCGGCAAGCACCGAGAGGGTGAAGAGCTCGCGCGAGCCCGTGCGCGCCACCTGCCAGAGCAGCCACGGGATGGTGCGGCGACCCACAAAGTACATGAGGGCGGCAAACGCGAGCACCTTGGCCATCGTGAGCGCGAGCGCGGTGCCCAGGGATCCGGACGCCACGTCGCCGCCGCCGCGCAGGACCGGCGCGAGGGCGGGCAACAGCACGAGCGCCAGCACCATCACGAGGTCCTCCACGATCATCCAACCAATGGCCACCTTGCCACCGACGGAATCCAGAGCGTGGCGCTGCTCGAAGGCGCGGATCACCACCACGGTGCTGGAGATCGAGATGCACAGTCCGAAGGTGAACGCCGACCCGCCCGACCAGCCCCAGAGCAGTCCGAGCCCGGAGCCGGCGAGCGTGAGCACGGTCATGCCCACCAGCGCGCCCGGTGCCGCCACTCGGCGCACATCGAGCAGGTCCCGCACCGTGAAGTGGAGCCCCACGCCGAACATGAGCAGGATCACGCCGATTTCCGCGAGCTGGCCGGCCAGCCCCACGTCGGCGGTCAAGCCGCCCGTATACGGGCCCGCGGCGACGCCCGCGAGCAGGTAGCCGGCGAGCGCCGGTAGCTTGAGCCGCGTAGCGAGATAACCGAACACGAACGCGAGTCCGAGACCAAGCGCGATGGTCCCGATCAGTGCGGTGTCATGCGGCATGCTCAGCGCACCAAGTGATACTCCGACTGACGACCGTGCGCCCAGCGCACCCGGCCATCGGCGCCAATGATCACGTCCTCCTCCTGTGCCGAGCGAACGGTCTGTCCGCCCCACATGGGCACGGGCGCCGAGGCCTGCAGTTCGATGGAATACCACATCCCCGGGATGACGGCCAAGTCGCCGCGACCCGGCACGCCTTCCTGATAGTCCCACAAGCCGATCAGCGAACCCGCACCATGTCCGTTCACGCCGATCGGATGCGAGTAGACGGTGCCGTCGATGCCTTCGCTCTTCATGCGCCTGAGCGAAGCGGCCAGCACGTCATTGCCCGTGCGACCGGGCTTGAGTTCTTCCGTGACGATGTCCTGCAGGCGGTTGGACGCACGCAGCACGGCCTTGAACTCGTCCGGCACATCGGATTCACCCTCGCGCAAGACGTAGCCCACGTGCTGCGTGTCCGTGTTGAGACCCATGGCGGTGATGCCGAAATCGCAGTGCAGCAGATCGCCGCGTTCAATGGGCGAATCCGGACGGACCAGCCCGCCGCCTGCGAAGCTGCGCTGCACGGAAACGCTCGTCTGGAACCAGGTCTCCAGGCCGAGGTCGTTCACACGCTGACGCATCCACCAGAGCACGTCGTCGGTGGTGGTTTTGCCCGGGGTGATCACGCGCTCGCTGAATGCTTCGGCAATGATGTCCCAGGCCAGCTTGTTGAGTTCCGCGAAAACGGCTTCTTCTTCGGCCAGACGCGAGGCGATGAAGTCCACGGCGAGGCCTTCAGCGCGCACCACACGTGCGGTGAGGGACGGCCCGAACGCCTCGGTCATGCCTTCGTATTCGCCCTGCGTCATGCCGTCGGCAAAGGCCCAGGTGCGGGATGCATTGATGGCGATCTTCTTGGGCTGCCGTTCCTCAACGGCGTCCTTGAGCACTTCCCACTGACTATCGCCCCAGAGCTCGGCCGTGCGATCGTTGCTGTTGCTGCCGGCGGCGGGTGCCTGCACGGCTTTGGTGCTGCGAATGGCCTTGTAGATGCCGCCCTGATCCGTTCCACCCAACGCGAGCTTCTCCACACCCTCGGCGCCACGGTCGAAGAAGACGTAGATCGTCCGTCGGCGGGCGGAGAAGGTGGTGGGCGAGACCAGCGAGCTGAACGTGGGATCTTCGTTGTACTCGCGCATGGGGATCACCCACATGTCCACGCCGTATTTGCGCATGAGCGCAGGCAGTGTGCTGTCCATGCGCTGCTTGAGCCAGCGCTGTTGGATCACGGCCTGTTCGCGAACCGTGCCGAACGGTCGCAGTGAATCGCGGGTGGCCGCGATGCGCCACGCGACGGTGGACGCGGCGCCGTCGGCGGGCCGCGGCGTGAGCTGCGATTGCGCGTGGAGTGGGAGCGCGGCGACGAGACTCAGCGCCGAGAGCAGCGTGGGCAGCGTGGGGACCAGTCGTGCGACGGGCGCGCTCGAAGAGCGCGCGAGCGGGAGAGTAGGCATACCAGAGACGGTAACCCGCGGAGGGCGCGGCGTGAAGGAGGGGGTGAAGCCGACCCGCGTGACCGTCAGCGGTGCGGGTGACGCGCTCGCGTCACGAGCCACATCGCGGCCGCGAGCAGCGCGGCGTAGACGCCGAGCACCAACCCGCGCTCCAGCAACGTCTGCCCCGCCAACGGCCACCAATCAGCCCACGTCGCGAGCTCGGACCCAATGGGCTCACGATGCAAGGCGATGAGCATGGAGCTCACGCCGAACTCGGCCGCGACCTCAATGGCGATGAACAACGCCACGCGTCGCGGCCAGCGGCGAAACGGGAAATTGCTGAGATGCCAGGTGAGGATGGCGCACGCAAGCACGATACCCGCCACGAGCGCCGCAATGAACATCGGCCAGCCGAGTGCGGGATCGGCCCCGAGCACTGCGGCACGATAGAGCCGTACGGCCACGCCGGTGATGCCGGCGAGTTCGAGCGTGGAGCGCGACATGGTGCGCCACACACTGGGCCGGACCGAGGGCACAGCGGATGCGTTGGTGGGGGCAGCCGGAGTCATGCAACGGAAGCTACGCGGATTCCTGAGGCACGCCATCGGGCGGCGGGTCGCGCGGTGTCACAGCGCCGGTGTCGCGCGGCGCCACGTGCTCCAGCATCCAGCGCAGGCTCTGCGGCAACTGCGCGCGCCAGTAGGTCCACGTGTGTCCCCCTGTGGGTTCGAGGTACCGGTGGGACAGCCCGAGGGACGAAAGGGTTGCGACGAAGGCCCGATTCTGGTCACGAAAGGGATCGGTGGCGCCAACGTCCATGAACAGCGCCGGCACCGCCGTGCCGTGTGTCACAAGCCGCGCGACCAGGTGCGAGGGATCGCGCGCGTACCAACCAATCGTGTCGGGGCCAAACGGTTCCGCAAACCAGTGGTATCGCGATCCGGCCGCAGTGCGCAACTCGTCGGGCGTGCGCGCCCATTGTGTTGGCACGGCGCCGGTGAACGGGAATGGATACGGGTGCGGCGCGAGCAGCGGCGGCGCGAGCACGCCCGAATGGCTGGCGGCCGCCGCGTACACATCGGGGAACCGCAGCGCGAGCGTGATGGCACCGTAGCCACCCATGCTCAGGCCAGCAATGCCACGATGCGCGGCGTCGGCAAGCGTGCGCAGGCTGCTGTCCACGAACGCCACGAGATCGCGCGCAATGTAGTCATCGTAGTGCGGCCAGGGCACGCAGAACGTGTCGTCCGGTTCGGTGCGCGTGGTGTCCGCACGGCACCCGGCGAGGTTGGGCAGACTGTGCCACGTCGTGTACCACGAGTCATCGCCATCGGGCATGACCACGATGGCCTCGGCATTTCCGGTTGCAACGAGCGAGTCCATGACCTGATCAATGCGCGCCTCCCGCAGCCAATCCTCCTCGCTGCCGGAGAGGCCGTGCAGGTAGTACAGCACGGGAAAGCGGCGCGTCGTGTCGCGGCTGTAGGACGGCGGCAGGTAGCTGATCAGACGCTTGTGCGTGCCGAGCGACTGGGACCAGAACGTGTCCGCCCGGAGCGCACCGCGCGGGGTCGCGCGCGACCGACGGGTGGATTGCGCCGGTGCTGCACCCGGAAACATCGCGGCCGCGAGCGCCGCGACCGACAGTGCCGCCGCGAGCACGCGAATCCGGCCGGCACGCATGTGTGGCGCTACCGGATGGCCGTGCCGAGTCGTCCCCAGCGAATGTCCGTGAGGAACGGCAGGGCGCGATCACTGTCCTTCGCGTTGTACGAGTAGTACACGAAGGACGGCCGGCCGCGCACGTTGTCGCGTGGCACGAGGCCCCAGTAACGTCCGTCCTTGGAGTCGTAGCGGTTGTCGCCGAGCATGAACAGGTATCCCGCGGGCACCACGAGCGGGCCCCAGTCGTCGAGCGTGGTGCGCTCCGGTGGCTCGCCAAAGCGGCTGCCGCGAATCTGGTGTGCGCGCTGCCAATCGAAGAGCGGCACGTTGAAATCGCCGTTCATGCGCGCGTTCACCTGCATGGCCTCGGGCTGTGGCTGCGGCGCACCGTTGAGGTACAGCAAGCCGGCGCGCATGTACACCGTGTCACCCGCCACGCCCACCAGACGCTTCACGAGCGTGGGGTTGGGATCTTCGGGCTGGTCGATCTGCGTGGGCGACATGAACACCACCACGTCGCCGCGCTCCGGGTCGGCGTAGCCCGGCAGGTTGATGTTCGTGAACGGGACATGCGGACCGTACGCGAGCTTGTTCACGAACAGCCAATCGCCCACCAGCAACGTGGGCTCCATGCTGCCGGAGGGAATGCGATACGCCTCGAACAGGAACGTGCGGATGAACAGAAAAATCGCGACGGTCCACAAAATGGCCTTCACGTTTTCCCACGTGCTCGCGACGTTGGCCGGCGGTTTCGCCTTCTTGCCACCACGCAGCGCGGCGACGCTGTTGACCGGCGCGTCTGGTGATGACGTGGATGGCGACTTGGATTGGGACTTGGACGAGCGTGCCACGGCAGGATGCGGAAAGGAGACGAGAGGTGGTGAAACGCGTAGGGGGCGCGCCCGTGTGGGTCACGCCCCCTTGTCACGCGTCCTGAAAGATGGTCAGGAGAGGTGCTTGCTGACCAGCGCCGTCATCTCGAACATGGAGACCGACTTCTTGCCGGCGAAGACAGGCTTGAGCTTCGCGTCGGCGTTGATCTGCCGCTTGTTCTTGGGATCCTGCAGGTTGTTCTTCTTGATGTACTCCCACAGCTTCTTGACCACTTCCGTGCGCGGAAGCGGCTTGGCACCAACGATGGCCGCGAGATCTGCGGACGGCGTGAGCGCCTTCATGAACGCGGCATTCGGCGTGCGCTTGGCCGCCTTCGCAGGAGCGGCCTTCTTGACCGCTGCCTTCTTGGGAGCCGCCTTGGTGGCAGCCGTCTTGGTGGCAGCCGCCTTCTTGGGCGCCGCCTTCTTGGGGGCGGCCTTCTTCGGGGCGGCCTTCTTCACCGCCTTCTTCGCAGACTTCTTCGCAGGGGCCATGGATTCTCCTGAGTGGGGTACTGGTCCAAGTCACACACGCTCGGCGTGACGCGGCACAAGCTTATAGAGCGAGGAACGGCGCGCAATAGGGTATTTCGCGTTTTCCCCTCTGAAAACGTTCTTTTTTCCCTCTGGAGCACCGTTGGGGCACCTTTGGAGCACCTTTGGAGCAGCTTTCGAGCAGCTTTCGAGCAGCTTTCGAGCAGCTCAAGGGGCCGAAGAGGTCCTGGACAACGTGCGCACAAGCCAGTCAACCAGCGGTCCGAGCACCTGCGGTGAGACCGCGCGGGACGGAAGCGCACGGTAGCGGCCGGGATCACCAACCGAGTCGGGCAGCAGCAAATGATTTACGCCGGAGACGTCCATCACCTCCACCGACGGCGCGCCAGCAGCGCGAACGAGCGTCACCAGCTCCGCGGCGTGCACCACTGGCACCTGCTGGTCCTGCACGCCGTGCAGCACCAATGTGGGCGCGCGTACCTGCCAAGGGTGCGCCGACGGATCGTCATCGAGCCACGCACGCAGCCACGAATCAACCGCCGCCACACGTTCGGTTTCTTCCTCCAGGCGCTGCAACAGCTCGGCGCGACGGGCGGCGGGAAATCCAACGGTGTCGCGCGCCACAAAGCGTTCGCGTTGCGCGCGCGCGATCTCGCGCCCCGATCGCGCCGGCGTGCCAATGAGCACCAGCGCATGCACGTGCTCGCGTGCATCGCCGCCGACCTCGTCGGACGCGACATCCAGTGCCGTCAAACCGCCGTCACTGTGCCCCACGAGTGCCACACGGTCCGTGCGCACAACGCCGGCCGACGCCAGCCACGCGAGCGCTGAGCGCACGTCGTTGGCCTCCTGCGCACCCGTGGCCGCGTACGCCGCGCCACCGGACGCGCCAACGCCGCGATCGTCGAGGCGCAGTACCGCCACACCGCGGCGCGCAAGCGAATCGGCCAGCGCACCGAAAAGGCGGTAGTCGGCCAGTCCGGGCACGGACAGGTCGCGGTCCTGTGGGCCGGCGCCGCTCACGAGCACCGCCACCGGCCGCGCAGCGGCGCCCAGCGGCCTGAGGAAGGTCCCGGCAAGGGTGACCCCGTCGGAGGCCCGCACGCGCACCTCAGTGGACGTGTACGCGCTGTTGGGCGACAAGTCCACGACCGTCGTTGACGCGTGCGACGTCGCTTGCGCGACCTCGGCCACGCGCGACGCCAGGTGCGACACCGAGTCCACGCGAACGAATCGCAGTCCGCGCGCACGCGACACACCGCCGAGCAGCGCGCCGCGGGCACTTATGGCCAGCCGCCACGTGCCGTCGGGATGGGAGAGCTGAATGGAATCCGCGCCGATCCACTCGAGTCGCGTGCCCACTGGCGACGCGTCACCGGGCCACGCGAACGCACGCAGCAGCTCGCGATCAGGCGCGTCCGAATTCGTGAGTCTGCGGTTGTCGTGCCACGCTTGCACCAGCTGTTCGAGCATGGCCGGCGATGCGTCATGCCACGGCTGCACGCCGCGTGCATGCGCCACGGCACGCAAGGTGACGGGCACGCCGATCAACGCGCCCTCGGACACGAACAGCGAGTCGTGCGCCACGAGCGCCCGCCAGCGTGCCACGCGCGATGCTGGCGCCAACGAGGCAGAAGTCAATTCGGTGGTCGCAACATCCCAGCGCGCGAGCTGGTGTCGCGCGTCGAACTGCGTCACCAATCGCTGCCGTAGGCGGCGGCGGGGCATCACAAGGTCGCTCTCCATCCACGTGCTGCCCTCTCGCACCGTTTCCAGGGAGACGGTGTCGCCCTCGAGCGTGGTGAGCACGAACCCGTGTGCTGGCGCCGGCTCGCGCGGCACGGCGTCGGTCGGCAGCAGTACGGGTGGCGACGGCCTCGTCCCGTCGCACGCTCCGAGTGCCGTCACGACCGAGAACATCAGTGAAACCCGCCACGCGGGCGAGCGGCCGCGCCACACGAGCGTCAGACGTCGGCCTCGGCGAGCGCGCGCAGTGTCGCCAGGTCTTCCACGTCCCACGCATCCGGCGCGTCGTCGTTTTCCGCGATGTCCGGTGCGGCTTGCGGCGTTTCCATGAGGCACGGGATGCCGCGCGCCCTCGCGTCCTGCAGCAGCCAGCCAAAGGCTGTCGCGCCAATGGCACCCTGGCCAATGCGCGCGTGCCGATCGCGATTGGACGCCAACGCACCCTCGCTGTCGTTCAGGTGCAGGAACGACGGCGGTTCGCCGGTGGCCGCTTCGAAGGCATCGAGCACGCGCGTCACTTCGTCACGCGACGCGGCGAGGTCGTAGCCGGACGCGTAGAGGTGGCAGGTGTCCAGGCCGTAGCCGGCGCGCGCGCGCAGGTCGGTCGGCAGCGCGGAGAGCATGGTGCCCACCTCCTCGGGCGTGCGACCCACGGTGGTACCCGCGCCGGCGGTGTTCTCAATGAGCAGTCGCGTGTGACCGTCTGGCACCGCCAGCAGTGCACGACGCATGGCTTCGCTCACGCGGGCCAGCGCGGCGTCCCGATCGCCATCGGTCGCGGCACCCGGATGAAAACACACGCCACCCACGCCGAGCGCGGTGCTGCGTTCGAGCTCCTTGGCGAGGGCCACGGAGGCGCGTGCCCACTTGGTCTCATCAGGTGTGGCGCAGTTGAGCACGTAGCCGGCGTGCACGATGACATGAGCCGGCTCGATGCCGGCCGTGGCCAGTTCTTCACGGAAGCGCGCGATGCGATCGGGCTTCACGCTGGTCTTGTCGTTGTAGAACTTGGGAATCGCGCTGAAGATCTGGAGCGCCTGCATGCCGCTCCGACCAGCGCGGCGCGCGGCCATGGGGATACCACCGGTATCGATGCAGTGCGCGCCGAGCAGCAAGGGCTGTGGTGTCATGGGCTGGGCGGGTGAGAGGGAACCGGAGGCGAGGTGCGCGCTCAGCGCAGCACTGCGCGGCGCTGGAGCCAGCTGGGCACGCCGCCACCCGGCGGCGTCTCCTCCCACCCAATGGCAACGGCGCGGCCGCGCACCACCACAAACGGATTGGCGGCCGGATTGAGTCCGGCGTTCACGGTGAGGCGTCGTTCGAACGTGTGTCCAGCGGTGCGCGACACGGCCACTGCAATGCGCGGGCGCTCGCCGCTGTTGGGATCTTCGTACGCGACCACCACGAGGTCTCCGTCAGACGCCACGCGCGCGGCGCCGAGTCGTTCACCATACACGACGGGGACAGCGGGCTCGAATCCGGCGCGTGGGTCCATCTGGTGCGCGTAAAAAATGCCCGGTCCCTCCGGACCGACCAGCGCGTAGCTCACGTGCACGAAGCCGTTGACGGCGTCCACCGCCAGGCCCGGTGCGGGCCGCCGACAGCCGATCACGGCGCCTTCCGCCGCGTCGCGTGCGTCGGTGGAGCCGACATCGACAGAGTCCACCTGGATCGGTCCACGCCATCCGTCCTGTCCGATGTCGCGCCACGCAGCGAGCAGGTCCACACGCACGCCATCCCGTTCGGACCACCACACCGCCACCGTGCCGCGCGAGGAGGCGCGCATTTGCAGCGAGCCAACACACCGCGCGTCGTCCAACGGCTCGACCGAGACGCCAAGTGCCGGATTGGCCGGCGGCACGCTCGGGAGGGCCGCCAGGTCGAACCGTCGGCCCACGGAGTCGCGCACTGCGGGCAGCTCGGACAGCGCGGCGGCGAGGGTCGCGCGCTGCGTCGAGTCGGAGATGGTGGTGGGCATCGCGAGCGGTACGGCGTCAGCGTCTTGCCAGACCAGGGCCTGCGACGATTCGAGGCACGCGGTGCCAAGGAGCGTGGCAAACAGCGGTGCGAGCAGCGGCGCGAGCGCACGACGCGATGCCCGCCGGAAAGCGCGGCGCGCGGCATGCGGTGCCCGCGACGGGAAGCGTTGGAGAGAGGTCACAAGCGCAATCTGACCGACCGGACGGCGATCGGGCACCCGTGCAGGCCACCTCGACGGCCACCTCGACGGCCACCTCGACGGCCACCGCTACTCCAGCCGTCCCGCTTGCCGCAACGAGGCCACGCAATGAACCTTTCCCGTATGCATGTGGGCATTGTGGGCCTGGGAGCCATGGGCGACGCGCTGGCGCGGGCGCTCCGCGACGTGTCGTCGCCGGCGTGCCGACTGGTGGCGGTGAGCAGCCGGCGCGGCGGCGCGGCCGAGGCGCTGGCCGCCCAGCTGGATGGCGTGGCGGCCGTTCCGCTGAGCGCGCTCGCGGCGCATGTGGATGTGGTCCTGCTCACCGTGGGCGATCCGGAGGTGTCGGTGCTGGCGGCCGACCCGGCGTGGACGCGCGGTCTCACCGTCGTGCACACCAGCGGCGCGCTGGGGCTCGCGGCGCTCGAGGCCGCGGCACACGCCGGCGCCGCGGTGGGCAGCTTTCACCCGCTCGTGCCCACCACGCGACGCGCGGCCGGTGCCGGGCTGGCGCACGCCGACCAAGCCGGCGCTGCACGTGCGCACTTTGCAGGTGCCACGGTGGCCCTCGACGGCACGCCGGCGGTGCTCGACCGGCTTGAGGCGCTCGCGCAGGCACTCCACATGCACACCCTCGTGGTGCCGGAGGCGTGGCGCGCGCGCTGGCACGCGGCCGCGACGCTCGTGGGCAACGTGACCACAGCACTTGTCGCCCACGCGGATCACATGCTGCGCGACTTGCCCGTGGACGCGACCAGTCGTCGCGCCGCCATGACCGGTATGCTCACGCGCGTGGCGACCGACCTCGCCGCGCTTCCTGCCAGTGCCACACCAGCCGCCGCCATTGCCGGCCCGGTGGCTCGCGGTGACTCGGCGACGGTGGAGCGGCACCTCGCGGCGCTCTCCGGCGTTGACGCGGCGGCGTATCGAAACGCGGCATCACTCATACTGTTGGCGGTGGGGGACGCGCTGCCCGACGCAAATCGCCATACGCTCACCCAGTTGCTGGATCCCTCTACCTCATCGCCATGACCCGCGTCTCCACATCCGAGCTGCACGCACGCGCCACGCGCGGCGAACCACTCGTGATGCTCACCGCGTACGATTCCACCTTCGCGAAGCTGGCCGAAGCGAGCGGCATCGATCTCCTGCTGGTGGGCGACAGCGTGGGTGTCACACAGCTCGGACACGCCTCGGCGACGCCGGTGACCATGGACGACATGCTGCACCACACGCGCGCCGTCGTACGGGCCACACAGCATGCGCATGTGGTGTGCGATCTGCCGTTTCTTTCGTACCACGGCGGCGAGGACGACGCCGTGCGCAACGCCGGTCGCGCGCTGCAGGACGCCGGCGCGCAATCGGTGAAGTTCGAGGGCGGCGCACGCTGGGCTTCGTTCGTCACCCGCTGCGTGGACGCAGGCATTCCGATCATGGGCCACTTGGGGCCTCGGCCATCGCAGAGCTCACTGCTGGGAGGCCTGCCGACCACGGGCAACGCCGTAGAGGCTGCCGAGCGCATTGTGGCGGATGCGGTGGCGCTCGAGGCGGCCGGCGCGTGGGCGCTGCTGCTGCAAGCACTTCCGCTCGAACTGGCACGTGAGATCACGGAGGCGGTGCGCATTCCCACCATCGGGATCGGCTCGGGGCCGCACTGCAGCGGCCAGGCACAGGTGATGCACGATGTGCTCGGCCTCACCGGGACGCCGGCGCCGCGTCATGCGTCCCGCCACGCCGAACTGGCCGCGCCGGTGGTCGAAGCATTCACGCGGTACGCCGACGAGGTCAAGGCGGCCCGGTTTCCTTCAGACGCCAACGCTGTGCGCGGCGGTTCGTCGCTGGACGGGTTTCCGCGCAATCCGCGTTCGCACACATGAGCATTCCGTACGCCGCACCAGGGGTGGTGCGCGATGTGGCGTCGCTTCGCGAAGCGATTGCTGCGTGTCTGGCGACGACCAGTTCGTCCGGTGGAGGGACGGCCGTTGGCCATGTGCACACGGCCGGTCGCCCGCACGCGGGGCACCTCGCACTCATCGCACGAAGTCACGCGGAGAACCAGATCACGGTGGTGAGCCGGTTCGTGGCGCCATCGCCGGTGAACGCGGAGAGTACCGCCAACGGGCTTGCGGACAGCGTTGCAGCGCGCGGCGGGAGCGCGCGCAGCGAAGGGGGGTTGGAAGAACCGGAGACGACCGACGAAGCGCACGACGCGGACCGGCTTGCCCGCGCCGGTGGGCGCATCGTGTTTGCGCCTTCAGTACCTGTCATGCTCCCCGAAGGCTATTCCACCATCGTGAGCGTGAATGGCCTGTCGGATGCACTGGAGGGGGCGCGGCAACCAGGCCACGTGCGCGCCCTCACCACGCTTCACACACGTCTGCTGCAAATGGTTCGACCCACACGCACATACGTTGGCGAAAAGGACTGGCAGCAGTTCTTGCTGCTTCAGCGCGTGGCGCAGGATCTGCTGCTGCACGTGGACATCGTGATGGTACCAACGGCGCGCGAATCGGACGGGCTGGCGATTGCCAATCGCAACACACGGCTGAGTCCGGACGCCCGACAGAGCGCGCGCACGATCTGGGCCGCACTGGAGCAGACGCAGGCGCTGTTCGCCGGCGGCGTGCGCGACGTCGCGGTCCTCGAGAGTCGCCTGCGCACCCGATTGCTCGACGACCCCGCCCTGGACGTGGAATACGCCGTGGTGTCGGACGCTACCACACTCGCGCCGGTCACGCAGCTGTACGCACCGGCTCGCGCGTTCGTGGCAGCCGAGGTGGGTGGCGTTCGGCTCATCGACAACGTCGCGCTCGGCTGACTGTGGTGTGGACCGAGCGTTAGTTTTTCACAAACAGCGTCAGCGCGCCCCGCGAGACGGCGCGGCCGCCCTCCCCTGTCATTTTCTTGGAGACACTGCATGTCCCATGCTGCCTTTGATGGTGCGCGTCGCGTGCCAGCCGCCGTCAACGAGCCCATTCGCAGCTACGCGCCGGGTTCTGCCGAGAAGCATTCGCTCAAGGCTCGCCTTGCGAGCATGGCCACGGAACAACCCGAGATCCCCGTGGTGGTGGGTGGCAAGCGCATCCACACGGGTGACATCGGCCAGTCCACCATGCCGTGCGATCATCAACAGGTCATCGCCACATACCACAAGGCCCGCGTGGAAGACGTGAGCGCGGCCATTGCGGCGGCAGCCGAGGCGCAGCGCGACTGGGCCAACTGGCGCTGGGAAGATCGTGCGGCGGTGATTCTGCGCGCGGCCGAGCTGCTGGCCACCACGCATCGCGACACGCTGAACGCGAGCACCATGCTGGGTCAGGGGAAAACGGTGTTGCAGGCCGAGATCGACGCGGCGTGTGAAATGATCGACTTCTGGCGGTTCAACGCCGAGTTCGCGCAGGATCTCTATCGTGAGCAGCCGTTTTCCACCAATGCAAACTGGAACCAGCTGGACTACCGGCCGCTGGAAGGCTTTGTGTATGCCGTCACGCCGTTCAACTTCACCGCCATTGGCGGCAACCTCGCCACCGCGCCGGCGCTCATGGGCAACACAGTGCTCTGGAAACCGGCGGCCAACGCGATGCTGTCGGCGTGGTACACCATGTGCCTGCTGGAGGAAGCCGGACTGCCGCCGGGCGTCATCAACTTTCTGCCGGGTGATCCGGTGTCCATCTCGGCACGCGCGTTGTCCGATCCGGCACTCGCGGGTGTGCACTTCACCGGCTCCACCGGCGTGTTCAACAGCATGTGGGAAACCATTGGCCGGAACATGGGCAACTACCGTGGCTATCCGCGTATCGTGGGCGAAACGGGCGGCAAGGACTTCCTGCTTGCGCACGCGTCCGCCGATCCGCAGGTGATGGCGGTGGCCATGGTGCGCGGCGCCTTCGAGTTCCAGGGACAGAAGTGCTCGGCCGCAAGCCGTGCGTACATCCCGCGGTCGCTGTGGCCCGAAGTGCGCGATCGCGCGGTGGCGATGATGGCGGAGATGACCATGGGTGACGTGCGAGACTTCCGGCACTTCACCGGTGCGGTGATTGACGAGAAGGCGTTCGAGCGCAACAAGCGCTACCTGGACATGGCCAAGCAGTCCGCATCGGTGATTGCGGGTGGCAACGCCGATCGCAGCACGGGATGGTTCATCGAGAACACGTTGGTGGAATCGAGCGATCCGTCGCACGCCCTCATGTGCGAGGAAATATTTGGTCCCATTCTCACGTGCCATGTATACGACGACGCCAAGTGGGAGGACACGCTCGCACTGGTGGACCGGACGTCGCCGTACGCACTCACGGGCGGCATCATCTCGCAGGACCGCACCGCGCTGTTGCACGCGAGCACGGTGCTGCGCCAGGCAGCCGGCAATCTGTACTACAACGACAAGTGCACGGGCGCCGTGGTGGGGCAGCAGCCGTTTGGCGGCGGGCGCGCATCGGGTACCAACGACAAAGCCGGCTCCAAGCTCAACCTGGTGCGCTGGGTGAGCGCCCGCACGATCAAGGAGACATTCAGTCCGCCACTCGACTGGCGGTACCCGTTCCTGGGCGAGGAGTAAACGCGTCCGTGGAGACCGCATCGCTCTCACAATCGCGCACGTCATCACGCACGTTGCGTTTCGTCACCTGCGACGTGTTCACCGACACCCCGCTGGTGGGCAACCAGCTGGCGGTGGTGTTCGGTGCAGAAGGCCTTTCGGACGACACGCTGCTCGCCATCACGCGCGAGTTCAACTATTCCGAGACCACGTTCGTGTCGGCGCCGGAGAGCCCGGGCACCACACGTCGCGTGCGCATTTTCACGCCCGGCGGCGAGGTGCCGTTCGCAGGGCACCCCACGCTGGGCACGGCGCACGTCCTTGTGGCGACCGGGGAGGTGGCGGCCACCGAGGGTACGGTGCGCCTTGTGCTGGGCGAGAACGTGGGGCCGGTGTCGGTGGACGTGCGCTGCGAGAACGGCGCGCCGGTTTGGGCCCAGCTGTCCACGGCGCAACCCTTGGAAGAACGCAGCGCGGGCGTGCCGACCATTGCCGATCTGGCGCGCGTGTTGTCGCTTGAGCCGGGCGATTTTGTGGGGGGTGCGCACGCGCCGGCGGCCGTGTCGTGCGGGCTGCCGTTCTTGATCGTGCCGCTCGCGAGCGTGGACGCCGTGCGCCGCGCGCGCGTGCACACCGACGCGTGGCAGCAGCATCTCAAGGGCGCGTGGGCCGCCGAGCCCATGGTGTTCGCGCTGGTCGGCGATGATCCGCAATTGGACGCGCCGGTCGCGCTGCGCGCGTGCGACATTCGCGCGCGCGTGTTCGTGCCGGGGCTGTCCGTGCCCGAGGATCCAGCCACGGGCTCGGCGAATGCGTGTCTCGCCGGCTATCTGGCGGCGCGCACGCCGCGCGATGGACTGCTGCGTTGGCAGGTGGCGCAGGGCATCGAGATGGGCCGTCCGTCACGTCTGGATCTCGAGGCCGACAAATCGGCGGGTGCGATCACGGCCATCCGCGTGGGCGGGGCGAGCGTGATCGTCAGCGACGGGGCGTTCCGGCTCCCGTAGGTCGGCGCGCCGACTCAAGCGTTTCGTCGAGCGCCGGCCCTTCTCCGCTGACGTCCGGTTCGACGAGCGCCGCCTGTCCCACACGCAGCGCCGCGAGACCTTGCGACCACACCACCACGCGGTTGCGGCCACTTCGCTTGGCCGCGTAGAGTGCCTCGTCCGCGCGAGCGAGCAGGTCTTGCGCAATACTTTCGTCGGTCACGGTATCTGCCACCACACCCACGGACGCGGTGACCGGAATGCGGAGCGCACCGCCGAACTCACGGCGCCGAAATGCTTCCACGATGCGAAGGGCAAGATGCTGCGCGCCGGCAACGCCGCTGCCCGGCGCCAGAATGGAAAACTCCTCGCCGCCGGTGCGCGCAACGATGTCGCCGACGCGCGCGTTGGCACGCAGCAACTCGCCCGCCTCGGTGATCACGCGATCACCGATGAGGTGGCCGTGGGTGTCGTTGATGAGCTTGAAATGATCGAGGTCCACGTCGATGATGGCGAGCTCGGTCTGCGCACGGGCCGCGCGCGACAACTCACGCCGGAACTGCTGTTCGAACCCGCGACGATTGACACACCCGCTGAGCGGATCGGTTTCCACGATATCGGCCAGATGGGTGCGCATGCGGTTGTAGGCGCGCCCGACGTGCGTGATGGCGTCGGGGCGCGTGTCGGCCGACACATCGTACGAGGCCATGAAGTCGCCGTCCTCTGCCCGGGCGAACATGTCGAGCAGGCGCGCGAGTCGTTCATGCATATGACTCTGCACGAGCGTCACGAGCGCGGCGCCCACGGCAAAGATCCCGAGCGTCACGAGGGATTCGGCCCACCGCAGGTCGGCGCCGGCGCGCGCGGCCATGTCCACCAGCAGCAGGTAACCCGCCGCCGTGGCGCCCAGCATGAGGAGCGCCGGACCGCGCCCGAAGTACACATGCGTGAGCTGCAGTGCGAAGAGCGCGATCAGCAGCGCGCGGTCATAATCACGTGGTGGCGCCAGCACGAACACGAGGACGAACACGAGCAGCAGGTCGCACACCATCATGAACGTCGCGAGCGCACGGCTTGCTCGGCGCGTGTTGGTGACCTGGCGGTGCAGCGAGAGCACCACCAGCACATAGATCACCGACGCCAGTCCGATCAGCCAATCGGCGGGGCCAGCGCCAATCCGGTCGGAGGCGATGGGTGACACCGACAACCAGCCGACCGTGCGCAAGGCGACCGCGATGCTCGCGGCCAGCAGCGCCAGCACCACGCGGTAGCGCGTCTGCCAGAGCAGCACGTCGGCATTGCTCTGTTCGTAGCGCGAGAGATCGGAAGTGAGGGTGTCAGTCGCCATTGTGTTGGGCGGCGGGATCCGGACGCGACGCGCCAGCACGCGCGTCCTGCGCAAAGATACCACGCACCCACCACGGACGCCGCCTCAGTGGCCAAGCGCCCCTGCGTGCGGCGGGTCCATCCCGCTAGAGCGGCGCCTCGAAGTACAGATCCGTACGCCAGCCGCCGCCAATGCCGAGCCCGCGTGCCACGTCCAGACGAATGATTCCATCGAGGAACGACAGGCCCGCCCCCGCGCCGCGAAGCATGCGGCCCTGGGAGAACGCGTCGCGTGATCCCGCCCAGCCCGCGTCGAAAAACGCCACCGGCCGCACGGCGCCGAACTTGGTGCCGGCCTCGGCGCGCAGGAACCAGTAGGCGTTGCCGAACTCGGAGCCCGGACCGTTGCCACGCACCGTACGCAGCCCACCCAGAAACCAGCCGCGCTGCGGAGGCAGGTCACCGACGCTCGATCCCACACTGCCGGTGAGCGCGAGCGCCACCTTGCGCACCGGCCGTGAGACCGTGCCCTCAAGCGAAGCCCGCCCGTACGTCACGGTGCCCGTGCCCCCCTCGGCGCGCACCGACGAGACCAGTCGCAGTCCACCCGGACGGTCGAGCAGGGCCCGCGACCAGGCCACGTCGAGACCGGTGACCGACAGGCGCGAGGCGTCGAAGTTGGTGCGGAAGCGGCCAATGCCGAGCGAGCGGCCGAGCGACCACGTGTCCACCACCGAGCTGTCGCCGGCGGTGCGCTGCTGCTCCGTGTAGATGCGCCATGCGAACGCGCCGTTGCGCTGCTCGCGTCGCTCTCCGACCTCCGCACCGATGGTGCGGAAGTAGAACCCTTCGTCGCGGGAGAACAAAATCGCGGGCAGCGATGGGCCGAATGAGAGCGGGTTGCCCCACTCCGGCGCGGTGGCGCGCAGCCGTCGATATCCGTTCACGAACACCGTGCGGCGACCGTTGGAGCGCTCGATCCCAAGTTCGCCGTTGACCTCCAGATCGGCGTGCCCCAGACGCGCCGTGGCGTGCGCCGTGTAGCCGGCCCCAAGCTGCTGCTCAGCCAGCAGTCCCACACTCAGCCCCTCCACGCGATTGTAGCGCACCTGGTCCAGCCCGGTGCGCACCGTTGGAAGTTGCGGACCCCAGGCCGGCTGCAGCGACATGCCCAGCGCCTCGAGCAATTGGTCGCGCGACGTGAGATCGAACAGGTCGTTCGTGGAAATATTCACGGGCGGCAGGGCGGCGCTCGTGCGCAGGGCTTCGCGATCGCACGGCATGCGATAGGCCACGCGCAGCGCTCCATTGTATCGCGATTCCGTGCGCAGATAAGTGCTGTCCCCGGGCTGGCAGCGCTGGGCGCGGAAGACGGAGTCGCGAACGGCGCGCGCGGTGCTGTCGTCGCCCGCACTGATGTTGATGCTGACGCCGTCTTCCGGTGTGTTGTCCGCCACCAGCGTGCCACTGGCCATGGAATCGCGACGCGCGCTGTCCGCGGCCCGACTGTTGCGCGGCTCCGGGACGGGTGGTGTGGTGAAATCTCCGTCCACGTCCTCGTACTCGAACTTCTCGTCAATCGTGAACGGCGCGCGCAGCGGCCCCAGCTCCGCGTTGAAGGAGGCGCTGTTGGCGCGCGGCAGCCAGAACTTGCCGCCGTACAGACCGTACTCCACGGTGATTGCGTCGAGCGTGCCCTTGGCCGGTCGGAACGCGGCCTTCACCCAACCGGGCGGATCGTCTCCGGTCACCGTTCGCCCCGCGCGATTGATCGAGTCACGCACGTAGGCATCGCGCGGCAGGCGGTCGCGCGCAATGGAGTCGCGGGCGCGCTCAATGGCGACGTTGCGCGCGCTGTCGAACTCGGTTTCCTCCGAGGCCACGTCCCAGATCTCGATGGGCACTGCCAGGCGGTACGCCGCGCGCACGAGTTGACCGCTCTCCTGGTCAAACCAGAAGGACCCCACGAAGAGGCGCCACTGCGGTCGGCGCGCCGTGATGCGCAGCTCGCGCAGTCGGATGCGCCGTTCACCGGCCAGCGTGATGGTGATGGAGTCGCCGGCCGCGTAGCGATAGTAGGCTTCCGCCCCACGCGCGATCGGGTGGACGAGATCGCGGTCGTCCACGTCCGTCTTCACCACACCAAAGTTGCTGCTCGGCATCCACAGGCTTTCTTTGCCCGGGAAGTAGGGAATGGACACTGCGTCGGCGAAGTCGCCGTCCCCCTCGTCGCCGGCCATGGGCACGATGACCCGCGAGCCGATCGGCGTCACCCACACGCCCCCGCCGCGCGACCATTCCACACGGGCCACGTTGTCGCCGCGAAACAGCAGCTTCTCCAGTCCGACGCGCCGCACCCCCATGCCGAGCGACATGCGCTGTGTGGTCACGGCGCGATACGACCGGAGCGCTGAGTCCTGCGACAGTCGCGCTTCCCGGGCGCGCTCCAGGATGCGGCGGGCCTCGGGGTCCGCAAAGGCGGTGAGCCGCTCCGACTCGGGCATCACCACTCTGGGCCGGCTGCTGTCGTACGCGGCCCGGCCCACTTGCCGCGCCTCGCGCGAGACGTCCCGCAACACCGCGCGAATACTGTCCGGTACCGTGTCGCGGGCGCGCCGTTGCGCGTGGGCCGAGGTGGCACCGAGCACAGCGGCGGTCAGGAGCGAGACGATTCGAAAGGCAGGACGCATGGCGGGTCGAGGCGAGCACGAGAAGCAGGAGGGCATCACGCCCGATACCCGGTCGTACGACAGCGAGGTCCCGTGGGTTTCCTCGGCACGGGGACGTCCCGTCCCATAGCTTGAATTGGTACTGATTCCGTGTCCGCCCGGGCCTCCGTCCGCGCCATCCTTTCCCGCTGCCCCCGCTCACGATGCCGCATCCCACCCGATCCGCCCATCCGCGTACGTGGCTCCTGGCCACTGCCCTCTGCCTCCTGGCCGCGCCGGCCATTGCCACCGCCCAGCAGCCTGATCCCCGTCTGGACAAGCTCAAGGCAGAAGTGCTCACCATGGTGGACAAGGACGCCAAGCGTGTGCAGGAGATCACCGACATGCTGTTCTCCTTCAGCGAACTCGGGTTCGAAGAAGTGGAAACCATGCGGTATCTCACGAACATGCTCGAGAAGGAAGGCTTCAAAATCGAGCGGGGGGTGGCTGGGATGCCCACCGGTTGGACGGCCCGCTGGGGCAGCGGCAAGCCGGTGATTACACTCGGCTCCGACGTGGACGGCATTCCGCAGGCCTCGCAGAAGCCGGGTGTCGCGTACCGGGATCCGCTCATTGCAGGGGGTCCGGGCCACGGCGAGGGCCACAACTCCGGTCAGGCCGTGAATGTGGCGGCCGCCATTGCGGTGAAGCGCCTCATGGAGCGTGAGAAAATCCAGGGCACGCTGGTACTGTGGCCTGGCATCGCGGAAGAGCTCATGGCAGGCAAGGCGTTTTACGTGCGTGAGGGTGTGTTCAAGGACGCCGACGTGGCGCTGTTCACACACGTGTCCAACAGCCTGAGCACCTCGTGGGGCGCCAGTTCGCAGGCTGCCCTCATTTCGGCCGAATTCAAGTTCTCGGGCACGAGCGCGCACGCGGCCGGTGCGCCGTGGCGCGGCAAGAGCGCGCTCGATGCGGTGATGCTCATGGCCAGCGGCTGGGAATACCGCCGCGAACACCTGCGCCTCGCCCAGCGGTCGCACTATATCGTGCGCGACGGTGGTGACCAGCCCAACGTCGTGCCCAGCACGGCGAGCATCTGGTTCTACTTCCGTGAGCAGGATTATCCGCGCACGATGGAGCTGTTCGACATCGGCCGCCGCATTGCGGAGGGCGCCGCGATGATGACAGACACCAAGCTGGACACGGTCCGCATTCTGGGATCCGGGTGGTCGGCACACTTCAGCAAGCCGATTGCCGAAGCCATGCACCAGAACGTGGAGCGCGTGGGGATGCCTGTGTGGGACGACAAGGACATGGCGCTCGCAAAGGGTATCCAGGAGGAGCTGGGTCAGCCGGGCTTTGGCCTGGAGACGCAGATCTCGCCGCTGCGTGGCTCCGAGAGTGAGCGCAGCTTCACCGGCGGCGGCAGCGACGACATTGGCGACGTGAGCTGGAACATCCCCACCATCACGCTGCGCTTCCCGTCCAACATTCCGGGTCTGCCGGGCCACAACTGGGCGAACTCGATTGCCATGGCCACGCCCATCGCGCACAAGGGTGCTGTGGCTGGTGCCAAGGTGCAGGCGCTGACGATGCTCGACCTGCTGCTCAAGCCGCAGATCGTGGCGGACGCGTGGACGTACTTCAAGGACGTGCAGACCAAGGACGTGACGTACCAGCCGTTCATCCGGCCCGGCGACCAGCCGGCGCACGACCTCAATCGCGACGTGATGAATCGCTTCCGTCCGGAGCTCAAGAAGCTGTACTACGATCCAACGCGCTTTGGCACGTACCTCGAGCAGCTCGGCATCACGTATCCGACGCTCCGCAGCAAGACCACGAGCTCAGGCGAGAAGCAGTGAGCCGGGCGCGCACACCCTGAACCACGCCACACCACGCCACACCACGCCACCGCACGCCATGAACGATGAACGTCCACTCGGGGACCTTGATCCCGAGGAATTCCGGCGTGCCGCACACGCGGCCGTGGACTGGATTGCCGACTATCTGGAGCATCCCGAACGCGTCCCGGTGAAGCCGCGTGTGGCGCCGGGCGACATCGCGGCACGGCTGCCCACGTCGGCACCGGTGCACGGGGAGTCGCTCGACGCCATCGTGCGCGACTTCCACGACGTGATCATGCCCGGCATCACGCACTGGAATCACCCCTCCTTCTTCGGCTACTTCTCGATTTCCGGTTCGTATCCCGGCATTCTGGGCGAGCTGTTCGCGGCCGGCCTGAACGTGAACAACATGTTGTGGCTCACGAGTCCCGCGGCCACGGAGCTCGAGCTGCGCACGCTGGACTGGCTGCGCCAGTTGCTGGGGCTCGGCGACGGCTGGTTCGGCGAAATCACCGACACCGCCTCCGTGTCCACGCTGTACGCGCTGGCGGCGGCGCGTGAGGCAGCCGGACTCGACATTCGTGCGAAGGGAATGGCGGGACGCAGCGACCTTCCCGCGTTGCGTGTGTACTGCTCGGCCCAGGCGCATTCAAGCGTGGACAAGGCCTGCATCACGCTCGGACTGGGGCACGAGCATGTGATCAAGATTCCCGTGGATGCGTCATTCCGCATGCAGCCCGACGCGCTGCGCGCGCAGTTGGTGGCCGACGTCGCCGCGGGCCATCGTCCGCTTGCCGTGGTGGCCACCGTGGGCACTACGAGCACGTCGAGCATCGACAACGTGGCCGCGATTGTACCCATCGCACGTGAGTTCCGCTGCTGGGTGCACGTGGACGGCGCGTACGGTGGACCCGCGGCCATCGTGCCGGAGTTGCGCTGGCTGCTGGACGGCGTGGACGGTGCCGACTCGCTGGTGGTGAACCCACACAAGTGGCTGTTCACGCCGGTGGACTGCTCGGTGCTGTACACGAAGCGTCCGGATGCGCTCCGCAGCGCGTTCTCGCTGGTGGCCGAGTATCTGCGCACCACGGATGATGACGCCGTGGTGAATCTGATGGACTATGGCGTGCAGCTTGGGCGTCGGTTTCGGTCGCTCAAGCTGTGGATGGTGCTCCGGGCATTCGGCGAGGAGGGCATCGCAGCGCGTCTGCGCCATCATTGCGAGCTCGCGCGGGAGTTCGCGGGCATGGTGCACTACGAGGGCGATTGGGAGATCAGCGCGCCGGTGCCGCTGTCGCTGGTGTGCTTCCGCTATGCGCCGCCACACACCGACGAGGCCGCGCGCAACGTGCTCAATGCGGCGATTCTCGAGCATGTGAACGCGAGCGGGGTGGCGCTACTGTCGCACACCAAGCTCGACGATCGGTATGTGCTGCGGCTCGCGATTGGGAGCGTGCGGACACAGCGGGAGCACGTGGAAGCGACGTGGCAGGCGCTGCGGGAGGCGGCGCGGGTGGTGCGGACGTAGTGCAGGTGGGAACGGTGAACCGTTTGTGGTGAACCGTTGACCGTGAACGGCCTCAGGCACGGCGCCGGTCGTGGTAGAAGGCTGACGGTGGTGCGGCGGGGCCGCTCGGAGGTCACGGCAGCGGGGCGAGTTCGAGCACTGCTTTCGGTTTGGGTAGACGGCTGACGGTTGACGGTTGAACAGAGCGTCAGGCTCGGCTGGACGGCGACGCTGCGCTCGCCGCTACCGCGGTGCCGTCGGATGCGAGAGGCCAACGCGGACCGGTTGCAGTTCCACCGACAATTGTGAGCCGTCTACTGCGACCGAGAGCAGTGTGAGGGGCCGTGGAAACGCCGGGGCTCTTGGTCAGCCTCCCACTCACTCCTCCGCTCGCTTTTCCCCCGCCCTCCCCGCCGCCCGACGCTCCGCCCGACGCACCCGTCGCCGCCACCACCACACCACGCCGAACACCAACGCCGCCGCGAAGATCGCCATGAACACCCCCTCCACACGCTCCAGGCGCCCCAGCATCTGCTCCGCCGCCTGACCGGCAAGGAGCCCCAGCAGCGCGAACGTCGTGGTCCAGGCCAGCGAACCGGCCAGGGACATGGGCAGGTACACGCGCAGCGGCACCTTGGCCGCCCCGCAGGCCATCGGCAGGATGATCCGCCCGCCAAACAGGTAGCGCACCAGGAACGACGCGCGCCATGGATTCCGCCGTACAATGCGCAACGCCACCGTGCCCGCCGATCGGGCCCCGGGAAAGCGCCGCCGCAGCCAGTCCCATTTGAGCCGTCCGGCCACGTACAGCAGTGCCGCCGAGCCCCAACCACCCAGCGTGATCGCTGCGATCACCCGCCCCAGCCGAAGCTGTCCTTCCAGCACGGCAATCCCGCCAAAGATCGGCGCCAACTCGGAGACCACAATCGTGGACGCGCCAAGGGCGAGGTAGGTGCCGAGCACATCCTCGACGGAGGCGATGGCATCGAGCAGGTCACTCGCGTTGGGAATGGATGCCGCCACCGCAGCCGCAACCAGGAGCAGACGAGTCAGGGGCACAGCCGGAAGACGTGAACGAACGTGAGACGGGGGCACGAATCGGTTCCGATTCATGCCCCCGAATGCTAACCACACGCAGCGCGCGTTGAACGTGCGCGCGACCGCGGGTCAGTCGCCGATGCTCGGCACGGGCTCGCCCATGCCGTACGTGCGGAACTGCCCCGTTTGTGGCGGCTTGAGACCAACCATGCGCAGGAAGCGACTGCGGACTGCATCCAGAATCTCATACACCGTGGGCACCACCACCAGCGTGAGCACGGTGGACGTGATCACGCCGCCGATCACGGCAATACCCAACGGCGACCGGAACTGCGCACCCTCACCGGTACCCAAGGCGATCGGCATCATACCGGCCACCAGCGCAAACGTGGTCATGAGAATGGGACGCAACCGAATAGCGCCCGCCTCGATGAGCGCCTCGCGCAGCGGCATGCCTTGCTGTTCCCGCGCCGTCTTGGCGAAGTCGATGAGCAGGATGGCATTCTTGGCCACGATACCGGCCAGCAGGATCACGCCGATCATGCTCATGATATTGATGGTCGCCCCCGTAATGGCGAGCGCGCCCATCACACCAATGAGTGAAAGCGGCAACGACACCAGAATGGCCAGCGGATCCAGGAACGAGCTGAACTGCACCACGAGCACGAGATACATGAGGCCGATCGCGATGCCCAGCGCAATGAAGATGCTCGTGAACACCTCGGCCTGCTGTTCGGCCTGTCCGCCCTCGGAGTAGGTCACGCCCGGTGGCAGCTGGATGTCGGCTGTCGCTTTGGCAATGTCCGCCAGCACTTCGGACAGCGGCCGACCGGCCGTATTGGCTTCCACTCGCACCACGGCGTCACGATCGAGGTGATTGATGATGGCCGGTCCCAGTGACTGATTGATGCTGGCGACCTGTCCAAGCGGAATCAGCTTCGCGTCGGCACCCATGCCGCCGACGCTGATGGGAATCTGCTCGAGGTCCGCAGCACGCGAGCGGGCATCGGTGTTCAGGCGCACCGTCACGTCGCGCGTCTCTCCGGCGGGGTCCACCCACGTGCCCACATCAATGCCGGCAAAGGCCGGACGGAGCGTCTGGGCAACGGAACCCACGGTGAGGCCGAGCGAGCCGGCCAGACCGCGGTCCACCACAATGTCGAGCTCCGGCTTCTGGCCGCGCGTGGACAGACCAACGTCCACCGCGCCGGGCACCGTGCGCAACGCGGCGAGATACTGATCGGCCACCGGCTGCAGCTGCTCGATGCTCCGGCCGCGCAGCTGCAACTGAATCGCCTTTTCGGCACCCGCGAAGTCGTCGGTGAACACCGACACGTCCGCACCCGCAATGCGCATGACCTCATCGCGCAGCGCAAAACCGATCTCTTCGGCGCTGCGATCCCGGTCGTTCTTGGGCGTGAGCTTGAAGTACACACTGCCCTTGTCCACCGAGCCCGAACCGTCGCCCACGGAGGCGAAGGTGTACTCGATTTCCGGCTGCGTCTCCCGCGCGATCGAAATCGCTTCCTGCACCTTGAGCCGCATGTAGTCGATATTGGCGCCCGGGGGCGTCTGCACCGACATGTTCAGTTCGCTGCGATCATCGCCCGGGAAGAAGCCGCCGCCCACAATACCGGTGGCGGGGAGCGCAATGGCCACGACAAAGCTGCCCACGGCCAGCAGCACCATCGATTTGGGATGGTCGAGCGCCCACGCGATCACGCCACGGTAGCTGTGCGCCAGTCCGTCGAACCACGTGTTGAACCGATCCAGCTTGCGCGTGATCCACCACTTCTTGTCTTCCGGAAGGTGCGGGTCAGGCCAGTAGGCCGAGAGCATGGGGTCGAGCGAGAAGGAGACGAACAGCGAGACGAGCACCGAGCAGGCGATGGTGAGCGCGAGCGGCTTGAACCACTGCCCCGCTTCGCCGGCCAGGAACGCAATCGGCACGAACACGGCCACGATGGCCATGGTGGTGGCGGTCACGGCCAAGCCGATTTCCGCGGTGCCCTCCCGCGCCGCTGTATAGTGGTCTTTCCCCATTTCCACGTGTCGTACAATGTTTTCTCGGACCACGATCGCGTCGTCAATCAGGATGCCGATGGCCAGCGAGAGGCCGAGCAGCGACATCGTATTCAGCGTGAAGCCAAACACCCAGACTGCGATAAAGCTGGCGAGCACCGACACCGGCAAGGCCAGACCGGTGATGACGGTGGAGCGCCACGAGTTGAGAAACAGGAACACCACCAGCACGGTGAGCACCGCGCCCTCGACGAGCGTGGATTGCACGTTGGCCACGGAGTCCGTCACGCGGACGCCGGAGTTCTTCACGACCTTGAGCTCGACACCTTCGGGGAGCGTCGGAATCAGCTCGTCCACCTTTGCGATCAGCTTGTCGGCGACGTCCGTGGTGGAGTAGCCGTTCGTCTTGGTGATCTCGATGCCGACCGCATCCTTGCCGTTGTAGAGCGCGAGCGTGCGAGCCTCCTCGGTCCCGTCCTTGACCGTGGCCACGTCGCCCAGGCGAATGAGTCGTCCCTGCCGTTCGCCTACCACCATCAGCGCAAAATCCTGCGCGCCATCAAGGCGCCCCTTGAGACGAATCGTGCGCTCGTCGAGCGAGCCCTCGATGCGACCCACCGGCACGGCCAGATTCTGACTCTGCAGCGCGCCCACCACTTCCGGTACCGTGACGCCCGCTGCCTGCAATCTGGTGGGATCGAGTTCCACCGTCATTTCGCGCTCAACACTGCCCGACACCTGCACATTGGCCACGCCCGACACGGAGCGCAGTTCACGCGTGATGCCTGGATCAGCGAGCCGCGTGAGCTGCGCCGGCGTCAGCACGTCGGAATAGATCGCGAGCGTGACAATGGGCCGGTCGGTGGGACTGAAGCGGCGGTAGACCGGCTCCTCCATTTCCGCCGGCAGGTCCTGGCGCTTGGCGCTCACGGCGTCGCGAATGTCCTGCGTAGCTTGCTGCAGGTCCTTCGAAAACACGAAGAACGTGGTGATCTGCGCAAAACCGTCGCGCGCATCACTTTGGATCTTGTCCACGCCCTCGATCCCCTGGATGGCTTCCTCCACCGGATCGAGAATCTCGCGCTCCACCTGGTCGGGAGAAGCGCCGGGATAGATGATTGTGGTGAGCACCACCGGCGGCTGCACTTCAGGGAACTCGTCCGTCTGCAGCACCAAAAGTGCCACCGTACCGAACGCCACGAGCGTGAGCATGGCGACAACGGTCAGCAGCGGCCGCTTGATCGCATAATCTGAAATGAACATCGAGCCTGTGCCTCAGGTGAGGATTACTGAAACAACACCGACCATCATGATCAGCGGTCCTGCGAGTCGCGTGCGGCCGGACGGGCCGCATCGGACGGTTCACTCACACGCACCGGGCTGCCCGTCGAGATCGCCTTCGCGGCCCCGATCAAGAGCGTGTCACCCGCCGCAATACCGGAAAGAATCTCCACCCGCTCGCGCGCCGCGTCCCGCACGCCCAGGGTCACGTCCACCTTCTGAACCTGTCCGCCGCGCAGTCGCATGGCGAACGGTGTGACACCACGCTGGTCGATGGCCGACTCGGGCACCACCACGCCTTCGTGCGACTCCGTGGCCACGCGCCCCTCCGCAAACAGCCCACCCACGAGCGAGCCCGAACTGTTGGGAAGTGACGCAATCACGCGCACCTGGCGCGTCACCGCGTCGGCCACCGGGTTCACCTGCGTCACGCGCCCTGTGAACTCGCGATCGGCATAGCCGTTCACCGTGAAATCCACGCGCGCACCGACCGTCACGCTGCCCACCGCCGTTGCGGGCACGGAGCCCTCGAGGCGGAGACTGGACGGATCCACGACCGTGAAGAGTGCCGCGCCCGGCGCCACCACGTCGCCCGCATTCACCGAGCGTTCGCTCACCACGCCGCTGAACGATGCGCGCACGACCGTATTCGCCAGCGCCTTTTCACGCGCTGACACACGCGCCTTCGCATCGTCGAGCCCTGACTTGGCCTGCAGCGCTGTGCGCTCGGCCGCCTCCACGTCCCGCGTCGAGATCGCGCCGGCCGCCTGCAGGGTCCGGGCCCGCTCCAGCTCCCGGTCGGCCTGCGTGGAAACCAGCTCAGCCGACGTGAGCCCCGAACGGGCTGAAAGTACGTCATCGCGAACCGCCGCATCATCGATGCGCGCCAGCACCGTGCCATTGCTCACCTTCTGGCCGGCGTCCACGGCGGTGCTGATCACGCGACCCGAGACCTCGGAGCGAATGCGCGCCTCACGTTCCGGCACGAGTGCGCCGGACAGGAGCGGGCCGCCCACAATGGAATCGGACAACGCAACCACGATGTTTTCCACACCAATCTGCTGTGTGACCGGCCCGGCGTCCGTAGCTTCGGCGTCGCCGCCGCTACACGCGGCAACAATGCCAAGCAGCAGCAGGGACGACAGTCGAACGGTGGACGCGGCAGCGCGCCCTACTTGCGTACTCATCAGAAAAAGCCTCCGCTCGGCTCGCCGGGCTTGGTGAATCCGTCGCGGTGCGCGACGGGGAAGAATGGAACGCACAGGGGTCGGGCGGTTCATCACTGATTTGCTCCCACCACGCCGGCGGTCGACAACGGCAAGTCACGCAACAGGGCGAGGCGCACACGCGCCACCTGCAGATCACGCGCGGCCTGTGCACGGTTCGCCAGCGCCTGCTGCAGCTGCACCCGCGTTTCGGACAACTCGATCTGCGTGGAGATCCCTTCGCGGTACCGCACCTCGGCAATGTCATAGCCGCGTTGCGCCTGCTCGGCCGTTCCGACGCTTGCCTGCCAGGCCGATTGCGCCTGTTCCAGCGTGGTGATCGCCTGCTGCACGTCAAACTGCGCCGCCTCGCGCGTCTGCTGCAGGCGCGTCTGTGCTTCAACGACGCCAGCCTCGGCCGCCAGGATCTCACCGCGCACGCGACCGCCGGTGAACAACGGGAGGCTCACGCCGAGTCCGATTGTCCAGTTCGGGAAGAAGTCCGCGATTGAGCGCGTCAATCCGTCGTCCGGGTACGCAATGCGCTGGTAGTTCGTGCTCAGCGAGATTTGCGGCCAGCGCTGCGCCTTGGTGGACTTGAGCTGCTGCTGCGCCGACTGCACGCCGAGCGAGGCCTGACGCACCGGGAGCCGCGTATCCACGAGCGTGTCCACATCGGACAGCACCGCATTCACCGCTGCCCGCACCTGCGGATCGGCGGCCACCATCTCGTCGCGTGTCACGTCCAGCGTGACCGGTGTGGACGATGGCGTTGGTGCGACGGCGACTCGGGCATGCGCTGCCTGGATTGGGCTGGTGAGCGTGAGCGGCTCGTCGAGCGGCAGGTCAAGCAGCTGCTTGAGGCGCAACAGTGCGAGATCGCGCTGCGTGCGCGACTGCAGATATGGCGGGCGCTGATTGTCGCGGGTGACCGACGCGCGAATCAGCTCAAACTCGGACGTGTTGCCCACGTTGAAGGTGAGCTGCACCTGGCGAAGCGTGCGTTCCGACTGTACCAAGGTGGACTCGGCAATGGCCACCAGTCGCTCGGAGAGCACCGCGTTGTAGTAGGCCTCGGTCACGTCGAGCTGCACCTGGGCGAGGGCACCCGCAACACCCAATTCAGTGGACTCGAACCCGTAGCGCGCCGCCGCTACGCGGGCGCGCGCCGCGCCGCCGGTGAAGATGGGCTGACTGGCCGTGAGCCCGAAGGTGACCGTGTACGGGGACGCGAAAATGCGGGTGATGGGATTCTCTGCCGCGTCGCCTCCACCGCTGGTGGTGTCACCGCCGCCACCGGAACCAAAGCGCTCCGTGATGGCCTGGAACTGGTTCTGGAGCTGCTTGGTGTAGTTGAGCGAGGTGGAGACCTGCGGCAGCAGCGCGCTGCGGGCCTGAAACTGCTGGCCGCGCGACCGCGTCACGCCAGCACGCGCCAGCTGCACCGCCTCGCTGCTGCCGGACGCCAGCGAGAGCGCGTCCTCAAGCGACAGGGCGCGCGGCGCGTCGCCCTGCGCCTGCAGGCGGGCACTCGGCAGCGAGGCACCCAGGACAAGCAATGTCGTCACCGCGGCAAGGCGGGCGACCGAAACACGTGGAAACATGAAGTAACGCTCAGTAAGAGGGCGAAGTCGCTGCGGGCAGCGCGTGCGGCTGCGCGCGCGGATGAAATCCGATCGCGCGAAGAAACACGCGCACATAGGCTCCGGCCGCCTTGGAAGCGGGCGCGGGATACATGTCCGGCATCATCTCGCGGCTCATGCCGTCGCCGAAGTAGGCGTTCATGAGCATGGCCACCGCTGCGTTCAATTCGAGCGGACGCAGTCCGCGACCGGGCGTGGTGTCGAGCAGACCATTCCGGCGCAGCCGCACGACGTAGTCCCGGAGCTGATTCGAGGCGTCCACCGGTCCGTTGCAGAGCATGGGCGCCATGTCGGGCCGCTCCTCCACCTCGCTCATGGCCTGCTTGATGAGATGACTGTTGCGACGCACATGATCCATGCGCGCCTGAATCCACGCTGTCAGTTCCCGCTCCGGGTCGGACGGAGTGTCCGGCAGCGGCGGAATCGCTTCCACCAGCCCGCACTCATCCACAACGCACGCCAGCAACGCACTCTTGTTGCCAAAGTGCCGGAACACGGTGATCTCGTTGACGCCAGCCTCGTCCGCAATGCGACGCGTGGTCGCGCCACGGTACCCGTGTTGCGCGTACACGTGAGCGGCTGCCTGGAGGATTTTCAGTCGGTTGTCTTGCACGCGGACCAGTATATGTAAGCACCTGCTTGCATGCAAGTAACAGCTTACATACAGCTCAGGTCGCCGCATTTTCCGTCCGGCTACCCGCTCGCCCCCAACCCTCCGGTTTTCAACGCTGCGTCGGCCCCCCCATGTTTCCTGCATGATCCCATTCTCGATTCCCGATTCCATGCGCGCGGCCGTGATCACCGGGCCCGGCGGGCCGGACGTGCTCGCGATCCAGATGCGTCCGACCCCGCGCCCGGGCGACACGGACGTGCTCGTGCGCGTTGTCGGCTCCGCCATCAATCGGGCCGACCTGATCCAGCGCGCCGGCGCCTACCCCGCGCCCGCCGGCGCGCCACCCGACATTCCCGGCTTGGAGTATGCGGGCGAGATCGCGGCCATCGGGGGCGCCGTCTCCGGGTGGGCGGTGGGGGACCGTGTCTTCGGCCTGGTACCGGGGGGCGCCCACGCCGAGTACCTGGTCACGCACGCCGGCACGCTGGCGCGGGTGCCGGACTCGCTCGACCTCGGCACGGCCGGCGCGCTGCCGGAGGCCTGCATCACCGCACATGACGCGCTCCGTCAGGCAGCGTTCGCGGCCGGGCAGACGGTCCTGATCCACGCGGCAGGGAGTGGCGTGGGCTTGGCGGCGGTGCAGCTCGTCCGGGCGCTCGGTGGCATTCCGTATGGAACGGCGCGCAGTGAGGCCAAGCTGGACGCCGCCCGCGCGCTGGGACTGGAGGCGGGCTTTGTGCCGGCAACCGATGGGGAGGGGATCCCGAGGTTCGCGGAGGCCGTTCTCGCCGCGACAAACGGCGCCGGCGTGAACGTGATCCTCGATTTGGTGGGCGGCGGCTACGTGGCGGAGGGCACGCGGGCGCTGGCGCTGCGCGGACATTTGGTGCTGATCGGGCTGCTGGCCGGCGGTACTTGCACACTCGAACTGCGCCGCCTGCTTGCAAGACGGATCAACATTCACGGCACCGTGCTGCGTGCCCGCCCCCTCGATGAGCGCATCAGCGTGGCCCGGGCCTTTCGGGACGAAGTGGTGCCGCTGCTCGCCGCGGGGCGCGTGCAGGCCAACGTGGAGCGCACCATGCCGCTGGACGCGATCGCCGAGGCGCACGCGCTGCTGGCGAGCAATACGATTGCGGGCAAGATCGCGCTGTCCATCGGCTAGTCCCGCCGGATCGCGCGACCGATGGGCTAGTCCGGGAACTCCTTCAGCACGAGACCATCGCTCTCACGTTCGGCCCACCGCATGGAGAATGCGTTGGCGAACAGCAGCACCGTGTTGCCGCGCGCGTCGTACAGCACCAAGCGGTCACGCATGCTGGTGGCTTTCTGCATGGCCTCAGGCGTGCCGCTGATCCACCGTGCATGCGAGTAGCCCAGGCTCTCGAGCTTGGCGGGTACACCGTATTCGTGTTCAAGGCGGTGCAGCAGCACGTCAAACTGCAGCTGTCCCACGGCACCCACGATGTCCGGGACACTGGCCTGCGGATCGCCGCGGAAGAGCTGAATCGCGCCTTCTTCGGCCAGCTGTTTGAGGCCGGTGTCCAAGTGGGGGCGACGGAGCGGATCGCGCACGCTGATGCGCGAGAAGTGTTCAGGCGGGAAGCGCGGAATATCGTCGAACACCACCGGTTTGCCCGTGAACAGCGCGTCGCCAATACGGAGATTGCCGCGATCGTGCACGCCGATCACGTCGCCGGCCCAGGCCTCGTCTACGTGTGTGCGTTCCTGTGCCAGAAACTGCTGCGGCAGGTTGAGCCGCAGCGCCTTGCGTGTGCGTTCGAGCGTGACCTGCAACCCAGCCTCGAAATGACCCGAGCACACGCGCACGAACGCGATCCGATCGCGGTGTCGCGGGTCCATGTTCGCCTGGATCTTGAACACGAAGCCCGTGAACGCTTCGTCTCCCGGATGCACAATTCCACCCTCCACAGCGCGCGCGGCAGGCACGGGCGCCAGACGCAAAAAGTCGTCGAGGAACGGTTCCACGCCAAAGTTCGTGAGCGCGCTGCCAAAGTAGAGTGGCACCAGCTCGCCGGCCGTGATGGCGGCGTCGTCGAGGGCGTGACCGGCGGCGTTGAGCAGATCGAGTTCGTCAAACGTGCGGTCGGCCACGGCCTGACTGGTGTGCTCGGCGATGCTCTCGCGCGTGAGCGGACTGGTCTCAATGGCTACGCGGGACGCGCCGTGATCACCACCGCGGCGAAACCAGTGGATGACGTTGCGACGGCGATCCACCACGGCCTGCAGCGTATCGTTCTGCATCACCGGCCACATCGCCGCGGCCACGGGTAGTTCGAGTTCATCCTCCAGCAGCCCCAACAGCTCCAGCGGGTCGCGTCCCACCCGATCGCACTTGTTCACGAACGCGAAAATCGGCAGGCGGCGCCGACGGCACACCGCGTAGAGCTGACGCGTGCGCTCTTCCACGCCCTTGCGATTGTCCAGGAGCATGATGGCGCAGTCGGCCGCGACCAGCGTGCGGTACGTGTCCTCGGAGAAGTCCTCGTGACCGGGCGTGTCCAGCAGGTTCACGCGAAAGCCGTGGTAGTCGAACTGCAGCACCGACGTGGTCACGGAGATGCCGCGCTCCTTCTCCAGCGCGAGCCAGTCCGACGTCGCATGTCGCTCGGCACGGCGCGCCTTGACGGTGCCCGCCAGATGCAGCGCGCCGCCGTAGAGCAGCAGCTTTTCCGTGAGCGTGGTCTTGCCGGCGTCAGGGTGCGAGATGATGGCGAACGTGCGACGTCGCGCGATCTCGGGGTCCAGCGAGGCGTCGGTGGTGGCAACAGCAGTCATGGATTCAGGCAGGTTCAGGGCGAATCTGTAAGGTAATCAGCCGGTACACGGGTCGATTCCGTACCGCTTTCGTCCCAACAAGGTTGCGTGGAGAGGTCTCAACAGAGAGTGTTCTATCTTAGGTGCATACGGCACTCTCCTTCCCATAGCCGCCTTCCGTGACCCATTCCGAGCTTGTCCGACTGCTGTCGGCCGCGCGATCGGCGCGTTTGGAACGTCCTGCCGTCAGTTTGGCGCTCGCCACGCTTGTGTCGGTCGAGGGTTCGTCCTACCGGCAGCCCGGCGCCATGATGCTCTGCGACGCCGAGGGGCGCGTCCTCGCAGGTGCCATCAGCGGTGGCTGCCTCGAGCAGGACGTCGCAGTGCGCGCGGGCGACGCCTGCGAAACCGGGCGCGCGGGAATCCATTCGTACGATTTGCGGGAGGACCTCGAGACGATCTGGGGGTTCGGCACTGGTTGCGAGGGCGTCGCGCACGTCCTGCTGGCACCGTTGCCCGACCTCTCGGCACTCGAAGCCGCGTGCGACGCGGCGCGCCAACGGCAGCATGGAACGCTGCTGCTCACGGTGCAGGCGTCTGACCGCGGCCGCATGGGAACGTTGGCATTTGCGCCCTATGGCCCGATCGCCGGCCAGGGCGCCAGCATCTCGCCGTTCATGGTGGAGTCGGTCAGCCTCGCCGCCGCGCGTGTGGAGATGACCGGGCTCGTGCTGCAGACCGTGCAGTCAACGCAGCGCCCGTTTCTCGCGACGCGATCGCATGAGGGGACGGTGGTGCAGCTGTTCGGCAGCCCGGTGCGCCCCACGATCCAGCTGGTGATCGTGGGCGCCAGCCGCGGCGCGGAGTCACTGGCGGCGATTGCAACGGCGTCCGGGTGGCCGGTACGCGTGGTCGATCACCGATCGGCGGCCCTCGAGGCGCTCAGTCTCCCGCAGGGTACGGAGCGCGTTGTCATTGACGCCCACGATGCAGCGAACGCCGTGAGCAGCGGCCAGCTCCCGGGCGACGCGCGCACGGCGTTCGCACTCTGTACCCATCGGTTCGAGGACGACCGGGCGTGGATCGGCGCACTCGTCCCGTCGCAGGTGCCGTATGTGGGCGTGTTGGGCTCGCGGCAGCGGGCCGATCGTCTCATCCGTGCGTTTGCGGAAGCTGACACCCCGCTGCGGCCGCGCGACCGCGACCGGCTGTTCGCGCCCATGGGCCTGGACATTGGAGGGGAATCGCCAGACGAAATCGCGATGGCAGCGGTGTCGGAAATCCAGGCCGTGCTGCATGCGCGGCCCGGTGGATCGCTGCGGGCGCGTCAGGCGCCGCTGCACACGCGGACGGACACGCCGACGATCAACGGCAGTCGGGCGGGCTTTGCCTGCTTCTTGCCGCGTGGGCCGGTGGACGCGACCAGATTGGACGAACGACCGCCCGCCGCTCCTCCGCGACGCGACCGCGACCGCCCGTGACGTTCGCCGGGTCGCATGACCACACTGCGACCATCGATGCCGCGCCGCACGTGGCGGCCCTGCTGCTCGCCGCCGGTGGTTCTCGCCGACTGGGTGCGCCCAAGCAATTACTCGTGAACGAGCAGGGCAACGCCCTCCTGCTCCGTCTCGCGGCGGCGGCCGGCGAGGCCGGGTGCACGCCGATTGTGATCGTGCTCGGCGCGCACGCAGACGCCGTGCGCGAGCTCCTCCACAGCGCGGTCAGCACCGACGCGGTGACGATTGTCGAGAACACCGATTGGGCGAGTGGCATGGCGAGTTCCATGCGTGCCGGGCTGGACGCGCTCGAGCACAGCGCGGCGACGGCGACCGTGCTCGTGGCCTGTGATCAGCCCGCGGTAGACGCACAGCATTTGCGCGCGCTGATCGCGCTACACGCGTCCAGTGGCTCGCGGGTGGTATCGGAATACGATGGTGTGGCGGGCATACCGGCCGTATGGCCCCGTCGAGACTGGCCCGCCATGCGCGCGGTACGGGGCGATCGCGGCGCACGCGCCCTGCTGCACGGCGACGAACCAACCGTTCCGCTGGTCGGCGGCGCACTCGACCTGGACACGCCCGCCGACCTCGCACGCTGGCGCGCCGCGGGAACTCTCGAGGATCCGCTGGACTAGTCGGCGGCGTAACTGCTGTCGTCGATCGCCAGCGCTCCTGTTCCCCATCGCTTGCTCATGTCCCACACCGCTCCGTCGCTTCTGCTGCCCGACGACGTGCACAATCGTGCACTGCTGGCGCACGTGCATCCACCCGACTGGAAGAATCCCACGGCGGCTGCGCGGTATCAGCTCGTGGTGATCGGCGGGGGGACCGCGGGTCTCGTGAGCGCCGCGATTGCCGCGGGCCTCGGCGCACGCGTGGCCTTGGTGGAGCGACACCTGCTCGGCGGCGATTGCCTGAATGTGGGATGTGTGCCGTCCAAGGCCCTGCTGCGCGCCGCCCGTTCCTGGCACGCGGCGCGTGCGTCCGCCGAGGCGTTCGGGGGACCGGCGACGAGTGGCGAGGGCGATTTCGCGCAGGTCATGGAGCGCATGCGCACGCTGCGGGCGGGAATTGCGCCGGTGGATGGTGCACCGCGATACGCGTCGCTGGGAGTTGACGTCTTTCTCGGTGAGGCCGAGTTCACTGGCCGGGACTCGCTGCGCGTGGGCGGGCAGACGTTGAAGTTCCGGCGTGCCATCATCGCGACCGGCGCACGTGCAGCGCTGCCGCCGATTCCCGGATTGGCCGAGTCAAATCCGCTCACGAATGAAACGCTGTTCTCGCTTACCGAACGGCCGGACCGGCTCGTGATCATTGGTGCCGGCCCGATCGGCCTTGAGATGGCGCAGGCCTTCGCGCGATTCGGCAGCGAGATCACGGTGTTGAATGCCGGCGATCGCGCCATGCCGCGTGATGACGCTGACGCCGCACGTGTGGTCGAGGCGCAGCTGAGAGAGGACGGCGTGACGCTGCATCATGGCGTGACCATCACGCGCGTCGAGCGTACGGGTGGCGAGACCATCGTGCGTGCCACCACGCCGGACGGCGCACTGCAGGTGAGCGGAGACGCGCTGCTCGTGGCCGCCGGGCGAGCGCCCAACATCGATGCGCTCTCGCTGCACACGGCCGGGGTGGAGGCCAGCAAGCGCGGCGTGACGGTGAACGACCGATACCGCACCAGCAACCCGCAGATCTTCGCAATCGGCGACGTGGCATCGGCGTTTCAGTTCACGCATGCCGCCGATGCCGCAGCGCGACTGGTCGTACCAAATGCGCTGTTCTTCGGGTTGGGCGGCGGCAAGGCGTCTTCGCTGGTGATTCCCTGGTCGACTTACACCTCACCCGAGGTCGCACACGTCGGAAAGACGGTGGCTGATCTCGCGGAGGCCGGCATCGCGTTTGATACGATCTCGCTGCCCATGCACGACAACGATCGTGGCATTCTTGAGGGAGACACCGAGGGGTTCTTCAAGGTGTTGCTGGCTCGTGGCTCGGATCAGATCCTCGGGGCGACGCTCGTCTGCGAGGATGCAGGTGACATCATTGGTGAGGTTGTGGGGGTGATGCGTCGCGGTGAGGGCCTGCGGGCGCTTGGCGGCACCATTCGGCCCTATCCCGTGCGTGCGGCGATTCTCGGACGCGCGGCTGACCAGTACAATCGCGGCCGCCTCACGCCGTTGGCCAAGCGCGTGTTCGCCGCGTTCTTCAAGGCCACCACATGAGCGCGTCAATGCCAAAGTCTCAGGCGCCGACGCGCGACACCGAGTCGCCAAAGCCCTCTCGCCAGGCGTCGATCGTGCGGCTAGTGGCGCTCGTGCTCGTGCTGGCCGCCGTGGCGCTGGGTGCCTGGAAGGCGGGCTTGCTCGACCTGCGCGACCCGGAGGCCTTGCTCGCCGCTGTCGAGCGCGCGCGAGCTGTGCCGTATATCGCCGTGGTATTCGTGCTCGCGTACATGGTGGTGGCCACCTTCGGCCTGCCGGCGACACCCTTCACACTGGCTGGGGGCATCCTGTTCGGTACCGGCCTGGGGTCCGGACTCAACTGGCTGGGCGCCACACTGGGTGCCACCGGTACCTACATGCTGGCCCGGGCAGTGGGTGGCGACGCACTGCGTGGCCTGCTCGGCTCGCAGGCCGCGCGCCTCGATCTGCGTGCCGGCGAACGCGGTTTCGGCACGTTGCTGCGACTCCGCCTGTTGCCCGTGATTCCGTTCAATGCGCTGAGCCTGACGGCTGCGCTATCCGGCATCCCGTTGCGCCCGTACGTGGCCGCCACCGGCTTGGGGATCCTGCCCGGTACCGTGATCTACACGTACTTTGCCGGTAGTCTGGTGGGAGGCGTGTCCGGTGCGTCGAGCGAGGCCCGCACCAACCTGATCATCGCGTCGGTCCTGTTGCTGCTGCTGTCGTTCACACCAGCAATCGTGCGGCGCATTCGCGGCGGTGGCGCGTCGGCACCGGCTGACGCTGCCGCGACGTTGAGCCCGGCGGACGCATCAACGGGTGAGCCATGATCGCCGTGCGCACGTTGCCCATTGCCATGACGCGCTGCAGCTTTCGCGTGCGCGCTGTCGCTCGTGCCCGCGCGCATGCGGGGCCTGTGCGCGCGACCGCTGCGCGCACCGTGCCGCGCTCGCTGGTGGGTATCGCTCGGCGCTGCGCGGCGCGTCCATTCCGTGCATTCCCTGACCCCATGCCAACCGTGTCCGACAGGCCGCCCGATCGCCAGCAGGCGTTTCATGACGTTGCACTCAAGTGGCTCCCGGACGTCACTCGCTTCGCCCGCTCCATCACGCGCGATGAGACGGCGGCGGAAGATCTCGTGCAGGAGACCTACCTGCGGGCGTGGCGCCATTGGGACTCCTTCAAGCCCGGTAGCGAGGCGCGCGCCTGGCTGTTCACGATTGCGCGCAATGCGTGGCGCAAGTCGGCGCCGCGTGCGGCCCGCTTGGTGCCGGTGGAGGACGACGCCTTGCAGGCATTGTCTGAGGCCGAGTATCCACAGGGCGCGTCAAGCGAGGTGTCGCTGGCGTTGTCACGTGTCGATCTCGGTCCTGCGATCCAACGTGCAATTGATGCGTTGCCGGATGCCTTCCGTGAAGTGGTGGAGTTGGTCGAGCTGCAGGAGCTCGCGTACGCCGAGGCCGCTGAGGTGCTCCAGATTCCCATCGGAACCGTGCGATCCCGGTTGTTCCGGGCGCGACGCCTGCTGCAGGATGCGCTGATCGAGCATGCGCGGGATGCGGGTCTGGTACCGGCACATCGCGAAACGGAGGCATCATGATCAAGCCATCTGGCGACGGAACATCATCGGGCGCCCCCATGTTGGATTGTTTCGACGCTGTCAACAAGCTCTGGGACTATCTCGACGGGAACCTGAGCGAGGCCGATCGCGAGGCTGTGCGGCAGCATGTGGAGATGTGTGCACACTGCTTTCCGCACGCGGCGTTTGGGCAAGTGGTGCTCGACGCCGTCGCGCAGGCGCGGTCCGCGCAGGGGCGATATGCGCTGTCCGATTCGACTTCCATCCGGGATCGGGTGATCGCGAGCCTGCGCGCGGAAGGATACGACGGTCCCTGACCGTCGGAGATCCACCCCCTCCCGCGGCTTCGTATTCCTCATGGGCGCGGCAACGTATCGTGCCCCGAACGGCGTGCACATCAACCGCTCCGGTTGTGAATTGATCTGGCGCGCCGCCTCCGATCTCTGTCGACCCTGCCTCTGCTCATGTCATTCTGTCGCTCGCTTTCTCCCGTATTCGGCGGCGCCGTACGGGCGCTGTTCGTGATGAGCCTCGCCGCGCCGGCGCTCGCTGCGCAGTCGGACCCCGCCGTTCGCGGTGTGATCCGGTCCGCGCTTGGCCAGCCGCTCGTCGGCGCCCAGGTGTCGTTTTCAGTAGCCAGCGGCACGGCCCCGCGCTCGAGCGTGACGGACAGCGCCGGTGCCTTTGCGTTCAACGTGCCGGCTGCAACACCCGGATATCTCGTGGCGCGTGCGGTCGGCTTCCTGCCCGACTCTGTGCAGCTCGAGGTGCCGGCAGGTGGCACGCGCACGCTGGCGTTCACACTGCGACCGCTGGCCGCACTCGGCGTCGTGTCCGTCGTGGCCCCGCGTCCGCGTCCGTTGCTCAACACCGCCAACGCAGCCACTGGCGGCAGCGTGGAGCGACGGGAACTCGAGCGGCTGCCCACGGACTCGCGCGATCCCATCGCGCTGGCCTACACCATTCCCGGTGTGAGCACCGCCACGGCGTTTTTTGGTGATGCACCGCGCTTGTCGATCAACGGGTCGAATGCGCTCTACACGCAGTACTCGCTCGACGGACTGGAGAACAACGAAGGATTTTTGGGCGGCGCCCGCGTGGAGGTGCCGCTGTCGGCGCTGCAGCGTTTCGGCGTGCTGGCCAACACTTACGGCGCGGAGTTCGGACGCAGCTCGAACGGCGTGGTGAACATGGAGACGCGCGCCGGCGGGAGCGCGTGGCAGGGTGAGGCGTTCGTGTACAATCGGCCGGGCCTTCCGGTGGATGCGCAGACCGCGGTGGTGCCGGCTGGACAGAATCCGGATGACTTTCGGCAGGCCCAGGAGGGCTTCCGTCGCACGCAGGTTGGTGCCGCTGGCGGTGGACCACTCAGCGCTGACCGCACGTTCGTGTTTGGTGCGGTGGAGTACACCAATGAGAACGAGGACCGCATCGTGTCCACGGCGAGCACCACCTTCACCGGTCGCGAAGTGCGCGGCACGATCAAGGGGTTTGGTCGCCTCGACCACGGATGGTCACCCACACAGACCACCACGCTGCGCGTGGCGCTCAGCAGCGTGAATCGCGAGGGGCGTGGCAGTGGTATCGTGGCGCCGGAGGCCGACAATGTCACCGAGCGCATTGGTACCGCCACCGCGCTCATTCACCGCTCCACGCTGCGTGCGGGGCGCGCCAGCAACACCTTCGCGGCGCAGCTGGGCACGTTCCGCTGGAACTTCCCGCCGGCGCAAAGCAGCTTCGACATTCCGCAGGTCACCATTCGCGAAGTGCAGGGCATCGACACCATATCCGTGGGCGTGGTCGGCTCGAGCAACTTCGTGTTCGACGAAAAGGAGACGCAGCTGCAGCTGCGCAACGTGTTCGAGACCATGATCGGCGAGCGCCATCAGCTGAGCATTGGCGCCGACGTGTGGCGCTCCAACTTTTCGCTGACCGGATCGCAGACCAATCCGTCGGGCTCCTACGTGGTGCTCAACGAGGGGAACATCCCCAAGCGCGGCAATCGCTACGCCTTCAGCGACGTGCCGGCGAACGTGCGCGTGCTCAGCTACACGGTGGACGCGGCGCAAAAGCAGGTCAATCTCTCGCAGTCGCTCGTCGGTGCATTCGTGGAAGACCAGTGGCGCCTCACCCCGTCGCTCACGCTCAACCTGGGGCTGCGCTGGGACTACGACGATCTCACGTCGCGTGGCGCCAGCTCACCGGATCTCAACAACTGGCAGCCGCGCGCGTCCATCAACTGGCTGGCGCGCCCGAGCACGGTGCTGCGCGCGGGCGCGGGGCTCTACGCCGGCAAGTTTCCGTACGCCGTGTACTCAGACGCGATCCAGTTCGGCCCCGATGGCAACCAGACCGTGACGTTTGATGGTGCAGATGCGCCGCAGTATCTGCAGGGACCGCGCACGGCCACGATCGACCGCAGCCAACTCCCGCCCGGTGAGATTCGCGAACTGTTCGCACTCGGACTTGAACAGCCAATGAGTCGCCAGTTCACCTTGGGATGGCAGCAGCAGGTGGGCACGCGATTCGTGCTCGGGTTGGACGCGGTCTACGTGGACACGCGCAATCTGCCGCGATCCTGGGATCTGAATGCGAGCACGCGTCGCATCGGCCCCACGGACACCATCAGCCTGCCCGTGAGCACCGGCGACCAGTCCCGCCCGGTCACTCCCGTGACTGGCGGCTTCCGGCGCAACTCCACCACCGAGAGCGGCGGTTCCTCCACCTACGCGGGCCTGTACACCACGGCCCGCTGGGTCGCCGCTGATACGTGGCTGGTGGACGCGAACTGGGTGTGGGCACGCGCGCGCAACAACACGGAAGACATCAACTTCAACGCGACGCAGGGCAACGCCTTTGACGCCGAGTGGGCGGATGCGGTGAATGACCGCCGACATCGTGTCGCCGTGCGCGCCACGTGGACCGGCCTCAAGCATCTCGCGCTGTCGGGAATTGCCGACTGGCAGACCGGTCAACCAATCAACCGCGTCGCCAACTTCCGTGATCTCGACGGTTCCGGCGACACGTTCGGCAACGGGTTCCTCGGCAATCAGGACCGTTTCTTTGGAGTCGGGCGCAACAGCGAGCGGCTGCCGAGTGCGTTGTTCACGAGCGCCAGTGCGTCGTACCAGCTGGATGTGGGTTCGCAGGGTATCGAGCTGCGTGCCGACGTCTTCAATCTCTTCAACAGTGTGAACGCCGGCGGGTATGCAAACGGCCTGCCGGGTGGTGGCACCCGCACGCAGTTGGGGCGCCCCGGCGACCCGATTGTGGTATCTGCTGTCGCACCGCCGCGGCAGCTGCAGTTCTCCGCGCGGTGGCTGTTCTGAGGTTGCGCACGATGCGCGCCGTTACCTGCGGCGCGCTGGTCGCCGCGCTCGTGGCGTGCGGCGGCGCGGACCGCGCTGGCGAGAGCGCCGTGGCCGACGTCGGGACGCTTGCGGCCCTGCCGTGGGACAGCGTGACCGCCCGGGCGCGTGGATCGGTGGTGACCTGGCGCATGTGGCGCGGGGACCCGGCCATCAATGCCTACGTGGACGAATGGCTCGCACCGCGGCTCCGCGAGGAGTTCGACATCACGCTCGAAGCGGTGGACGGTCAGGGGCCCGAGATCGTGAACCAGCTCGTGATCGAGCGCGAAGCCGGACGTGGGCGTGGCTCGGCCAGCCTGCTCTGGATCAACGGGGAAACGTTTGCGACGCTCCGCGCCGAGTCGCTGCTGGCCGGTCCGTGGAGCGGCGCCATTCCCAACGCCGCCTACATTGACAGCGCGTCGCGCATCATCGCACGTGATTTCGAGCAGGATCCGTCCGGTTTCGAGAGTCCGTGGGGTACGGTGCAGTTCGCGCTCATCTACGACACCGTGCGCACGCCCAACCCGCCGCGTTCGTTCGAGGAGCTCGCGCGCTGGACCGTCGAACATCCCGGTCGTGTGAAGTTAGATAAGGGGGTTTACCGGCGTGACGTTCCTCAAGATGCTCATGTATGCCCGAGGCGGCGGCGTGGAGGCCTTCGCGGGTGGTTTCCGCGAGCCGCAGTATTCAGCGGGCCGTGCGGCCGTGTTCTCGTGGCTGGATTCGGTGAAGCGCAGTCTCTGGCGCGCGGGTGAGACGTACCCTCCGGACGTCGCGGCCATGCACCGGCTCTTCGCGAATCAGGAGATTGATTTCTCCATGTCGAACAACCAGAACGACGTCGTCAACAAAGTGCGACAGGGCGTGCTGCCGCCCACAGCGCGCGCGTACGTGCTGCGTGATGGGACCATTGCCAACGCGCACTACGTCGGCATTCCGTTCAATGCACCAAACCCCGCGGGCGCGATGGTGGTGGCCAACCTGCTGCTCGCGCCGGAGTCACAGTTCGAAAAGCAGAAGCCCGATGTGTGGGCCGACGGAACCGTACTCGACCCAACACGTCTTCCGGAGCCGTGGCGCTCGCGATTCGCTGAGGCAGGGTCCGACCCGCGCGCCATCCCTCGGGACACATTGGCGCGGTACGCGCGTCCCGAAGTGGCGCCGGCGTATCACGAGCGCTTGCAGTCGGATTGGCGTGCGTGGGCACGCGGTGAGTCGATGTCGGTTGCGCCGAGCGATGCGCCCTAGTCGCACCGCCGGTCGCGGAGCGCGCTCGGCACCGTTGCCGCTGCTGCTCGCGCTGCTCGTCGCACTGCCGGTGTTGTTTGGCGCGGGCTACGCGGCGCTCGCCGTGCTCGGGGTGGTGGGCGCCGGTGCCAGTGGCTCCCCGTCCTGGCACCGCGCCGCGGCACTGCTCACGGACCACACCACCTGGCGTGGACTTGGTTGGTCGTTGTACGTCGCCGGCACCAGCACGTTGCTGGCGACGCTCGGTGCGGGCCTCGTCGCGCTGCTCTTCGCTGGCAACTCGCGCCACGATCGACTCGCACGATCGGTGGCCTCACTGCCGTTGCCCGTGCCGCACCTTGTCGCGGCCGCCACCGCACTGTTTGTGCTCGGGCAGAGCGGGTTGCTCGCGCGCCTGCTGCACGCGGTTGGCCTCGTGGACGTGCCCGCCGACATGCCGCCGCTCGTATACGACCGGGCCGGCGCGAGCCTGATTCTCTCATTGGCGTGGAAGGAACTCCCGTTTCTGGCCGTCGTGGCCTTCGCACTGCGCAGCGCGCACGGCCCCGCGCTCGACGAAGCCGCCCGCACACTGGGTGCGAGCCCGATCCACGTGGCCCGCCGCGTGGCCTGGCCGCTGCTCTGGCGCGGGCTCATGCCGGCCGTCGTGGCCACGTTCATCTTTGCATTCGGCAGCTACGAGACCGCTGTGCTGCTCGCGCCCGTGGACCCCGCACCGCTGCCGGTGCTCACCATGGAGCGCTTCGCCGATCCGGATCTCGCCCGCCGCGGCGAGGCGTACGGGCTCGCGCTGCTCGCCCTGCTGGTGGCTGGCGTCGCGGTCGCGGCCCACGAGTGGACGCGTGCCCGATGGCGCATGCTCCGCCAATGAGCACGCGCTCGTACTCGCGTTCGCCCACGCGTCCGCACGCGCGCTCGGCGTGGCACTTGGCGGCCCTCGCCCTGCTGCTCCTGTCCACATTCGTTCCGCTGCTCATCCTCGTGCTGCAGTCCGTGGCCACCAGTTGGCGCTGGCCGCTATTGCTCCCCGATGCCTTCACGCTCTCCGGCTGGCAGGGCCTGCTCGGGGGATCGCTCGGGCGCGCGGCTGCGACCAGCACGGCGCTCGCCGCCATAACCGCCGTGACCGCCACGGCGCTGGCGCTTCCCGTTGGACGCACGCTCGCGCAGCTCTCCGGCTGGCAACGGCATGCGGCGGCCGCGCTCGTGTTCCTTCCCGTGGCCGCCCCGCCAATCGCGCTGGGCGCCGGACTGCAGATCGCCACACTCTGGCTGGGCGTAGGGGGCACCGCGCTCGGCGTGGCCCTCGCGCACGTGGTGCCGGCCATCGGCTATGCGTCACTGCTGTTCTTGGGCGTGTTCACCACGCGCTCCAGTCATGATGAGGAGGCCGCGCGCACGCATGGAGCGTCGCCATGGCTCGTGTGGCGCCATGTGCTGCTGCCCACACTGCGCGCGCCAATCGCCGAGTCGCTGGCCATCACCTTCCTCATCTCGTGGGCCCAGGTCGCGCTCACGCTGGTGGTTGGAGGAGGTGCCGTGCGCGCCCTGCCCATTGAAGTGTTGACGCTCGTGCGCGCCGGCCAGGAGCGCGAGGCCGCGGTGGGCGCGCTGCTGCTCGTGGTGCCAGCCGTGGCGGCGCTCGCGGCGCTCCGCATTGGCGTGCGACGCACCGACGCCCTTCCCGCCTGACGCGCGTGCGACCACCATGTACAGCGTGACGACCTCCGCCGCGCTCTCCCTGCATGACGTCTCCATTCCGTTCGGCTCCGACGCCAACGGCGCCGGCCTGCGCGACGTCTCGCTCAACGTGGCGCGAGGCGAGCGACTGGTGCTGCTCGGACCATCCGGCGAAGGCAAAACGTCGCTGCTGCGCGCCGTGGCGGGTCTCACCCCGATCGCCAGCGGCAGCATTCACGTTCTCGGGCGGGATGTCACCAACGAGGTACCGGAGCGACGCGGGGCGGTGTATCTCCACCAGATTCCCGTGCTGTTCCCGCACCTCACCGTGGCCCAGAACGTGGGCTTCCCGCTCACTGTGCGCGGCGCGCCTGCGCGCGAGCGTGAGACGCTGGTTGCGGCGCTCCTCGAACGCCTGGGCCTGTCCGACCTCGCCGCTCGACTGCCCCACGCTCTGAGTGGCGGACAGCAGCATCGCGTGGCGCTCGCACGCGCGCTGGCAGCGCGACCGCACGTGCTGCTGCTCGACGAACCACTCGCCGCGCTCGACCCGGTGCTGCGTCGCGACGTCCGCGACGCAATCCGGCAGGCACATACGGAGAGCGACGCTGGCCTCTTGCTCGTCACACACGATCTGGCCGACGCCACGTCACTCGGTGATCGCATCGCCATCATGCTCGACCGACGCATTGCGCAGGTCGACACCGCCGAGGCGCTGTTCACGCGGCCGGCGTCGCGCGCGGTCATGCAGTTTCTCGGCGGACACATCGAGCTTGAGGGAACGATCACGGCATCGGGGGCCGTCCTGACGCCGCTCGGCCTGCTACCACTGCCGGCCGATGTACAACAGTCGCTGGCCGGGCACACGCACGTCGTCGTGGGTATTCGGGGCGAGGCTGTGCGATGCCAGCCGCCATCGCCGGGTGAGACGTTGACCGCGCCGCGTGCCGGGCAGCACGTTGCGACCGGCGCTGTGCGCGCGGTGCTGCATGGCGCCCAGGAGAGCGTCGCGTCGGTCTCCGTGGACAATCTCGAGGTCCCTGTACGCGTTGACGCGTTACAGCCTCCTGCCGTGGGCACGCAGGTAGCCATCCACATCGACCCGCGCGGCCTGATCGCGTTCCCCGACAACGCATCCACAGCGCATGCTTGACGAGTGGTTTCGCCTCCGCAAGGAGCGCTGGCTCGCGCCGGCCGCCTGTGCGCTCGGACGGTGGTTCACTCCGCTCGCGCTCACCCTGCTCGCTCTGGTAGCGGGGCTCGGCAGCGCGGTTGCGGCCAGTCGTGCGGCGTGGCGCCTGGCGCTCGCCCTCTGGCTGCTCAACCGGTTGCTCGACGGGTTGGACGGGACAGTGGCGCGCGTCACGCAGCGGCAGACCGACTTCGGCGGCTACCTCGACATTCTGCTCGACTTTGTGGTGTACGCTGCCATGCCGATCGGAATCGCCGTGGCACTGGACACACGCGCTGTGTGGCTCGCGGCGGTCGTGCTGCTGGCCTCCTGGTTCGTGAACGCGGCGTCGTGGATGTATCTCGCGGCCGTGCTTGAGCGGCGCGGTGCCGGCGCGTCTGCTCGTGGCGAGCTCACCTCCGTCACCATGCCGAGCGGACTGGTGGCAGGAACGGAAACGGTGCTGTTTTTTGTCGCGTTCCTGCTGTGGCCCGAGCAGTTCGTGACGCTCGCGTGGATCATGGCAGCGGGCGTGACGGTGGGCATCGTGCAGCGCCTGGTGTGGGCCGCGCGGGCGCTCTGAGGCACGAAGGTGAGGGCCGAGCTACGGGCCAACCACGAGCTCGCTGGGATGCGCCGCATGCACGAGCAGCGTAGCCCGCTCCCGCGCCACGCGCCCAGCCGGAATGCCGGTGTCGCCGTCAATCAGTTGCTGCACGGCGGCTCGTTTGCCGGCCTCACCCACAAGCCACAGGATTTCGCGCGCACGGTTGATCACGGGGAAGGTCAACGTCATGCGGCGCCAGCCGGCGTATTCCCCGGTCTCGGCCACGTCCTGATCGCGTACATCGAGCGCCGGATCTCCCGGAACCAGTGATGCGGTGTGGCCGTCCGCACCAATTCCCAAATGCACCAGGTCGAGCACGGGCGGTGCGCCGGCGTGCGAGACGATTGACGCTTCGTAGTCGAGCGCGGCGCGACCCGGATCACGCGCCAGCACCGGCATGGCGTGCACGTTGCGCGGGGGAATGAGCACGCGGTCCAGCAGGTGCGCGGCGAGTGCCGTCAGGTTGCGACTGGTGTCGCCATCGGGGGCGATGCGCTCATCCACCTGATACACGTGCACCCGATCCCACGGCCAGTCGCGCTGCGCCAGTGCGTTCAGGAAAGGGATCGGCGTTGTTCCGCCGCTGACGGCCAGCGTAAAAACCCCGCGGTCGCGCACTGCGCGCGCTGCCGCTTCGTCCGCGATTTCCGCCGCGCGCTGGGCGAACGCCACCGTCTCGGCTAACAGCTCAACGCGCACGACGCTCAGTCTGCTGCGGGGCATCGCCCACGCTCACTCGTCGCCCCGATCGGGCTCGTCGTCCGGCGCGGATTCACCATGCACCGCGTGCCACCCCCCGTGCGGCGCCATCAAATCATCCGCCGCAGTCGGACCGCGCGAGCCCGGTGTGTACGCATGCAGCGGGGTGTTGGCGCTCAACACCGGGTCCACAATGCGCCACGCCTCCTCCACACTGTCTGCCCGCGCGAACAGTCGCTGGTCGCCAACGAGCGCATCGCCGAGCAGGCGCGCGTACGCGTCCTCGTTCACGGCTTCGCGATTTGCGTCATAGGTGTAGCGCAGGTCCACCGGCCCGGATACCACTTCCTTACCCGGTGCCTTGATCTGGAGCGCGAGTGACAACTCCTCGCCAGGCTTGATGCGGAACACCAAATGGTTGGGGTGGGCCGGCGGCGCGTGCTCACTCGAGAAGAACAGCTGCGGCGGACGCTTGAACTCGATGAGCACCTCGGTGGCCGTGGTGGACATCCGCTTGCCGGCCCGCAGGTAGAACGGTGTCCCGGCCCAGCGCCACGAATCGATGCCAAGCTTGAGCGCGACAAACGTCTCCGTGCCGGACGCGGGATCCACACCTTCTTCACCGCGGAATCCGTCGTATTGTCCGCGCACGACATCTTCCGCGCCGGGCGGCGAGATCGCTCGCAGCACCTTCGCCTTCTCGTCACGCATGGAGCGCGCGTCGGAGCTCACGGGTGGCTCCATGGCGAGCACGGCGAGCAGTTGGAGCAGGTGGTTCTGCACCACGTCGCGAATGGTGCCCACCTCGTCGTAGAACCGGCCGCGCCCCTCAATGCCGAAGGACTCCGCCATGGTGATCTGCACGCTGTCGATGTAGTGCCGGTTCCACACAGGCTCAAAGATCGTGTTCGCAAACCGGAACACGAGCAGATCGAGCACCTCTTCCTTGCCGATGAAGTGGTCAATGCGGAAGATCGCGTCCTCCGCGAACCGATCCAGCAGCACGCGATTGAGCGCGCGCGACGATTCAAGGTCGCGTCCGAACGGCTTCTCCACCACGATGCGGCTGCGCGCGCTCAACCCGCAGGTGCCGAGTCCACCAATGACCGCCTCGAACAGGCTGGGCGGAATCGCCAGATAGATGAGCGGCCGCTTCGCCGCCTCCAGCACCGTGTGGAGCCGCGTGTACGTGCCGTCGTCCCGGTAGTCGCCGCGTACGTATTCCAGCGCCGCCAGCAACTGATCGAGCGCGTGCTCGTCGTGCGGGCCGTTGCCGTGCTCTTCCACTGCTGTGCGGGCGCGCCGCAGCAAATCGGCCCGCGTCCAGTCGCTGGACGCGACACCCACCACCATGGACGGCAGCCGGTTTGTGCGCGCCAGCGCGTACAGCGACGGAAACAGTTTCTTGTGCGCGAGATCCCCGGTCACGCCAAAGATGACGAGGGCATCGCAGGATTCCGCCATCAGTGCTCCACGCTCAGGAGTGCGCCATCAGGAGTCTGCAGGCCGAGTGGCATCATGCGCTCCCGGCGGCGCGCGTCGTGTGCTCGGCAAACCGCGCAGCCAGCAGCTCATGCGCGCGCTCGGCAATCGCGTCGAGTGACGGGGTGGTGGGCAGCATGCGCTGCGCCCGGGCGCGCAGCTCTTCACGCGAGGGCAACGCGGGCCAGTGCGCATGTGCGATGGCCTCGCCCACCTGTTGCCGCATATCGGCGAGACGATCCTCCGCTTGATGCTTCATGTCGGCAATACGATCCTCCGCGTGGTGTCGCATCTCCGCAAGCCGGTCTTCGGCGGAGTGCCGCAGATCGGCAAACTGCTGCTGCGCGTTGGCTTGGGTCTGTCGAGCGTCGGCGACCAATTGCTCAATGGGGAACGACGCCGCCAACTGACGGGCCACCTTTTCGAGCACCGCTTTGCCCAGCGGCCGCTCGTTGCGAACCACTTCCGGTGGAGGTGCACCGAGATCCCACACGAGGCCCGCCCAGGACATCGCCTTGAGCACATAGAAGGTGATGTCCACTTCGTACCAGCGGAAGCCCTGCCGCGTGGAACGCTGATACGCGTGATGGTTGTTGTGCCAGCCTTCACCCAGCGTGATCAGCGCCAGCCACCAGTTGTTGCGGGAGTCGTCGCCTGTCACGTAGCGCTGGTTGCCGTGCACGTGCGCCAACGAGTTGATCATGAACGTACCGTGCCACGTGGCCACCGTGCTCCAACAGAATCCCACCACCAGCCCGGGCCATCCGGCCAGCAGCGTGCACAGCACCAGCAGCGTGAGCGTGGGTACGTGCTCGTACTTGTTCAGCCACACCAGCTCGGGATACGCCGTGAGATCAGGCACCGCCGAGAAGTCGGTCTTGTCCCATTGCGGTGCAAAGATCCAGCCGACATGTGAATGCCAGAAGCCACTGTGACGCGGCGAATGCACGTCGTCTTCGGTATCCGAATGGCGGTGGTGGTGCCGGTGCTTGGAGGCCCACCACAGCGTGCCCTTTTGCGCGCTCGACTGTGCGAGAAACGCGAGCAGGAACTGCATCACGCGACTCGTGCGGAACGTGCGATGCGAGAAATAGCGATGGTAGCCGGCCGTGACACCGAACATGCGCGCGAAGTACAGCGTGACCGCCAGCAGCACGGCCGTGGTGGTCACGCCCGTCCAGATCGAAGCCAAGCAGGCGAGATGGATGCCCACGAACAGGTACTTGCCGGGGTAGACCGTGTCGTCGTGCGCGTGGTCAACGGAATCATCGTCGTGATGCGTGGTGTTCAAGGTGGTGTTCAAGGCGGTCATGCTGCGTGGTACGGTGTTGGAGGTGGCGTGCTGGCGAATGGGCACAACAGTGAGCGGTCAGGGTGCGGCGGGTGTTCCGGCCAATGTCGGTTGCGCGACGAGGGCCCGGAGCGTGGCCAGCGCGCGCGCCGCGTCAAAGCGGGATGGGTCGAGAATGGTCTGGGTGGCGCACCCTTCAATGAACGCGGCGCAGACACCGGCGAGGTCGTCGGCCGAGAGGCCCTCGTAGCGCTCGGGATGCTCGGCGATGATGGCGGACGCGGCCGGCCGGAACGCGTCGCGGTATCGATGCAGCGCGCGGCGAATGAGGCGGCGAATGACCGGGTGCCGCGTCCCCTGCACCCAGTAATCGTAGAAGAGCTCCACCCGCTCGCGTTGGGTGAGCAGGTGGGCCAGATCGCGCTCCACCACTGCGAGCAGCCAGGCGACGGGCGCGGTTTCGGCGGGCGGACGGCGGTGCAGCTCGCCGGCCACGAGGGTGTGCGCCAGCATCCAGTCCAGCAGGTCAACCAGCAACCCGTCCTTGGACTCGAAATGGAAGAGCAACAGGCCGGCGCTGACCCCGGCTTCGGCGGCCACGGCGCGGACGGTGAGCCCGCCCAGACGATCGCGCGCCGCGACGCGATAGGCGGCGCGGAGGATCTCGCTGCGGCGGATGGCTTCGGGTGCTTTGCGGCCAGGCATGGGGCGCGTGGTCAGTGGTCCGGGCGTGTCCCGTCCCTATCCATGAACGCTCGTTGAACGCACGTTCAATGTCAACTACGCCCGACCGGTCCCCAGCGTAATCCGGACCACCACGAACTCCGCGGGCTTGAGCGGCGCAAATCCGATCTGCACGTTCACCAGACCGCGGGCAATGTCCACCGAGGTGGTGGTATCCCGGCCGCACTTCACGAAATACGCCTCCCGTGGGCTGGCCCCCTGAAACGCACCCTGCCGGAACAAACCGTTCAGGAACGCGTCCGCCGACGTGCGGAGCTGGGCCCACAGCGGCTCGTCGTTGGGCTCGAACACCACCCACGCGGAACTGCCCCGCACGCTCGCTTCGATGAACAGGGCGAGGCGTCGCACCGACAGGTAGCGCCACTCCGAATCCGACGACGCGCCACCGGCCAGCGTCCGGGCACCCCACACCACCGTGCCATAGCGGTCGAAACTCCGGATGGCGTTCACGCCGGCAGCGTTCAACACGCCGTTGTCGGCGTGACTGAACGGGAGCGACGTACCCTCCACACCACGCAGCGTGGCCTCTGCACCGGCTGGCGCCTTCCACACGCCGCGTACGGCATCGGTACGCGCGATGAGGCCGGCCACCGCGCCAGACGGCGCAAACGCGTCCACGCGGCCGCCAGCGAGCGGATTGCGCAAGAGCAGATGCGGAGCGAAGCACGCGACATTTGGCTGTGCACCCACCTGCCCTGCGAACTGCACCGCGAACTGCACCGCGAACTGCGCCGCCTGCCTCGACCAACGCGCGGCGTCCAACGGAGCCGTCGCACGAGCGGCCACCCGAGTACTCGAGCCTACCGGAGCCGGCGCATCCACCAGCAGCATGGCGCCGCTCGACGCGCAGAACTGGGCCGCCTGCGCATAGTCGGCCGCCGCGACATCCACCCCAACGTCATACGGGGGAATCACGAGCAGGTTGAAGCCATCCGCGCGATCAAGCGCGAACATTCCCCGCTGCGTCGCAGCAAGGCTGGGATGCGTGATTTCCGCGGCCCCCACCGGTCCACCGTCTGCGCCGGCCGGCACGTGCAGCGCCGTGAATCCGCGTTCGGCCGGCCGCGCCGCCGGCGCTACCGGCACATGCGTGGTGCGCAGCAGCGCGCTCGACTCCTGCAGCACCGTGGTGACGAACCGAGGGTCCGTCGTCGTGGTGGACAGGCGCGCGAATCCCTCGTGCTGACCAGACGGAAGATGCCGTACCGACACGTTGAACAGCGGTGTCGCCAGCGTCCCGCCCATTCCATCGGAGTAGTCAACCGCGAACTCAACGGAGTCCCCCCAGGAGCCAGGAGAGGACGCCGCAAGACCGAACGTGCCGTCTTTGAATGTGGCCGTCGCCAAGGTCGAGCCCGCGACGACCCGTACAACGAGCGCCTCCCTGCCGCCCTGCAGAAAGAACTGCTGCACGGCAAACGACATCGGGCTTGCCTCCCACAGCCCTCCGAACTCCCGCTCGTACTCCGCCCAGCTGCGCACGCGCACCGGCGCAGCTGCAGATGCAGATCCGGGTGCCGAGGAGGCCACGGGCCCGCGTCGCGCGCGGCCAACGAACGCGGTGACAGACGTGGGCGCGGCGGTCACGGCCCGCACACCACTCGGAACCTCCTGCACGTAGACACCGGGAAACGACCGTTCGGGCATGACACACTCCAACCACGGGAAACGCCCGCAACTGCTCTCCATCCACGAGCATGCGACATGCGCGTCGTGTGTGCAACCTCCGGCAGCGCGCTCAGTCCGTCCGCACAAACCGCACGGTGAGCAGACGCGGCAGGGGCACTCCCGCCGGCTGCATGGGTTCCGCGCCCTCCTCCACCCACTCACCAATCGCGCGCAGCTTGAAGCCGGCGGCCATCCCGAGGTTCACGTACTCGCTCACCGAGTGCGGGAAGGCCCGCACGTGCACCACCTCGCCCGACGCCTCATCATCGAAGTGTGCCTGGCCGCCGAGCAGCTGCCGCATGGGGTGCAGTTCGCTCAGGAAGAGCTTGCCGCCCTTGCGCAGCACACGCGCACACTCCGCGAACACCGGGCGCAGGTCCTCCACGTGTTCCAGCACGAGATTGCTCAGCACAACGTCCATGGACGCGTCCGCCACCGGCCATGCTTCGCGAATATCGTGCTCGAGGAAGTGCACATGCTCCGCCGGCACACGCTCGCGGGCGATTGCCAGCATCCCGGCGGAAAAATCGAGCGCCACGAGTTGTGTGCACTCGGCCGCAATCCACAGGGAGTTCTTGCCTGTGCCGCAGCCAAGCTCCAGCACCGTGCGCCCCCGGACGCGCGGGCTGTGTTCGCGCAGTATCAGTGCGTCGAGATCACGCGTGCGGTTCACTTGGCCGTCGTAACTGGCGGCCCACTGGTTGTACGCGCTGGCAACGTTCTGGCTGGAAGACATGTCGGAAATCTAGGAGTCGCGCGTATTGCGCGGGTAGCCGCGGCGTTCGACGTTACAGAATCTGCTCTTCCCCAACCCCGCCTCGCCCATGCGTCCCACCCAGCTTCGCTGCCCCCACGCCCTGGCTGTGCTCGCCCTGAGCTTCCTCGTCGCGTGCGGCGCCACCGACAGTGACGCCAGCGCGCCGAAGTCCTTCAGCACCAGCATTGCCACCGACGGAGACACCGTGGTGGCGCGGAGCACCGGTACGCTCCCCGACTCCGGTACACACCAACTCACGCAAGTGTGGCGCATCGGCGATGCCGATGGCCTGGACAGCACGCTCACGTTTGGCCAGATCAACGGCTTCGCGGTGCACTCGGATGGCACCGTGGCCGTGTTCGACGGAAGCGGCCCGTCGCTGCGGCTCTACAATGAGCAGGGCCAGTACGTACGTTCGCTCGGCCGCAAAGGCGCGGGGCCCGGCGAGTTCACGCAGGCCAACGGCATCGCGTTTCTCGATGACGGGCGGCTGGCCTTCTGGGATCCACCCACGTCGCGCATCACCGTGTACGGCATGGATGGCACCAACACCTCGTGGACGCCCCCCGTCACCGGCATGTGGATGAACAATGCGTTGTTGCCAGCCGCCGGCTATGCGTTTTCGCTGCAGGCACCGATTCGCGATTCGAGCATTGAGCGAGCGAACGGCCTGATCGTCTCGCGCACAGGCTACTTCCTGTACGACACGTCCGGTACCGTTGTCGACACCATCATCATTCCTCTCGCCGACAGGGAACCTGCGCGCCTCGTGGCGTCGTCCGAGCGCATGGTGTCGATGTCCAGCGTGCCGTTCTCGCCCGACCAGTCGGTGACCGTGCTGTCGGATGGCCGCCATGCCATCGCATTCGGCGATCGCTACGTCGTGCGCGTGCTCGGTGGGCCACAACCGCTGCGCATCGAGCGCGAGGCCGCGGCGCTTCCTGTAGACGCGGACGAAGGGGCCGAGCAGCGCGCGCAGACGGAACACGGAATGCGTCGCGTCGATCCGGCGTGGCGCTGGGACGGGCCGGGCATCCCCGACAGCAAGCCGCTCATCACCAGTCTCGAAGCCTCCGACGACGGTCGGCTGTGGGTGCGCGTTTCGGCACCCAGCGAACGCATCCCCGAAGACGAGCGCGCCGAACCGCGGCCCACGGACCCCGACGGCCCACCGCCGCCGCCGGTCACCACGTGGCGCGAGCCCGCGTGGTTCGACGTGTACGAAGGCGATGGAACACTGCTCGGCCGCGTTGTCATGCCACCGCGTTCCACCTTGCTGGGATCGCGCGGTGATCTGGTGTGGGGCGTCACGCGCGACGAGCTCGACGTGCCGTACCTCACCCAGTGGCGCGTGACGCCGTCGCTGACGGCGGCGGTGAAACAGTAAACCCGCGACCCGATTGGCGCCTCCCGGCACGACAAACGGTCCTCGCGCGTTGTATTTGAGAGTGTGACGGTCCCTCCAACCCAGCGACTGGTGTCCTCGCGAACCCTTCCGATGTTCCCGCTTGGCATGGTGCTGTATCCCGGCACGAGTGTGCCGCTGCACCTGTTCGAGCCGCGCTATCGCCAGATGCTCACCGATGTGCAGGCCGGCGACCGTTGTTTCGGCATCCTGTGCGCGATGCCAGGTGTTGACGAACGCGAGCTGCCGGCCGGTCGCGTGGGCTGCGTGGCGGAAGTCACCGAGGCCGAAATTCTCGAGGACGGACGCTCGAATGTGCTGGTGACCGGGCGGCAACGGTTCGTACTCGATCGGTTTGTGGACGCGGACGTCCCGTACAACGTGGCCGAAGTCACGTTCTTCGAGGACGACGCCGGTGCATCACTGGTGGCCCTGGCCGTCACGGGCGACGAGGTGGTGTCCAACTTCAAGCGCATCGTCCGCGCGGTGCAGATTCTCAACGATGAGCAGGCGGAGTCGCCGCCGCTCCCTGAGGACGGCGGCCAGTTGAGCTTTGCGATTGCCGCGATGATCGACTTTGAACTCGAGGAACGACAGGCGGTGCTTTCCGACCGGTCGCCACTCACGCGCTTGCAGCGGGTGGACACCGCCTTGCGCAAAGTGCTGCCCGATCTCGAGTTGCGCGCCGCCATGCACGAGGCGCGCGGCGGCGGCTGAGGCGGAGGCGGAGCCGGCGGTCAGCGCCGAGCGTCGCCCACGAGTGCCGCAAACGGCGAGACGCCCGTTGC
>JBBSPE010000008.1:0-58951 GCA_038259155.1 Gemmatimonadales bacterium
GCCCTTGCACGGTGACGCGCTTCTCCTGCATCGCCTCGAGCAGCGCGGCCTGCGTCTTGGGTGGCGTGCGGTTGATTTCGTCAGCCAACAGCACGTTGGCAAACACCGGGCCCGGCATGAAGGCCAGTTTGCGCTGCCCCGTCTGCGGGTCGTCCTGAATCACGTCCGTGCCCGTGACGTCGGACGGCATGAGGTCGGGCGTGAACTGAATGCGGTTGAACTTGAGATCGAGCGCGCGTGAGAGCGACGACACCAACAGCGTTTTGGCGAGGCCGGGCACACCCACCAGCAGGCAGTTGCCACCCGCGAAGAGCGCGATGAGCGCCTGTTCAACCACCGCGTCCTGCCCCACGATCACCTTGCGGAGTTCGGAGGTGATGCGGGCACCGGCGGCGTGCAGCCGGTCGGCGAGGGCGGCGTCGTCGAGCGAGAGCAGCTCGGAATCGGGCGGGGTGTTGGTCACGGTCACGCGAAGGCCTCGGGGGTCAGCGGCTGAGGGCGTACACGATGTAGTTGATGCCCAGCTTGTACGCTTCGTTGGAGAGGTCGATCGGGAAATAGCCGACGTCGGAGAACTCCCAGTATTCCGACAGGTCGTTGTTGTAGTTCACGATCATGAGCAGGCGCTTGGACGGGTCGTTGTCCTCGAACACGCCGTAGAACACCGATGGCACACCCTGCAGCGGATGGCTGTAGTCCAGCGACGCGATGCGATAGAACGCGTCGAAGATGGGATGGGACGTATCGAGCACCACCAGCCGCGCACCGGGCAGCACCCGCTGCAGTTGCGACTCGAAGTTGAGCCACTGGTTGCCCACGAAGTCGTCGAAAATGAAGAAGCCGCCCTTCTGCAGATAGGAACGCATTCCCACGACTTCAGCCTCCGACGGTCTCCAGAATCCGGGTTCCGCCATGTAGGCCACCGGAAACCGGAACAGCTCGGGATTGTCGGTGCTGATGATGGTGCTGGCATTGCTGCGCACGCCAATGGACGTGAGCTCCTGCAAAATCTTGAGGAAGTTGCGCTCGCCGCGGGGATAGTCATGGCTCCACGGCGCGCCACCGCCGCGGCCGCGGCCAAAGCTCTGCTGCTCGGAGTAGCTCGTGCGCACGAACACGAAGCGCCCGTCGTACTCGGCATTGGGAAACTCTTCCATGGACTGACGCCCGCGTCCGCGGCCTTGTGCATCCGCCGTCGCGGAGAGTGCCATCGCACACGCCGCCAACGAGGCGCCGAGCATGAGCCGATGCACACGACCGATCATTCGCGTACTCCCGGCGGCGTTGACCGCAACTGCAGCAACAATGTCTGCGCCTTCTCGAAGCCCGGCGCGTTCTCGAGCATGCCCAGCACCTCGCGGCGCGCACCGGCCACGTCGCCCGACTTGTACAGCGCGTCCGCCAACTGATAGCGCGCCTCGAGCGGATCCGGCGGACCAATGGCCAGCGTGGCGCGCCGTTCGCGCACCGCGGTTTCGTAGTCACCAATCCGCATGGCCGCGTCGGCCAGTCGGGCGTGCAGTGCCGCGTCGTACGGCGCCATCCAGACAATGCGCGAGAGCGTGGTCACGAGTGCACTGTCGCGCCCCTGTGCCTCGAGCAGCGAGGCCTCCAGTTCATTTGCCGCCAGCGCGGTTTCCTGCGTGGTGGTGATGCGCGCCAGCTGCGCCAGCGCACTCGTGGTGTCGGTCTGCTCAATCGCGAGACGCGCGAGATACCACGCCGGGCCGTTGGGACCCTGCTCACTCGGCAGCATAGCCTGCGCCTGCTCGAACGTCCGCTTGGCCTGCGCCGTGCGACCGGCCTCCAGGTGTCCGAGTCCCTCGCGCATGGCGGTCACGAACGGGCCCTGCACATCACTCGGGCCGCTGCCCGGCGTCACGCTGCCGAGGTCCTTCGCAAAGCGCGCCTGCATGAACGCGACAAACCGCGCGTCCACTGAATCGGTCGGCAACTTGAGCACGCGCTCGAACACCGCGGGCGTTTCCAGCCCGTCCGCATACGCGCGCATCATGGCCGGCAACGCAGCGACACCGAACTGCTGCTCGATCATCTCGCTCACGAGCGAGGCGAGGTAGTAGCTGAACTGCACTTCCGCGGGATAGCGCGGACGCACGAAACCGTCGTTGAGCGTGCTCACCGGGCGCAGCTGGTCGGCCTTGTACGCCGCCAGGAACTGCACCGATGCGCGCGCGCCCCACTCCGGTCGGGCACGACGCTCTTCGAGTACGGACAGCCCTTCGGACAACCAGCGTGGCACCTTGTTCTGGCTGGAACCAAGCGTGAAGGTGTGCGCCAGTTCATGCCACGCCGTGGAGCCCCAGTTGAACGTGCCGGGCTCGCGCGCCGACGGTGCGTCCATGGCCAGCACATCGCCAAAGCTCACGCCAAGCGCGCCCAGGCCGGTGAGGCCCACGGAGCGCACCGAGAAATCGGCGTGACGACGGAAAATCTCAAGGCGCACGGGTCGATTTGGCGACCACTTGTAGCGCGCGGTGAGCGAGTCGTACGCCTCCTCCAGCATGGGCAGGAGATACAGCTCCATCAACGCTGCGTCCTCGGGCGACACGACGAGACGGAAGTGGCCACGTTCGATGGTGGTGAATCCGTCCATCTCGTCGAGCAGGTCGAGCGTGTTCTTGTGCCACAGGTTGTAGGGATCAATGGCGAACGCGCGCTCGAGCGTGGCGCGTCCGGTGCTCATGTCGCCGGTGCGCAGCTGGTTGGTCCCGAGGACACCGAGTGCACGCACGGAGCTTCCGTCCATGCGCACCGCCTGATCGGCCCACTGCACGCCCTCCGCATACCGACGGTGGCGCACCGCCGACTCGGCGAGAGTGGCAAAGAACACGGCGGGCTGCGGATTGATCGCTTCGGCCGCGCGCTGCGAGGCCTCAAACGTGGCCGTCTCTCCGGTAAACCAGGCGGTGGCCGCGCGGAGCGCCCACGCCTCGATGGCGCTGGAATCCACGGCCAGTGCGCGATCGGCGGCCACCCGCGCGGAATCATACGCCTCCGCATCGAGGTGCAGGCGTGCCAGCATGGTGTGCGCCGCCGTGAGCGACGGATTGGCCGCGAGGGCGCTGCGCACGGTGGCCATGGCCTCCGGCTCGCCCTCGAACTCCTGCACACGGGCCATGCCGAGCAGGGCGCGCGCATTGGACGTTTCAATAGCGAGCACGTCACCAAACGAGCTCCTGGCGTCCGGCGCGTTGTATTTGTCGAGCAACAGTTCGCCGGCGCGGGTGCGCGCGTCCATCAGCGTGCCGTCGGTGGCCCACGCTGCGTCAAACGCACCGAGCGCCTGTCGGGCCGACCGCGCATCCTGCCGACCGAGCAGCACATAGGCGCGGCCGGCTGCCACCTGCTCTTCGGCGGGCCAGCTCTGTCCGTCGCGTTCGAACGCACTCGTCACGCGCAGCGCCGCGGATAGCGCCTGCGTGTTCATGCCGCGCCGCGCCTGCAGTTCGGCGAGGCCCACCTCGGCCACGCGCCGCAGCGGTTGATTGCGCTCGATCGCGGCGGAGTAGGCAGAGTCTGCCTGGCGCAGACGACCACGCAACATGAGCACGTCGCCAAGCGTGGTGGCGAGCGAGTCGCCACCGGCGCGTGCGACCGCTTCGGCCTGCTCGAGTTCACCGCGCGCGGCAAGATCGAGCACGCTGCGACGGTCCACCTGATCAGTGCACCAGGCGCCGAGCAGCAGCCCGCAAGCGGCGGCGGCAACGGCCGCGCGGGCAATGCGAACCATGGCCGTCATGGCGTGCCACCTGCCGCACGAATCGCCTGTGACGTCGTGGCGATTTCAACGAGCAGCCGCTCCAGCTCCGCGTCGTAGGCGGCGGGCGTCATGCTGTCCTTGCGTGCGCGGAGTGCCGCCACCTGCTGCTCCAGTGCCTGCCGTTCCGCGACGAGCGCCGCAACCCGCGGATTGCTCGACACCGCCGGTCCACCAAAGGCGACCGTGGCCGCGAGCGTGGAGTCACTCAGCAGCGCGTGCTCGGTGAGCATGCGGCTGTCGGTCTCGTATTCGCGGATCACCTCACGCTGGGCGAACCCGAAGGCCTCGAGCACGGACACGCGCTCGTCCTTGTTGGCGTCCGCCTCTCCCGAGTTGAGTCCGCGCACAAAATAGGTGGCGAAGCGTGTGTCGTTGCGCTCCACGCTGCTCTTGGTGGACGTGAGAATCACCCGGCCGGCACCGGCAAGCACGCGATTGAAATCGCCGCTGGCGCTGGCCGCGTTCACGAACACGATGGTCTGCTTCGTGAAGCCACTCAGCCACGTCGCGTAGTCGGCGGCGGTTGGATCAGGCCCCGACAGATTCACCGCGGATTCGTCGCCCTGTCCGCTGCCGTGCCCGTGCAGGAACACAAACAGCACGTCGCCGGCCTTCACGCGCTGCGAGAGCGTGAGAAACGCCTGCGCCACCGTGGCCTTGGAGGCCTTGCCCGTGAAGCGGGCCTTGTCGCGGGCCGGATCTTCGGTGAGCACGATGAGACTCGAATCTGCGACGTGCCACTTGGACTTCGCCACGTCGTGCAGCAATACAGCCGCCCCAAAAAATGCGTCCTTGTAGGCCGGCTCGCCGCCAAGCCCCGTGATCACGAGCGCATGTGTCTGTTGGGCCGCAACTGCCGCGGGTGTCGCACACGGCAACGCCGCGCACAGCGACGCGATAACTCCCAGCTTCATCCAGTTGCGTGTCATGCCAACCCCCGCCAACGGCGCCACATCCACTCCGTGCCCAGACACAGGGCAATCAGGAGGAATACCGCCGGCATGTCCCAGAGGTCCCGCGTCTCGCGCACCACGACGCCGCTTTCCGTGTACTGCACATCGTCCACCAACTGATCGGCGTTCGCGAGCGGCACATACCGTCCACCCGTCTCGCGCGCGATGCGCTGCAGCAATGGCACGCGCTGCTCGGCCTGCGTGACATCGGCGTCCGCGTCGTCCACGAGCAGCGTGCCACTCGTGGTGCGTGTGGTGTCACGGCCGCGCACCAGCTGCGTGGACAGCGTGTGCACACCGGTCTCCGTGGGCACGAAACGTCCGGCATACACGCCGTCAGCACGCACCGACCAGTCGAGTGAGACGTCGGTGGGCGCACCCGACGGCGCAATAACCGTGGTGGTGACCGTGGCGTCGTTCACGTCCAGAAAGCTCTCGTCGGCCACCTGCGCGCGCAGCGTGACCGGCTCGCCACTGCCCACGCGGTCGGGTGACGCAGCAACGGTGGTGCGGTCGGGCACCCCGTCCACCATCCAGCGCATGAGCTGGCGCCAGAGGGTGAGGTGCGTGTAGTCGTCCACGGCCATGTCGGCGTGCATCCGCCACAACCAAGAATCCTGCACACCGAACACCGCGCCCATGCCGCGTCCGTAGCGGTGATAGGCGAGCAGCGGCTGATCAATGGTGCTCTCGCCCGTGCGCCCCGTGAGCAGCGCCGTAGCGCCAGGCCGCAACGCGCCGAGGGCGTTCACCACCGTGAGCGCCGGCAGGCTCGCCCACTTGGCGGTTGAGGCGGGGTCGGTCGCTGCCAACTGCAGCGCGGACATGGCGCGACCCGCCGTGGTGGGCGACAGACGGTACTCCACCGGTGCGCCGCCCGTGTCACGGGGCGCGCGATCGAGCGCAATCGGCAGGACCTCAGCGAGCGGCGTGCCACGATAGCCACCCTCGGTGAGCGCGTTCCGACCGCCGAGCGCCATCAGGCCACCGCCGCGCGTGTTCACGAAATCCGCAAGCATGCGCAGCTGGTCGCCCGAAAAGAACGACGCTTCGATGCTGCCAATGATGAGGGCGCGATAGCCGAACAGTTCCTCACGCGTAGACGGAAAGCCTGTGAGCAGCTCAAGGCTGTCCCGCACACCCAGGCGCAAAAACTTGCCCTCGGCACTTCGCAGCAGCGCCACCAGTTGCAGCCCGCTGTCCGCCGCGACCGCGCGTCGCATGAAGGCGAACTCCGGTCGTGGCTCGCCTTCTACGTACAGTATGCGGTCGGGGCCGGCTCGTACCTGCAACACGGTGTGCGCGACGTTGTTCTCCGGTACGATCTCGTCCGGGAGGGGGGTGGCGCGCACCGACAGGCGGTAGGTGCCTGCGGGCAGCGGCGGCACGCGCAGGCGCACCGACACCACGTCTCCCCCACTGGGTGCACGCACGGTATCGGTGGCCACGATGCGACCATCCGCCTCGGCCGTCACAATCACTGGATCGTTGCCCGTGCCGCGCAACCGCACCGCCGCGTCCACGAGCACCGTACCACCCGTGAGCGAGGTCGCGGCGGCTGTAACGCGTTCCACGGCCACGTCCCGATCAAAGCGCGCCTGGCCCACGCCCACCGAGTACACCGGCACCTTGCGCGCCCGCAATCCGAGCAGTGCGGCGTCCAGGTCACCGCCGCCGTTGTCGGCGCCGTCGCTCACCAGAATCACGCCCGCCAGCGGCACGCCGGTGAGTTCCTCGCGGGTGGCGTCGAGTGCATGCGCCACGTCGGTGCGGGTGGCCGAGGCGTCCATGCTCTGGGCGCCGTCCACACCGCGTGTCTCGGCACCGAATCGCACGAAGCGCAACGCGAATCGATCGGCCAGGGCACGCGCCAGCGCGCTCGAATCCGAGAATGTGCGCTGCACGGCGGCCAGACGCGATTCACCGTCCAGGTCGGCAATGCGCTGGCTTCGTGAATCGTCGAGCAGGATGGCCAGCACGTTCCGCTGGGGCACCGCGGACGCGATCACCAGTGCCGGCCGCAGCAGGCAGCCCACCAGCACCAGCAGCGCCACCGCCCGCAGGGTACCCAGCACCGCGCGATCCCCCGGTCGGACATTGGGGAGGCGCAGGTACAGCACGCCCACCACAGCCACCACCGCGACGGCCGCGACCACCAGCAGCGCCGTCGGGAGCACCGGGGTCAGCACGAGCTCACCGCGTCCAAAGACGCGGGGCGAGTACTTGAAGAGGAAGGTGAGGAGCGATTCGAGGAAGGAGGGCACGGCGTCTCAATACGTACGACTGCGTTCACGCGCTGGCGAACAGCGCGAGGGCGACGAGGGGCGGGGACTGTCTGAAGGTACCGCGTGCGAACGGCTGCGGGCGTGGCGTCGCCTGGTCTCTCTGACCGCACGGACCACTGAACGTTAAGTGTGCGGAACACGATTCTGTTCGCGCGCGGTCGTTGTCGCCAGTCGTCGTCCGGGGACGCCTCGCATTTCAGGCCTGCCAGCACTTCAGGCATCCCTTGCGTATCATGAACGCGTGTTCATGTTTCTGCGTGCGTTGCGCTGTCGCTCCTCTCGTTCTCTCCCCTGTCCGGTCCCGCCCATGCGCCGCTGGTCCCTCAAGACGCTGCTCGCCGCCGGTTTCATCGTCGGCTCTTCGCCCAGCATGCTCGAGGCGCAGCAGGACCCGCCGACCGGAGGAACCCGGCGTGACAGTGTGGCCCAGCGACTTGAAGGCGCGGTCGTGCGGGCACGTCGGTCGCCGGCCACGGTGGGCGGTTCGGCGGCGGTGGTGCTGCGCCCGGACTCGCTGCGGCTGTCTCCCGGGGCGAATCTTGACGAGCTCATGCGTACCATGCCACTCGTGCTCGTGCGGCAGAACTCCCGCGGCGAAGTCGAGCTGAGCCCCCGTGGGGCCGAGAGCCGGCAGGTGGGCATCCTCATGGAAGGGCTACCCCTTTCCTATGGATGGGACGGACGGGCCGACGTGTCACTGGTGCCGATTACCGGAGTGTCGTCGGTTACGTACACGCGCGGCCTCGGCACGCTGCTCGCTGGTCCCAACACGCTTGGTGGCGTCATTGAGTTGCGCCTGGACGAGCCGCTGGCCGCGCCGGGATGGCAGTCGCGCCTCGTCTTGGGCACCGATCAGACCGGTGCGCAGCAAACCGCCCTCGGCACGGCCACCACGCGCACCCTGAGCAATCGCGACCAGGTCACCGTGCGCGCCGGCGGCTCGTATCGGCAGCGCGATGGCTTCACCCGGGCCAATGGCGTGACCGACGTGCGTCCCGACCAGAATCTGCGGGTGGGCACCGACCTCAAGCAGTATGACGCGTTCGCCCACGCCAGCTGGCGCCGGACCAACGGTGCGGCGCTGGCCGCCACGTTTACCACGTACGACGCAAGCCGCGGAGTGGCGCCGGAGCTGCACGTGGAATCGCCTCGATACTGGCGCTATCCTGATTCGAAGCGGTCGGCAATGGTGCTCAAAGCGACCGCGCCCGCTCTCTCGACGAGCGCCGGCCTCACGCAACTCGAGGCCAGTGTCGGTCGGGTGGCCGGCAACTCGCTGATCACGCAGTTCAGCAGCGCCCTCTATGACGACGCGACCGGCACCGAGGCCGGCGACGAGCGCACCCTGACGGGCCGCGTACAGTTGCGTCAGACGCTCGCCAACGGCGCCCAGATCACTGCGGCCGCCACGTCCGGGCGCCTCCGCTATCTCGAGACCCTGAGCAGCGATCCGACGTCCACGTATCGCCAGGAACTGACCAGCGCTGGTATCGAAGCCACCATGCCCATTGGTAGCCGCACCCTGCTGGGCGCCGGCGTCGTGTCCGACTGGGCCAGCACGCCGGAGGCAGGCGGTCGGCCGCTGCAAGCCGACCAGCAGAGCACCGGCTGGCGCGTGGGAGGTACCACGGAAGTTGCGCCCGGCCTGCGGTTGCACGCCAGCGCCAGTCAGCGGGCGCGCTTTCCGGCGCTGCGTGAGCTGTATTCTGGCGCGCTCAACCGCTTCGAGCCCAACCCCGACCTCGTCCCGGAACGCCTGCTGGTGACCGAAGCCGGCATCACCTTTGGCGACCTGCAGGCCTCTCGCGGTTGGTCCGCGCAGGCCACAGGCTTTCGGCAGCAGCTTGCGGACGGCATCGTGCGCATCGCCGTGCCTGACCGCAAGTTCAAGCGCGTGAACCAGAACGATCAGGTCAGTCTGGGCATTGAATCACTGCTCGGCTGGCGAGGTGGCGCTGGCCAGCCGTCGGTAATGCTCGACCTTGTGGCACAGCGCGTCCGCGTGGAGGACGTCACCAGCAGCGCCGGTCCGCTCAAGCCTGAGCATCAGCCGAGTGTGCGCGGTGGCCTGGATGCGCTGCTGCCGCTCGGCGCCGGCGTGACGGCTGGCGCCAATGTCATCCACATCGGTTCGCAGTTCTGCGTGCACCCCGATCTCGGCACGAACGTCGAACTCGGTTCGCAGTCGGCGGCCGGCGTGACGCTGGAGCGACAGTGGTCGCTTCCCGGATGGCGGGCGTTCCGTTTTCTCCGCGTGCTCGGCGCGGTTGACAACGTCACCGATAGCGCCGTCTACGAGCAGTGCGGCCTGCCGCGCGCGGGCCGCACGTTCCGCTTGTCGCTCTCGCTACAGTGAGAATCGTCGGAGAAGTCGAGAGTGGTGGCGCCTCCGGCGAGGTGCGGCACATCTGGACGCTTTCAGTGTAAAATCAAGGGAGTCAACGGGTTACGCCACTCGTGTCGGACCCGGGAGCGTGCCTGACGACTTCTCCGGTCTGATCGACAGAGAGCGGTCTCAACATCTGAGTGCCGGAGCCCCCACTTGCTGCTCCAACGGCGAGCAGCAGCACCCGATCGGGTGCGGGAGCTTCCATGACTAAATCATTATCGCAGGACGTGCAGGACGTGCAGGACGCAGCGCGCAGCAGGCGAGCTTTAGGCTTCCCTCGGCTGGCGCGGTGTCTTGTTTCCCTCACTATTGCCCTGCTCGCGGTCGGTGCCGTGGCGTCGTCGGGAGCAGCGCAAGACGGCGCGCTCATCGGGCAGGTGACGAACGCGAACGGCATGCCGCTTCCGGGCGCTGAGGTGCGCGTGGGATCGGTCGATGGCGTCGCCGTCACCGGTAACGACGGCGTGTTCCGCGTCTCCGGCGTCCCCTCCGGACTCTACTATTTCGGCGTGCGTCAGTTGGGCTACCACCCGATCGCCCAGATGTTGACGTACGACGGGTCAGATACGCTGCGCGTGACGCTTGAGCGAGTGACGGCCACGAAGGAGCTCGATACGCTCAAAGTTCAGGCGCAGGAAGACGCGCGTTGGGAGCGGACGATGCGTCGATACGATATCGCATTGTCGGCCGCGCGTTCGGGTAACGTGGTGACCGGAGAGGACATTGACCAACGCAATCCTGTGTGGACGAGTGACCTGTTTCAGACGATGCCGGGATTTCTGGTGGTGGGGAGCGGCGGGGGGGCTCAGGTCGTGGGTAGCCGCGACCGCTGTTCGCCAGCCGTGTATCTGGACGGTTTGTACTCGCCCGGAACGCGTGTGAACGACGTCGCCCCTCAGTTCATCGACCTGCTGGTCTCCTACAGCAGCTCGGCCACGGTGCCAGCAGAATTCCAGGATATTCGGGCCAACGCCGACTGCGGAACGGTTGCGATCTTCACCCTCTGATTGAACGTCTGACCGAGCCAGATGGACGCAGGCACCCGCCTGCGCCACTGGTGTAGCACACTGGGCACGAAAGACCGGCACCCCGCCGGACTTCCGTGCCCGCGGTGCATATAGGTCAGGCCGTGCGCGCGCTCGCGCGCGGCCGTCCAGTGCGCTCTCACGGGACGCATCCGATCGGAACAAGTATCCGCGTGGGTACAGGAGACGAGAATGAGGATGAGCGTTGCACGGGGTGCTCTGTCGGCTCTTGCCGGCTTCGCGCTTCTGGGATTGGCGCCACTGGGCGCCGCCGCACAGTCCGGCGTGCTGTATGGTCGCGTGGTGGACGTGGACGGCCGTCCATTGCCGGGAGCCGAAGTGCGCCTGCCCGCCATGGACCGGAGCGTGCAGAGCGACTGGGATGGTACGTTCCTCCTGCCGAACATGAGCACCGGCCTCTACTACTTCGGGGCGCGCAAGATCGGCTACCATCCCGTGGCGGACCTGCTCCGGTTCAATGTCGGCGACACGCTCGACATCGCGATGGAGCGAATTGAAGCCACCAAGAAGCTGGACACCGTACAGGTGCAGGCCCGCGCCGACGCCGCGTGGAATCGCGAACTGCGACGTTTCGACTCGGCCATTCAGGCGGCCCGGTTTGGCACTGTGATCACGGAGCAGGACATCCAGAATCGCCGACCCACCTGGACCGCCGATCTGTTTCAATCGCAGACAGGCTTCATTGTGGTGGGCGGCGGTGGCTCGGCCCTCGTGTACGGCAGCCGGTCACGGTGCACGCCGGCGGTGTTTCTGGACGGCGTGTTCTCCCCGGGCTTTCGGCTGAACGACCTCCCGCCGCAGTTCATCAAGCTGCTGGTGATGTATCGGGGCCAGTCCAGCGTTCCGGCGCAGTTTCAGGACATTCGCGGCAACGCCAACTGTGGCACCATCGTGATCTTCACCGTCTGACAGGGGTCAGGCCTCGGCGTCGGGTTTGGCGCGGCGCGGTCATGGGTGCATTTTCAGGAGCCACGACGTTCCCCGCGTGCACCCTTCCTCGCCAACCCACCCCCGCATGGCCAAGATCAAGGTTACCAACCCCGTCGTCGAAATGGACGGCGACGAGATGACGCGCATCATCTGGTCCTTCATCAAGGACAAGCTCGTGCTGCCGTACCTCGATCTCACGATCGACTACTACGACCTGAGCATGGAGCACCGTGATGCGACCGACGATCAGGTGACCATTGACTCGGCCAACGCCACCAAGAAGCACGGCGTCGCGGTCAAGTGCGCCACGATCACGCCCGATGAGGCGCGCGTGGAGGAGTTCAAGCTCAAGAAGATGTGGCGGAGCCCCAACGGCACCATCCGCAACATTCTGGGCGGCGTGATTTTCCGCGAGCCGATCATCATGCGGAACATCCCCAAGCTCGTGCCGGGGTGGACGAAGCCCATCGTTGTCGGGCGACACGCGCACGGCGATCAGTACAAGGCCACCGACTTCAAGGTGGCGGGTCCCGGTACGCTCACCATGACGTACACACCCGACGATGGCAGCGCCCCCATGGAATTCGAGGTCGCCAAGTTCGGCGCCGATGGCGGCGTGGGCATGGGCATGTACAACTACAACGATTCCATCCGTGACTTTGCGCGCGCGAGCCTCAACTACGGCCTCAAGCGCAACTATCCGGTGTACATGAGCACGAAGAACACCATTCTCAAGGCGTACGACGGCGCGTTCAAGGACATCTTCCAGCACGTGTTCGATACTGAGTTCAAGACGCAGTTCGAGGCGGCCGGTCTCACGTACGAACACCGCCTGATTGACGACATGGTGGCCGCCGCGCTCAAGTGGGAAGGCGGGTACGTGTGGGCCTGCAAGAACTACGACGGCGACGTGCAGTCGGACATCGTGGCGCAGGGCTTCGGCTCACTCGGCCTCATGACGAGCGTGCTCATGACGCCCGATGGCAAGACCATGGAGGCCGAAGCGGCGCACGGCACCGTGACGCGTCACTATCGCGAGCACCAGAAGGGCAACAAGACGTCCACCAATCCCATTGCGTCCATCTTCGCGTGGACGCGTGGCCTCGCGCACCGCGGCCGGTTGGACAACACGCCCGATGTGGTGGCGTTTGCCGAGGCGCTGGAGGCCGTGTGCATCGAGGCGGTGGAGGGCGGGGAGATGACCAAGGATCTCTCGCTGCTCATCAGTCGTGATGCGCCGTATCTGAACACCGAAGATTTTCTGGACGCGCTCGATCGGCGGTTGCAGGTGAAGATGGCGTGAGGGGGCTTTTCCACACCCATCTTCTGTTCGGACGACTCCGGGCGCGGCGAGGGAACGCCAGCGGGCACTCTCGCTTCGACGGATCTGGTGAAGTCGCCAGCGAGCGACAACACTAGCGAGGCAAGTATCCATCGCATCCGAACTCGATGTGGCAGCGGTGGCCTCCGCCTGCGCACCGTTGGGTCGATCGGTCGCGCGTCCGTGGTCGCGCCCGAATCGTCCCGATGAATGGCTGCTCTTGGTCGGCGCGTCGCCGAAAGGGGGATTCATGCAGAGCACACCATGAAGTCTCAAGTCCGCACGCTGACGGCTCCGGAAATCCGCGGATCGGTCGAGCTCTCACTGGCGCTGCTCGCCGACCGTCACTGCGATTCTTCGGCCCGCGAACTCATCCATGCGTCGCATGCACATGAGATGTTGCAGGGGTTTAGTTATGGGTATTGGGCAGTCAGCGTTGTGCAAGTGGATTTTCGCCACCCCCCCCCGCTATTGCTACGACCGCGCAGCAGCGCTTCGACCAGCTCAAGGTGATGCTCGCCTGCTGGGATGCCAGCCTGGTGTTGTTCGCTGATTCGGCGTCTCATGATTTGATCCTCCGTCTGCTTCAGACACCGCTGGCCCCCCGACTCGCCGTAGGTGCAATATCCGGTGTGGCGGAACGAGATAGCCTGATCTGGTCGCTAAGTCTCGCTCGCCTCTTTTCACTCAACTCGTTCCTCCCTCAAGCGCCAGTGTCGCGGATTCCAGATGGCGTGTGGATCGCGCTGCGGCAGCTTCGGCCCGACTGGCAAAGCGTCCTCGTTCGGGCAATATCGGAGCCAGCGGCGTGGAGCGTCGAGCGAATCGCGAGCGAGTGCAACACCACGCGTCGCTCTCTCGAACGTGTTCATCGAGCGGCCGGGCTGCCCGCGCCAGCCGCGCTGATGCGACTCGCGCAGCAGATTGGTCGTAAACCTGTCGCAAATCGACGTGGCGGCTTGGGCAATGTCTCCCGATAATGATGTGCGCGGCACTCCGCCGCGAGAGTTTACTCGCTCAAACCCATCGTCAGGAGGAATACGTGTCGAAACTCAAAGTGATGGTGATTGTCGGCTGTACCGCCGTTCTCGCGCTCGGTACCGCGGCGATCTCCGACGCGCAGCTCCCGGGCACTGGCTCGGAAAAGTGCTTCCAGAATCCGGCGACATTGGAGTGCGCGCCAACATGGATCTATACCTGCAATTGCGATCCTGAAGATCAGTAGACCAAAGTTGCCGGCAACTGTGAAGTCCGCAGGCACTCTCGGTTGTCGGCACCTTGTTCACAAGATGATGTCCAGTTCCTGGCTGAGCGGCCGAGAGGTCGAGCGCCAACGACCTCCAACCGACTGAGGCCCAGTGCTTCGATCCATACTCGCGATCGCTGTCGTTCTTTCGCTCGCTTGTTCGGCGGGCGACGAAGTGCCTGAGTTCGAGCGCTGGAAAGTCTTGTCGACCGCGACGGTTGATGAGAGCGAATCGGACTACGTTGCGCTCCCAACTCTGGCGTATGCAGCCGCTGACGGCGACTTGTTCGTTTCTGACGTTCAGCAAGGCGCGGTATGGCAGTTGAGCCGAGAGGGCCGGATCGTCCGAAAACTCGGTTCGCGTGGCTCGGGTCCAGGAGAGTTTCGTGTCCCGGGGCGCGTGGCGCAGATTGGTGATACGGTCTTCGTCGAGAATACAACCCGAAACCGTATCCTCAAGTTCAACGCGCGTACGGGCCACTTCGTAGGTGAAATCGAAGCTCCAGTACACCTTGAGCAACTCGTCGTCGTTGACGGCGCGCTCTACACCGCTTCAAAGCCAGACGCAGAAGGCCGCTTTCTTGCGCCGGTGAATTCCAGTGAGTTCAACGCAGTGGCGCTGGGACGGGCGCCGGCCGTACTTCGGGATGACGAGATGCTCGCCGCTGCATTCGGAGCTAGCGCGACAAGCGTCGATGGTGGCCAGCTGTTGAGTGTTTTCCAGCTTTCGGACAGCATCTACCGTACGCCGCTGAAGGATTCGTTGGACGGAGTTCTCGAACTGGAGCCGGAATCGATTCCTGTTCGAGTCCGCATGGGGGCCAAGTCCGATCTCGTGCTTCGCGCCAAGACCGATCCCGAAGTTGCAGCGAAGATCGTCTACGGTACATCGATCCCCTTTGCGATCAGCGGCGAATCAGCCAGACCTCGGGTGTTGTACTATGACCCTGAGCGCGTGAACGGTCGTATGCTCGGGCGGTATATTTTGGCATGGCGCACTGCCGAGGGCTGGTGCGAGGGCACTGTGCCTGTTGTTAACGATCCGCGGCCCGCTCTGGCGCTCCGGGGAGATACCATCTTCGCGATATCACAGTCTGCGGACAGCAGTGAGACAGTGCGCACACACATTCAAGTGATATTGCTCGCTCGCGCGTCGGAGTGCTCCGCATGAAGCTCAACGAAGCTCGTCCTATCGGCGGTCCGCTCTGGCGAGTGCAACCGATGAGGATTCTCGTGAAGGTGTGTTTGGCCACAGCGTTCGTCGCAGCCGCTGCCTGCAAGGGCAGTAGCACAGAGTCAACTCTGGATGAGCGCATTCGCTCTGACAGGGCCGGTCGGGGAGAGGGTAGCGACACGACTCTGGTGCTCGCGATCGAGTCCGACAGACTGTTCCTCTGCTCCCCATCCGTCGCCGATCTGCAAATGCTCGCTCGCAGGCGCGGGTGGACCTTTGCAGTCTATTTGGTTGCTTCTCGCGACTCCGCACTCGATCGCGCGGCGAGCGCAGCCAAGATTCCTCTACGTGGCTGGATAGAAGGTAGAGTGGAGCGGCGAAGGTTCAGACAGATGCCGGAAGGTGCCGTTGCTGCCGTCTACTACGGTGAAAACAGGGTCAGCGAATCTTCTGAGTTTCGTTCGGTATCGTCGTTCGTCTTGGCACTGTCAAATTAGGGTCGAGAGAGGGGCGTTGATACGCTCAATGCCGTGTGCATCGAGGCGGTGGAGGGCGGGGAGATGACCAAGGATCTCTCCCTGCTCATCAGTCGTGATGCGCTATATCTGAACACCGAAGACTTTCTGGACGCGCTCGATCGGCGGTTGCAGGTGAAGATGGCGTGAGGTGACCGATTGAGGCGCGATAGCTGATCGGCACTAATTCAAGATGGCTCAGTCGCCCGCTCAGCTCCTTCGCACCGCCCGTGAGCGGACAGGTATCTGCCAGCGCGCCCTCGCCAAGCGCGCTGGCACGAGCCAGTCGGTGGTGGCGCGCATTGGGTTGGGCGAGACGTCGCCGTCCTGAGCCACGCGCGATCGGCTCCTCGCGGCGGCGGGTTTTTCGCTCGACGCGCCGCTTGTGATCCAACCGGTGGCGGGTTCCCACATGCTCGACGACGTGGACCGAATTCGCCGTCTCACGCCGGAGCAGCGACTGGCCGAGGTGGCGAACCTCGGCCGCTTCGAGGCGGTGAATCGCCGTGGCTAGCGACGGGCGGGCCAGCACCAACTCCGGTGGCACTTTCGATCCCGAACAGATCCTCGCCGCGTTCGCGGCCCACGGCGCCACGGATGTTGGTCGCGTTGACATCATCTTCACGCCGAGCGGGTCGGAGGGATTCGACGACCTGCGGGTGGGTGCCGAGCGGTGCATGTTGCACGGGAAGCCGCCCTACGCGGCGTCTCTGGCTGACACACTTCGCATGAAGGAAGTCGCGAACCGTCCACAGGATCGGCAGGACGTCGTTGTGATACGGGAGATGATGCGGCGGGATGCGGGTGTGATGCAGCTGGGCAGCGCAACGCGCGGAGCCACGCTCTCACACCTTCACACTCTCACGCGCTCCCGTGTGTGCTCACACGGCGCCGTCGATCGAGTGTGAATCGCTCCATCGCAAAAGCGATCTCGAGTCCAAACGGAACCGCACCGCGTGCACGAGTCTGTCGGGCGGACTGCGCAGTGAAGGTCGAGATGGGGGACGAGCATGAGCCACCGTGTCTGGCTTCCGCGCTCATATTGACTATCGTCTGCGTCAACCGCTGCCGGTCGATGGATGCAAAATTCAGCGATTTCAGCACGCCGCTTGACAGATTCGCATGGCCGGATGCATGGTAACGAATGACCGCCGACCGTATCCCGCAGGTCGTTCGCTGCCTCTGAAGCGCTTTGCGATCAGCGACGCACCGCGTGAGTTGGCTTCATGTCCCGTGCCGATTCGCGTACTCCATGACGCGACGAGAACTAGATCCGGAAGCTGGTACGTCTCGGGTCGAGACTCCCTCGACCGTGGAGTCGTCATGGTCGGCTCAATTGAGCCGTGCGGCGCCTGGCGCATCGTGACGCATCAACTGGACGAAGGAGAGATGCTCGCCCGGGTCGACCATGGAGCATGGGCAACTTCTCGCGAAGCCGCGAAGAGTCCGCGATGGCTCGACTCCGTCGCTCATCCGTCCAGCGCAACTTCGAGAGCGATCGAAACGGAACTCCGCACTTGCTACGGGGGACTCGTAGCCGTAAAAAAATCTGAGATGGTTCGCCGAAGTGAGGAAGGGAAGCTGGATCGTATCGTCATCTAGCGCAATGCGTACCCACCGCCATCGTGTTCGCCGTGCTTCTTCGATGCTGATGCTCGCAGCAGTGGTCTCAGCACCAGTTTGCATGGCCCAAGCAGGGCTGGACTTTAGTCAGCCACCCATGGTCTCTCGGCTGCTCCACAGGATGGGGCCATTGCCATCTGATCCGTGGTTCTTCTCGCGCGTGCGTGAGGTGATTTCGGATGCAGAAGGGCGCGTTTACGCGCTCGAAGATACCGATCAGACCATCCGAGTCTTCAGTCCGGAAGGAAGACTCCTTCGAACGTTGGGAAAGAAAGGGTCGGGCCCCGGTGAGTTCACTGGTGCGCGAAAGTTGCAGGTACTCGGAGACACACTGTGGGTCTACGACAATCAGAACGCGCGCTTGACTGCCTTCTCGACCGCGGCCGGCAAGCTTCTCACGAACACACGTCGCGGGCCGCTCCCGCTGAGATTTCTCTCTCTGTCGCCGACGGGAGTGTTCGCGACGCAAACGAGCCATGACGCTCGGGTCAGCGCATTCAACCCCAGGAAGGTTGATATCGTGCACGCACCGGCCGGGCACGCTTCCGAAAGGGCCGTGGCGTCGTATACGCGATGGCGAGCGCCGCTCACATTTCGCGCCTACGCCGAAGGGAAGGCCATTATTGCAGCCAACCGGCTGGGACAACTGAACACCGCTCAGCCACTGGAGTCATCGACCCTCATGAAGGCTGGCAGCGGCGGACGATCCATCGTCTTTATCGTTCGTGAGTCAAATCTGAGCGCAGCACGCTCCAATCCGTTCGCGAACTCCGGAGGTTCACCCCTTTTGCGGATAGTCGAGGTTGGGCCGCAAGGCGATACACTGCTCAGGCTCGACCTTTCGGTGCCAGCGCTGCGGGTAACAAATGCACACGTTCGTGCCGTAGTCGATTCACTCACCCGCTCCGACATCATTGCTCGGGGTCAGCGCTGGGTGGGAGACCCTTCCGAAATTCGAGATTCGCTCTACCAGCCACGGATATGGCCGAGCACAACGGAATTCTTCGTGGGTGACGACGGCACGATCTGGTTGCGCCAGCCTTCCCCACCGAGTCGCGAGGCACGGTTCTGGCGGGTTCGTCAGAACGGCACGGTGTTGCCGAGCGTCGGCGTCGCCAGTGGACTGATCATTCATCATGTGAGTGAGCAACGCATCTGGGGCGTCCGGGAGGATGCGGACGGCGTCCCGACCATCGAAGTGCACGAAATCGTTCCGCGCTAGACGCCTCCCAGCAGTGTCGCGACTCCCATGACATTCGGTTTCTGCATCTCGGAGGAGCAGAATGATCGCCGTCAGCCACTGCGGCTCCATCTCATCGAGAATGCGATGCTTATTCTTGCGCGCCCTTGAGTCTCCCGTCAGTTCTACCTCAGTCGTACCTCAGTAGTTTCGCACACAACGCTCAAGGCGTACGACGGCGCGTTCAAGGACATCCTTCAACACGCAGTCGACACCGAGTTCAAGGCGGCGTTCGCCAAGGCCGGCCGCCGTGCCTCAGAAACTGAGCGTGGGCTTATAGCCCTGCAGCGAACTCTTCACGGCCAGAAAACCGCGTCCGAGGGGGCGCTTGAACGCATCGGCGAGTGCTGACTGGCGCGGGTGCTGCGGCGACAGCCCCAGCTTGCGCAGCAACAGATTGCCGGCATGCGCATACGCGTCCTGCCGAGTCTGGTCGGTGTAGCACACGACGCCGATGGAAATCGAGATGCCATCGCCCGGCTTCGCCCAGCCCGGTTCGGACCGCGTCATGTGCGGGGACGTGGCCGGGAAGTACACGCCATCGCCCGCACCCACGTCGAACTCGCGGCTTCGTGTGATCACGCCATCACGCAGCTTGACCTGGTCCAGCCCACCGTAGGCGATGAAGTTGTCCACGTGCACACCAGCGACCGCCTCTCGGTCTTCGGCGTCCCACACGTTCATGATCTTCCGCCCGCGCACCTGCAGCCAGAAGTTGTTCTCGCGGTCGATGTGAAACGGTGTCACCGACGGCGGAGCCGAGATGAAGATGAAGCCGCCCACGCTGCGGATGCCGGACTGCTCCGGCTCCACGAGACCGCGCACGCAGTGCGTCACCTCATCGAGAAACCCGCGATACTCCGGATCCGTCTCGACGTTGTAGAGCGCCAGCCAGGAGGCGGGCTCCTCCAGTCGCTCGAACACCTCGTCGATGCTCCGGCCGGCATGGTCGCTGGCCTCGTGCTGAAAAGCAGCATCGGCGGTGAGTCCCGGTTTCACGAATCGACACTGCTTGGTGGGGATGAGCCGCTTCGCCAATCCGGCGAGCGCGGGCAGTTCCATGAGCGGATGCAGGTGGAACGTGTGGCGCAGCGCGTGGATGCTGCGCATGTGGAACGCCTCGTTCGGAGCCGGCTCGATGACTCGGGCGCCGCGGGAGTCGCGTGTCGCGCCGGGACCAACCGTCAGGGCACTCGGGGTCATGGGGATCTCTGCAGAGGGTGAGAGAGACAACGCGTCAGCTGGGAAACGTTCCCGTGCGCGACGCCGAACGGCTAGGGGAGCCTGAAACAGAAACCGGAATACGCGACGGCACCGCCCTTCGTGACGAACGGAATGTCCGTGCGGCGCGCGGGGTCCTCCCAGGCGTCAATCAGTTGGTAGCCGAGCGCCGTCATCGAGTTCACGAACCGGATACGGTGCGCGATGCGATACGGGCAGATGGCCACTCCGATGTTCTGGAGGGTGATGATCTCGCGGTCCTCGTGCGTGGGTGTCTCGTTGACGAGCACATGCGTCGGCAGGCTGGCGCAGGCACCGAGCACATCCGCGAGCGACCGGTCGATGTACTGCAGTGAGTCGGTGGCGAGCACCACCTCCGACCCATCCACCGCATCAAGCGACGAGGTGAAGCGCAGGCTGTGTGCAGCGCGTTCACGTGCGAGCGCCTCGCCAGCGCTCACGACCGCTGGCACGTCGCACACGGTCCACGCGAGGTCGTCGTGGTAGGTGAGGTAGCGCCTGTAGGCATAGTACATGAGGCCCACGTGCCCGCCGATGTCGAACAGCCGGGTGGTGGTTGGCATGGTCTGCGCCAGCCAGAAGAGTGCCGGATAGTCCTTGAGCAGTACCGTGTGCATACGATCGCGGTAGAGCGTGCCCGCCGACGGAACGTCGTAGCCCACGGGCAGCGCCTCTCCTGCGGCGCGCGCTGCCGACGCGAACGTGGCGTGCTCGCCCATGAGGCAACCCACGCCACGAGGCGTGAGAAAGTTGCGCTCGTACCGCGCGCGCAGCACCGAGCTGACTCCGGGGAATCCGCGAACGGCAAGGTCGAGACTGGTCATGATGGAACTGCTCAACCCAGCAGCTTGAGGTACTGTCCGGGTGCGTCCGGGTCGGGCACGAACCACGCCGGCGAGCCGTCACGGTCACGTCCGAGCCGAGCGTGAGGCACTGGCGGATCCGTGGCGTCTGCGGTGCTCGTCGTCACCTCCACGTGGCCCGGCAGGAACTCGGACGCGATCATCTCGGTGAGCGCCTCCTTGAACGCCGCGATCACGCGCGCGATGTCGTCGTCACTATGGGCCGTGGTGAGAAAGCAGGGAAAGTTGTCGAGGATGTGAATGCCACGGTTGCGCATCATGGCCCACAGCACATCCTGGAGGGGGTGCTCTTCGGTGAAGGCGATGCGCCAGAGCGAGGCAAAATGCCGAATCTCCAGTGGTGCCCCCACCGCCCTCGCCGCCGCATTCATCTCCTCGGCCATGGCCGATGTACGCACGGTGAGCGCGTCCTGTAGCGCAGGACCCTGCTCCTTGAGGTGCAGCAGCACCGCGCGGCACGCGGCGAGCGCCAGCGGATGCCGTACGAAGGTACCGGCAAAGTACGTGACGCCGACCGTGGGAATGGAGTCGTCGCCAAACTGCCAGGTGCCTCCGTCGAGGGCATCCATGAACTCGCGCTTGCCGGCGATGATACCGATCGGGTAGCCACCGCCCACCACCTTGCCGTAGGTCGCCAAGTCGGCCGTGACCCCGAACAGGCCCTGCACGCCGCGCGGGTGGGCGCGGAAGCCGGTAATGACCTCGTCGAAAATCAACACGACACCGTGCTCGGCAGTGATACGCCGCAGCTCCTTGAGATAGGCGATCGGCTGGTGCTCCGGCCGGCGGCTCTGCACCGGCTCGGTGAGCACGGCGGCAATCTCCTCCGCCCGCGACCGGATGATCTCGAGCGACTCGGGCGTCCCGTAGTCGAGCACCAGGATGTTCTCCACGGCGTTCTGCAGGATGCCGGGCGCCGCCGGCACGGCACTTCCCCGGCGCGTGCCGCGCACGAGCACCTCATCGAAGATGCCGTGGTAGGACCCGCTGAACATCACGACGAGGTCGCGTCCGGTGACGGTGCGCGCGATGCGGATGGCGCCCATCACCGCCTCCGACCCGGTGTTGCACAGTCCCGCCCGGTCGAAGCCCGTGAGCTCGCACACCAGCTCCGCCACTTCACCGGCGAGCGGATGCTGCGGCCCGATGTCGTGCCCGTCGTCGATCTGCTGCTTCACGGCCTCGTTCACGAAGTCGGGCTGCCAGCCGAACAGGCTCATTCCGAAGCCGGAGAGCACGTCTACGTATTCGTTGTCGTCCAGGTCCCACATTCGCGAGCCCTTCGATTTCTTGACGACCACCTGATAACAGATTTCCTTGGTGGGCCGGCGGAAGCCGTTCACGACGCGCGGATCGGCCAAGTGTGGCCGGTGCGCCTGGGTATACGACTTGGAGGCCTGTGTGCGCGCTACGTACCGGCGGACGAACGCTTCGAGCCGCCGAGCCTGCCGCTCCGACAGCTCACTCGTTGGACGCGTGTGGATGCGCGCGATGGCGCCGAATGCCTTGGTCACGTCATAGCGCGTGTGGGCGAGTGCCGCGTCGTCGCCCGCACCGTTCGAATCCGCCACGGACGGCTGCTCGACGGTCGCTGGCACCGACGCCGCGAGCTGGGGGGCGGGAGGAGCGCTGACTGGTGGCGTGGGAGACGCCACAGCCGTGTCCATTGGTCCGCCTGCTGCCGTTGAGCCACCGAGCAGCGCGAGCTGCTGCTGCATGATTGCGAGTTGCTGCTGGATCACCTGCTGCGCAAACGATGCCGCGCTCGCGCCCATCGGCGGCACGTTTGCACTCCACTGTTCGGCCCCGGTGACGGAAGCGACGGGCCCGGAAGCGACGGGCACGGGAACACCCGTCCACGCCTCTGGACTCGTGGCCACTGCGCCGGACTCCGTCGCGGAAGCGTTGGTCGGCGCCGCGGTCTCGGCAGCCGGCAACGACTCGGCCGGTAGCTCGCCTTCGAGGAACGCGGCGACGCCGTCGAGTGACCGGTACTGTTCCATGAGCTGCCGGAAGCTGATGCGGACGGCGAACGTGCGCTTGAGCTTGATGGCCGCCTGCGTGAGGACGAGCGAGTCGAGGCCAAGCTCCACGAAGGACATCGACGGGTCGGCACCGGCGAGGTCGATGCCCCCGATGTCCTCGAACATCGTGCGCAGCTTCGCGAGCAGCGGGGTGCGACGGTCGGGTGGCAGGGGAGGTGCAACAACGACAGGCTGGGACATGCGGAGACGCTCAGAATCGGAAATGGAGACCGGCACGGGGACCGCGGGTGCTGCACGGACGGCCGAGGAGGCGGCTGGTGCGGCATCGAGCCAGCAGCGGACGCGCTCGAAGGGATAGGTGGGCAAGCGCACGCGCCGTCTGTCCGTCTCGGGCGCGCGATCCGCGTCCACGCCGAACATCCACAACTGTCCGACGGCCAGAGCAAACGCATCGCGCTCGCTGAACGGGCCGTCGGCAAGCGTCGCCACGGTCGGAGGCACCGGCTCGTCCGGCCACGGGGCGCGATGTTGCCGCACCAGTGTTGACAGGGAGTGGCGTGGGCCCACCTCGAGGAACAGCGCGCGCGCGCCCTCAAGCGCGGTCTGGACGGCACTTGAGAAACGCACCGTCTCGCGCAGATGTCGTACCCAATAGGACGGGTCCGTCGCCTCGGCATCCCGCAAAATGCGACCGGTGCGGCTGGAGATTATTGGAATCCGTGGTGCAGCCAGCGGCACCTCGCGCACGGCTGCGTCGAACGCGTCCAGCACGGGGTCCATCATCCAGGAGTGGAAGGCGTGCGACGCCTGCAGCCGCCGCGCCGGTGTGCCCTCGCGTTCGAGCTCGGCGGCGAATGTCGCGACGTCCTCCTGCGTGCCGGCGATCACCGTGGCGCTGGGCCCGTTCTCCGCCGCGATCGACAGTCGCTGGGGCAGCCGGTCCCGCAACGCATCGGCCGACGCACGCACCGACAGCATGTGGCCTTCCGGCAGGGCGTTCATCATGGCACCACGGCGGGCCACGAGGCGTGCCGAGTCCGCGAGTGACATCACGCCACTGAGCACCGCGGCGACGAACTCGCCAACCGAGTGGCCGATCATCGCGGCGGGCACAATGCCCCGCGACGCCCACAGTGCCGCGAGCGCGTACTCCAGGCAGAACGTTGCCGGTTGCGTGACGGCTGTTGCCATGAGCACGTCCGCGTCGCCGGCAAACATCATGTCCTTGAGGTCGAAGCTGGTCACGCCGGCGAGGGCGGCAAACACCTCGTCGCAGGCCGCGCGGAACACGGGCTCGCTTTCATAGAGCTCCGCGCCCATGCCCGGATATTGGGCGCCCTGTCCGGGGAACACGAAGATGATCGCGCGCGCACGTGCGTCGTACTTCCGCGAGGCGCGCAGCGCGTGACCGGGTTCTGCGAGGGCGGCGGCCGCTGCGGCCGCATCGGAGGCCACCACCACAAGCCGCTGCGAAAACTCCGAGCGGCCCGTACGGAGCGTGTGCGCGACGTCCGCCAGGTTGAGCCCGGGATCTTCGACCAGGCGTGCTTCGAGCAGGGCCGCAGCGCGCTCGAGCGCGCGCGGCGAGCGGGCGGAGAGGCGGAATACGTGCGGTCCTTCCACGCGCGTGGAGGGCGCAATCGGCGGTGCCTCCTCGAGCACCACGTGGGCGTTGGTCCCGCCCACGCCGAACGCGCTCACGCCGGCGCGGCGCGGATGTGCACCGCGTGGCCAGGCGGTCGTCTGGGCATTGACCACGAACGGCGACCCCGCAAACTGGATGCGGGGATTCGGCGCCTGGAAGTGCAGGGTGGCGGGAATGACCTCGTGGGCAAGCGACAGTGCCGTCTTGATCACGCCCACTGCGCCCGCCGCCGCCACCACATGTCCCACATTGCTCTTGGCGCTGCCGACGCGGCAGAACTCCTGGTCGGGGGTGCCGTGTTCTCCCTCCCGGAACGCGCGCGTGAGCGCCTCGATCTCGACGGGATCGCCGAGTGGCGTCGCGGTACCGTGCGCCTCGACATATGAGATGGTACGCGCCTCGATGTCTGCGTCGCGATGAGCCGCGGCGATGACGCGCGTCTGCCCGTCCACGCTCGGGGCCGTGAAGCTCGCCTTGTTGCCGCCGTCATTGTTGAGGCCCGCTCCACGCAGCACGGCGTACACCTGATCGCCGTCAGCAATCGCATCCGAGAGACGCTTCATGAGCACCACGGCACCACCATCGCCGAAGACGGTGCCGGTAGCGGCTGCATCAAACGTGCGCGTGAGGCCGTCCTTCGACAGCATCGCACCTTCCTCATACAGGTAGCCGCTGCGAGGCGGATAGGAGAGCGAGGCCCCCCCCGCGATGGCCATGGTGCACCGGCCGGCGCGGAGGCTGTCGAGGGCCTGCACGATCGCGACGAGCGCGGTGGAGCACGCGGTGTGGACGCTGACCGCGGGCCCGGTGAGGTTGAGCCGGTGGGCGATGCGTGTGGTGACGTAGTCCTTGTCGGTCGCGAGCATCGCCGCGAAGGATCCCACTCGATCCACGAGGTCCGGATGGGCGTACACGTGCTTCCGGAGGTACTCGGCGCTGTAGACGCCCGCGAACACGCCAACTGTGTGTCCGTCCTGCGCCGTGCGGTCCGGGGCATAGCCGGCGCGCTCGAGCGCCTCCCATGACAGTTCCAGCAGCAGCCGCTGCTGGGGATCCATCAGCTCACCTTCGCGCTGCGACAACCCGAAGAATGCCGGGTCGAATCCCTCCGGGTCGCGGAGCACGGTGCGCGCCGGCACGTAGGCGCTGTCGGCCCGAAGTGCGTCGGGAATGCTCGCATCGAGTTCATGCGCAGCGAAAAACGTCACGCTGTCGCGCTCGGCGAGCAGGTTTGCCCAGAACTCTTCGGTAGTGTCAGCTCCCGGCAGGCGCGCAGCAAGCGCGATGAGTGCGATCGGTTCCGGCTTCGCGTTCCGTGTCCCCGCGTTTTCGGATCGGAGTTCGCCGATGGTGTGTTCCGCGTGGCGTGTGCCGTCGCCGTTGCTGGAGGTGTCGAGCGGGAGTGCCACGCGCGACGGGGCGTGTGCCGCCGTGTGCGATGCCACCGCCAACGACGCCGCCAAGGCCGCCGGCGTGGCGTACGAAAAGACCGAGCCCGCCGTCACCCGGCGCGCGAGCAGGCGCTCGAGCGTTTCGGCCGCCCGTACTGCGAGGAGCGAGTCCCCGCCAAGTTCAAAAAAGTTGTCGTGGCGCCCGACGCGATCGAGTTGCAGCAGGCCGGCGAACGTCTCGCAGCATCGCTGTTCGAGCGCTCCAACGGGCTCCGCGTAGTCCACCGTGAGATCCGGCCGACTGCGATCGGGGTCAGGCAGCGCCTGCTGGTCGAGTTTGCCGTTCGTGGTCATCGGCAGGGCCGCAACGGTCACGAACGACGAGGGCACCATGTAGTCGGGAAGCGTCTGGTGCAGGAGGTCGCGAAGGGCGGAGTGTCGGAGGGCTTCGCCGGACTCCACCATGTACGCCACCAAGCGAGGCTCCGGTCCGCGATCCCGTCGCGCGACGACCGCGCAACTGGCCACGCCCGGCACCCGTGAGAGGGCCGACTCGATTTCCCCGAGCTCAATGCGGAAACCGCGGAGCTTCACTTGCTGATCGATGCGACCGAGGTATTCCAGTACGCCCGTGGGAGACCAGCGGACGAGATCGCCGCTGGCGTACAGGCGCGAGGCCGGAGACGCGGCGTCCGGGGCCCACTCCACGAACTTGGCGCGCGTCAGCTCCTCACGCCGCAGGTAGCCCTGCGTGACTCCGGCGCCGCCGATGAACAGTTCGCCCGCGGTGCCGATTGGCACCAGGCGCCGCTCGGCGTCGAGCACGTAGCAGCGCACGTCCGCGAGCGGCCGGCCGATCGGCGCCGGCGACGGATCGTCCAGATGTTTGGCGCGGATGCGATGGAATGTGGTGAAGACTGTGGCTTCGGTCGGACCATAGCCGTTCACGAGGCGCGGCGCCTCGTCACCGTGGCGGTCGAACCACGGGCGCAGCGCCTCGAGCTCGAGCGGCTCGCCGCCCAGCACCACATACCGGAGCGCAAGCGGCGCGGGCTCGCTGCGCGCGACGACGGCTGCGGTGAGCTGCTTGAAGGCGGACGGCGTCTGGTTGAGGAACGTGACGCGCTCGCGCACCAGCAGATCGAGGAACTGCGCGGGTACGCGGCTCTCCTCCTGCGTGACCACGACCAATCGCCCGCCGTGCAGCAGCGGCCCCCAGATCTCCCAGACCGAGAAGTCGAAGGCGTGGGAGTGAAAGAGCGTCCAGACGTCGTCGGCGGCAAACGCGTAGTCGTCACGCGTGGCCTCGAAGAGGCGAATGGCATTGGCGTTGGTCACCGTGCATCCTTTGGGCGTGCCGGTGGAACCGGAGGTGTAGATCGCGTAAGCGACGCTCGATGGGTCGGCCACCGCGTACGGATTCGCGGCGGAGTGTTCGCTGATGGCCGGCCACTCCGCGTCGAGCGCGACGAGGCGCACGCCGGGCAGGCTGACCGCGGCGCCCGCGCTCGCACTCGATAGCACGATGTGCGCCTGTGCATCGGCGGCCATGAAGGCGAGCCGCTCCGGGGGATACGCCAGGTCCATGGGCAGATAGGCGCCGCCCGATTTCACGATGCCAAGCAGCCCGACGATCAGGTCGATGCCGCGCTCCATGTACAGCCCCACGAACGATTCCGGGCCGACGCCCAGTGCACGAAGGAAGTGCGCGAGTTGATTCGCGCGGGCGTTCAGCTCCCGGTACGTCAGGTGCACGGTGCCGCAGGTCAGGGCGACGCGATCAGGTGTGGCGTCCGCCTGTGCCTCGAACCGGTGCGCCAGCGACGGGCCGTTGGGGAAGACCCGTCCCTGTCCACTCCACGCGGCGAGCAACTGCTGATGCTCGGCGTCGAGTGCCGACGCGCTGCCGGTCGCGTCGGGCGCCTGCGCGTCGGAGACCTGCCCGGGCGATCCGAGTGCTGCGAGGGAGCGGTCAGACTGACCCATGGCCCAGGAGGTGATGGTGGAGGTACGGCTGCCCGGTGCGACACGGGCAAGGGGCCCGCGTGCCACAGCGGACGGGAGGTGAGGTGCGGAAAGCGGAAGAACGCATGGTGACGACGATCACAGTCGAAAAACGTCGCACGCGTGTGTCCTCCAGAAGCGATCGTTTGACTGGCGACCCCAAATTACTCCGCGGGGCAGGGGGGGACTAGCGGCGGTGCGTGACCCTCCTGCCCGGTGCGTTTCTCGGGCGGGCGGCGAGTCGTCCTTCCTTCGAGCCACGTGACCGGTCCGAAGCAGTTTGGTGACGGTGTGAGAACCGTCACACAACTCCGCGTTCTTACCGTCGCAGGTCACTGAAAGTTGTCTGGAGCAAGTGCAATTTCTATGCCTGAGCACGAGCGAGTGACCAAAACGCCAGGTCGCGCGGCCGTTGCCGTCAGGCGACGCGACTAGTCCAGCGATCGGAATCGGCGCTGGGGGCGATCACCGCGAAAGCACCTCATGGCGCACGGTGGACGAATCGGAACCGGCGCAGTGACGGAACCGGCGTGACTGGCACGGCGGCGCACTCGTGTTGCAAGTGCAGCGTAGCTCAGCACCTGAACAACGACTTTTTCCGGAGTGACAGTACTAGGCGATTGCGCACGCAGATCCTGGCAGGCGCCACCCTCATGTTCGGCTTGTTCGCCGCAGGATGCGATGATCGTGCTGAAATCGGCAGCGGTGCCGACTTGCTCGGGCCCAATCTCGCCGCGCCGCGCGGTGCGATGCTGGCGTTGCCCGCCGGCGACCGCCACTACGGCTTCGACGAGTCGCCCGCCGCGCCCACCGCGTTCCGCGAGCTCGGCTGGGACGTGCAGATGTATTCACGTGACAAGAACACGTGGTACACCCCGCAGGCCATGGACGCGCACCACGGCATGGACTGTGCCGGCTTCCCCGGCGTGCACCGCATCACGCAGTACTCGGAGATGGTGTTCCGCTGCCGCAATCACATCATGACCGCGGTCAACGCAGAAGGGTACGGCGCGGTCGTGCTCACGCCGGACCGCATGCTCGATCTCTCAGGCGGAGAGGGCGTCATCCGACTCGATATTTCGAGCCTCATGACCTCCGACCGCGACTGGGTCAACATCTGGATCAGCGCCTTTGCGCACCAGCTGTCCCTTCCGGCAACTCCGGATGCGCCGGGCCTGAATGGCCCGCCGCGCGATGGCATTTTCGTGCAGAAGACCGTGCGTGGCAACTTCTGCCCGACGATGGTCGTGAATTTCAAGGCCATCCCACTCCCGTGCAACGACTGGCGGAGCCTCAACGATTTCATCCCGGCGAGCGCCACGGCGCGCAACACGCTCGAGATCCGCGTTTCGGCCACTCGCATCCGTGTGTCGATGCCGAACGAAAATGTCGTGTTCACCGATGCGCCGCTTCCGTCCGCGCTGCCGTTCACGCAGGGCGTCGTGCAGTTCGGGCACTATTCGTACAACCCCACCAAGTGCGAGTTCAACTGCTCCAGCCTGCCACCGAAGACACCCAACACGTGGCACTGGGACGAGATCCACATTGCGCCGTCCGTACCGTTCACGATCATCCGGGCGAACGAACGCTTCGTGGATGGCGCAGGTGGCACGCTGACGTTCGACGCGCCGGCGCCCGCTGGCGCCAAACTCCGGTTCTTCGCCGCGGGCATGTCGCCCGACATCTCGTTTGACAATGGTGCGACGTGGCGGACGCCGACGGAACAGGCGGCGAGCGTGACCAAAGATCCGGAACGGCAATACTGGACGACGATCCCGCAAGGCGTGACGAAGGTGAAAGTGCGCTCCGCCAAGCCGATCGTGTGGTGGCCCGATCGGAGCTGGATGGCGCGTGACTTCTCGATCTGGGCCGAGGGTGGCAACGGCGCGCCGCTGCCCACGCCAACACCGGACCCGACCCCCGCGCCCACGCCCGAGCCCGAGCCCACACCCGAGCCCGAGCCCAAGCCCACTCCCACTCCCACTCCCGTAGCCGTGGCAAAGGTGCAGGTCACTGTTGCATCGGCGGCGCTGACGATTGGTCAGACATCCATGGCGACCGCGGACGCGTTCGACGCGACCAACAGCAAGTTGGCCGGTCGCGCCATCGCCTGGTCATCGAGCAACACGGTGGTGGCCACGGTGTCTTCCTCCGGCCTCGTCACGGCCCGTGCGGCGGGCAGCGCGCTGATCACCGCCAGCAGTGAGGGTAAGTCCGGGAGCGCGGCGGTTGCCGTCTCCGTGGTCCCGGTGGCGTCGGTGCAGGTGTCACTCGCCACCTCCTCCCTGACAATCGGCCAGAGCACCACCGCCGCCGCCACCGCGCTCGACGCATCGAAGGCGGTGCTCACAGGCCGCGCCATCAGCTGGACCTCCAGCAATCCCGCCGTCGCCACCGTGTCCTCATCGGGCGCAGTGCGGGCCATGGGCGTCGGCACCGCCTCGATCACCGCCACCAGCGGTGGCGCGAGCGGATCAGCCGCCCTCAGTGTCACGGCAGTGCCCGAGCGCACCGTGGGCAGCGTCGCCGTCTCCTTGGGTGTATCGACACTGTTGGTGGGCCAGTCCGTCACCGCGCAGGCGGCGGTCCGCGACCAGCACGACGCACCGCTGCTCGGGCGCGCCGTGAGCTGGACCTCGAACAATCCGACGGTCGCCTCGGTCTCCTCAGCCGGCATCGTTACCGCGAAATCCGCCGGATTGGTGACGATCTCCGCGACCAGCGAGGGCAAGATCGGTAGCACGGTGCTGACCGTTGCACCGGTCCCCGTGTCCAAGGTGCCGGTGTCGAACGTGGTCGTCTATGCGCCTGGATCAATGCTCCCGGGGCAGACGGCGTCCGCCACCGCCTACGTACGTGACCAAGCCAATGCCGTGCTCAGTGGTCGGGCGGTCACATGGAAGTCGAGCAACGTGAATGTCGCAACGATTTCCGAGACGGGTGAAATCGTTGCGATCGGCCTCGGCCGGACCAAGATCACGGCAACAAGCGAAGGCAAGGTGGGAGCCCGAACGGTGTCGGTCATCCGGGTGCCGGTGTCGAACGTGGTCGTTTGGGTCGGGGATGGACCGCTTGCGGTTGGCCAACGCCGCACGGCGATCGCCTACGTCCGCGACGCGGCGAACGCGGTGCTGACGGATCGGGTGGTGACATGGACGTCGAGCAACCCGGCGGTCGCCACCATCTCCGAGAGCGGCGTCATCACTGCCGTGCGGGCGGGTACGGTTTCGTTCACCGCCACCAGTGAGCGCAAGCGGGGGACATCGACGCTGACGATCACCCCGTAGGCGCTGGGCGGGGCACGCGCAAGAGAAAAAGCGAGCGGCCTCGGTGGAACGCGTGCCAATCTGCCAGGCCGGCACTCCGCCGCGTTCGATGCACAACGGGCCGCCTCGGGAGAGTTTCCCCGGGGCGGCCCGTGTTGCACGCGATGCGGCGTCGTGCACCTGCTGACCGCACGGGATGGCGTGTCGGCTCGCCCCGTGCGGTTATTTTCCGCCGGTTACCGGGAGTCGCCAAGGAGCGGTTCGGTCGCCGACGCCGACGGGTCGATCGGAACGGTGTCGATCGGAACGGTGTCGGTCGGGGCGCGCGAGAAGAGCTCCGGAATGAGTGCACGAAAGTAGAGCAGCAACATGAACAGTTCCAGGACCGCATCCCCCGCCATGGCGCCCACCGCGCCGTTCTGCAGGAAGCGCTCACCCGCCCAGATGCCTGCGCCGCTGATCGGGAAGGCGAGGCAGGCGGCAGCGCCGCTCACGTAGGCGAAGAGCTTCTGCTTGCCCGCCGCGATGACGGCGGCACCAACCGCCTGCTGCACGAACCAGAGGAACAGCACGCATCCTGAAAGCCGGAGCACAGGTACGGCGCCGGCGAAACCGGCCGGGTAGTGCAGCAGGTCGATGAGCTCGCTCGGAAACACCACGAGAATCACGGCCACCGGGAGGGCGGCCGCGAACGCGACGCCGATCATGCGCCACGCAAGCAGGGCGAACCCGCTCCGGTCACCCTCATGGTGGAGGCGCGTGAGCCGCGGAAGGAGCGCACTGGCCAAGGCAATCGGTACCATCTGCGCGGCTCCGGAAAACCGCTTCGCGAGGCCGAACCAACCGATAGCCTCGAGGGTGCTCAGCTTGGACATGAGCAGCGCAGACGAGCCGTCCCCGTAGATCGTGGCAAACACGCGCGTGGTGAGAAACGGCACGCCGGCCTTCGCGAGCTGCTTCATGCTCCTGATGGTCGCGCCCTCCGCCTCCTCGGGAAGCGTGCGCGCGATGCGGCGAAACGCCGTGCCGGAGACAATCGCAGACATGGTCGTGCTCAGCGCATACACCGCGGCGAACTGCCAGAGCGGAGCCTTCAGGAACACGAGCAGGATGGCGACCACCGAGAGCGTGAGCTTCTCGGCGAGCGCCGCACCGCTCTGCTGCACGAATGCCTCGAGGCCGGTCAATGCTGCCTGAAACGTCTCGGTCACCTGGCCAATGAGCTGGGCGAGGAGCATGAGGCCCACGAGCAGCTGCAGCTCGCGGCTGTAACCGAACAGCGCGCTCGCGGTGAGGCCGAGCAGCAGGAGAGACACGCCAAGCGTCGCGCGCAGCTTCAGCGAGGTGTGGACGAGGTGGCGCGCGTTCCGCGGATCGCGCGCCACCTCTTGGATGAGCACTGTGGAGGTGCCGAAGCTGATGAAGACACCGAACAGACCGGCAAACGCGATGGCGAGTGTCAAGCTGCCGAGATTTCGCTCGCCAAGATATCCCGGAATGAAGAACGTGACGCCCACCGCCAGGCCCCACGACAGCAGCTGCGTGGTGAGGGTGATGGCGACGTTGTCCCGGAGTCTCCGCCGCTTCAGCTCAGCCAATCTCCGACTCCTGCTCGTCCCGGCGGCATGGCGGGTGCGCGACAGATGCGTGGCGCGGCCGCAACAGCTCGTCCACGGTGGAGCGTCCGCGGAGCGAGCGGACCATCGCCGGCCTGCGCCCTCACGAGGCACCTCGCCTGGTGGCGGTGACCTGATTGGACTCCGTGACCACGAGCCGCGCCTTCTCGGTGGCGACGTACAGGCGGAACTGCTTGTCGACGCCGAACGCCATGGCGCTGCGCACCCCGATGACGAGGCCGCGCGCGTAGCGATCCGTCCCCAGCTGCCCGGCGAGCAGCTGGCGCTTGACCTGCCGTGCCATCGTCAGGCAATACCTCGACAGGAGCATGCGGAGCGCGCGCAGGTCACCGCAGCGCACGTGCTTGGCGTAAAACGCGCCGTCGCCGATGCCGTAGTTGGCGAGCGTGGACGGCCACTGCTCCTCCGTACGCGTGCCATAGTGATCCACCATGACGGTGGGTTCGAGCAGGATGGCGAACCCCTTGAGGTACGTCCGGTAGGCAAAGTCGTAGTCCTGCGCCGAGCAGAGCGGCGCGCCACCGCCGAGGACCTCGTCAAAGCCGCCGACGGTCGGAAGGATGGTGCGTCGCACGGCGAAGTTCGCGCCCATGCCCCACAACTTGAACGCAGTACTCCGGTGCAGCCGTTCGCTGCGTTCCCATGTCAGTGCGGGAACCACCATGCCGGTCGCAACTGTCGCTTGCAGCTCCGTCGGCACCTTCACCTGGCCGAACAGCAGCCCCGCCTCCGGATCCTTCGCGAACGCGCGAGCGATGCACGCCAGCCAGTCGTCTGGCACCACGACGTCGTCATCGGTGAACGCGATCAACTCGCCATCGGATACACGCAGGCCGGCATTGCTGGCCCGCGAGAGTCCCGGCTGTTTCAGGTGGTGGTAATGGATCGACACCGTCGCCGCAAAGCGTACCGCGAGCTCCTCCACGCACGCACGCGTCTCGGACCCTGTACTCTGGTCCATCACGTGGACGTCGAAGGGCTGATACGCGCAGCGAGCAACGCTCTCCAAGGCCTGCCCGATCGTCTCCGCGCGGTCTCGCGTGCAGATGATGACTGAAATTTTCACAGTGTGATCTGGTGATCGTGTGTGGGCGGCCACCCCGCGCCGCCCGCGGTCTCTACCTGGGTTTGCCCCACATCGCGTTCGCGGTGTCAGCAAAGCGTACCGTGAGCTCGGGAACTTCGAGCAGCAGCGCGTTCACCCACTCCACGCCCTGCATGAACGAATGGTCCTGATTCGACACTTCGTACTTCCACGCGCCAAACCGTCCGCGGGAGGCCGCGCCGGTCGGCGCGAGCGCCTGCTCGATCCGTGAAAGCAGCACATTCCGGTCCAGCGAGGGCGTGGGATACCCGTGCTCCGCTATGTAGTGCCATGTACTCGCCACCTGATCGCGGCTCGAGATCAGGCCGGTGTTGAGCAGCCCGGCGATGGTCTGCTCCACCAGGGCCTCGCGGTCCACCGGCTTGGCGGTCGACTCGCTCGTTTCCGTCATGAGCGACCAGAACCGGCCCGTTCCGGGCTCCGGCACGTTGTTCGGGGAGTAGTTTGAAAACACGGTCACGCGGTAGAACGGGCAGTTGTCTTCCGGGAAGTACATCCAGCACTTGGTCCGCAGCTTATCCGGCACCTCACCTTTCAGGCCGACGCCGACGATGTGTGAATGCGACCGCAAGAGTTGCGCCGCGCTGTCGGACACCTCCGGCACGCGCGGTGACAGCACGCGACCCAGCACATCCAGCGGCATCGTGGACAGGATGGTGTCGTACGGCAGCACGTCTCCGCCCGACGTGCGGACCTTCTTGTGCGCCCAGTCGATCTCGTCCACCGTCGTGTCAAAGACGAAGTGCTCGGTGCCGATGCGCTCCGCGAGCGCGCGCCAGACGGCACCCGTGCCACCGGACTTCGGAAACTGGAATGTGCTGTTCGGCCCCCAGCTCAGGTCGTCGCGCTCAAGGAAGATGTTCTCGAGCACCCGAGCCTGATCCACAACGGCCACCCGTTCGCCCACCCATCCGGCCCACATCCGCTCCACCGGATACGCCCACACCTTGAAGTTGTACGGGGCCATGAACATCTCCTTCAGTCCGGCCCCCATGACCTGGTCGATCCACGTGCCGAAATCCTGCTGCGGCGACGGCGTACGCGGAGGGCGGGTGGCCAGACCCGAAACGGCCTTCGCGATCATCTCGCGCGGGAGGTGGCGCAGGTTGTTCTGAAACGGATACGGCACGAAGCGGTCGGCAATCCACACCCACGATTCCCGCTCGTGGTGCAGCCAGCCGTCCGAGCCGAGCGCGGCCTCCATGGCGCGGTCAAAGTACGTGTAGTGCGAAAACTGTACATGACCGCCAATATCCCACGTGAAGCCCTTCGCATCGACAAAGCTGCTCGCGAGCCCTCCCGCAACTGAGAGAGCATCGAGAACGAGAAAGTCCGTGTACCCCAATGCCTTCAGGCGATAGGCCGCCCCGATGCCCGTCGGGCCGGCCCCAATGATCAGTACGCGCCCAGCGTCTTGCATGACCTCTCCCTGATGGTGTGTTGCCCCGACACGTGAATCGAGGCGTCCATCCGCTGCTGCCGTGGGCTGTTCGCCACTGCCGCGTGGCGGTGCCGTCCCGGATCAACGTAAGACGGTGGGAAGAGGAAACGGAAACAACGGAGCGACCTTGGTACAACGCCCTGCCGGACGCGATCCACGTCATACAATGTGACCGCTTGCCCGCGTCGCTCGTGGTTGCGAGAATGCGTCGTCACGGAGCGCGCAACCAATGTCACGACCGCCTGAGGCGCGTCACCGATCTCGCGTGCAATACGTGTGGAATACGCGTGGAATGACCGTTGCCCGAGGTGACCCCCACCCGCTTCAGTCCGTCAATCCATGGGCCAGGCGCAGGCGAGCCTGCGCGGATGCCCTCAAACCTTCAGGCGGGTGTGTGATGCGCGATTTCAGGTGTTTCCCGTGTCGTGCGACAACGCACGCCGTGACGCTCCTCGTGGTGGGGCTGCTCGGCTGTGTCGACCCGTCGTCCACCGTCGTGCCTCCACCACCACTCAGCGCACCGACGCCAGTGCCGCCGGTGCAGAAACCAGCGCCGCCGAGCCCGGCACCGGCTGTCGCGCTCCGTCTGCTGACGCCGTATTCCGCAGACGCGCCGCTCGAGCGACGCGCCCGGGACAGCGTGCCCAGCACCCTCACCATCCAGCTCGAAGACTCGCTGGGGCAGCCCGTGCGCCAAGCCGGCCGCTCACTGAGGCTGCGCATGGTGGAGGCGGACGGCGTGCCGAGCACGCGCGTGCACATCCTGCGCGGCGGCATCTCGTCATCGGATACGGCCGGCATAGTTCGCATCGCAGACCTCGTGCTCGCAGGGCGGACGGGCGACGTCGTCATCATCGCCACCATGGACTCGCTGCCGACCCTCAGCGTTCCGGTGCGACTCCTCGTCGGCTCGGTGTCGGACGGCAGCACGCTCGTCAGCCTCGCTCCCGACAGTGTGACGGTGGGCGGTGTCGCGGACATCACGGTGGTCCCGACCGATGCGGACGGCAACAAGCGTGGTGCCGGCGAGCTGGTGCGTGCTGGCCTCGACGGCGAGCCGTCAATCGCCACCGTCAGCGACTTCGCCTTCCTCGCATCCGATTCGTCCTATCGCGCCACGGTCACCGTGCACGCCCCCTCGCCGGCGCGCACGCTGCGCGTGTTGGTGAACGGCACCACGCTCGCGGCGACGCGCAGGCTCACAGGGCTCGCTGTGCCGCCACCCTCGCCGAGACCGCCCGTGGCGCTCAAGGTCGTGGTCGCGCCCGGAGACACCACGCCCGCCTATCGCACGCCGAGCGCGGCCGTGTGGTCGTCCACCACGGTGCAGTTGCTGGATGCGGACGGCACGAGCGTGGCGCAGGCGGGCACGGCGGTGTCGGCACGCCTCTTCGCGCCCAACGGCGCGCCGCTCGGGAATGCCACCCTGACCGGCGCCGCCGTGCAGACGAACGCGGCCGGTCGGGCCGTCTTCCCGGCGCTGGCGGTGACCGCGCCTGCGGGTGGTGCACGCGTGCGTTTTGAATCGGGCGCCCTCACACCCACCGGCTTTGCCGTTCAGGTGCTGCCTGGCGCCGTGTCAGCCGCGACCAGCTCGTTCACCACGTCGCGTGACACGCTGATCGTGGACAGCACTGCCACGCTGCACCTCGTCCCGCGAGACCTCTCCGGGTCGGCGCTCGGAAGCGGCGTATTGACGGCCGTGAACGTGGGTGCGGGCTCGAGCCTCGGCACCATCAGCGGGCTCGCGTATTATGCGTCCGATTCGTCGTACCGCGGTACGTATATCGCAGTGGCCGCCGGATCCACGGTCGCACTGCGCGCCGTCGTAAACGGCACCCTGCTCACCACGTCGCGTCCCATGACGGTCATCGCCGATCCCACACGGGTGTCGGCCGAGAGCCCGGTTGCGGTGACGCCAGATTCCGTAGCGGTCGGACAGACGGCGCACTGGGTGACCACGCCGCTGAACGCCGTGGGACGAAAGCTGGGCTCAGGGCGGACGGTGCACGTTGCGCTCGTCGGGGGCACGAGTACTGCAACGGTGGGCACGATCACCTACAGTCCGGCGGACTCGTCATACCATGCGCTCTTGACGGGCGTCACGTCCGGCACCGCCACCACGGTCACCACCACCGTGAATGGCGTGGTGCTCTCCGCCACGCGATTGCTCACCGTGAACACGGCGCCTCCTCCCCCTCCGCCTCCGCCGCCCGTAGTGGCCACGCAGCTCCGCATCACCACGCTGCCGGGCGACACGACGTCAGGTGGACTCGACGTGCCGAGCGGCTCGTTGCTCGGCAGCATCACCGTTTCGCTGAGGAGCGCGGGTGGCGATCCGGTAGCGCAAGCGGGTGTCCCCATCACGGTGACCGCGGTGACGGCGGGGGGGGCCGTCTGGACGGGTGCCACACTCACCGGGGCGGGCCCGCTCACTACCGGGGCGGATGGCACCGTTGTCTTTCCTGCGATCCGGCTGAGTGCGCTGGCGGCGACGGGACGAATTCGGTTGAACGCTTCCGGCCTGATGGCGACCAGCCTGCCCGTGCGCGTGCGCGCCGGCGCGGCCTCCGGCACCACGAGCAGTCTTCTGGTCACGCCCAGCTCGGTGGTGGTGGGCGCCACCAGCCTCGCCACGGTCACGCTGCGCGACGCCCAGAACAACAAGCTCGGCAGCGGACAGGTCGTGTCGCTTTCGCTCGGGAGCGGCAGCAGCGGGGTCACCGCCGGCGCGGTGTCGTTTCAGGCGGCGGACTCCACGTACCGCGCCACGCTGACGGGCACCGCTGCGGGAACGCCGCGGGTGGTGCAGGCCACGGTGGCCTTCGTCGCCATCACGCCAACGCGCACGCTCACCGTGACGGCACCCGCGGTTGTCGCCGACATCACGGCCACCGTGAACGGTGGCAGCACGTATCCGATTTCGCGGTACATCTATGGCGGCAACTTCATCAACCAAGGGTGGGACGGTGCCGCGCCGCCGGTGGAAATGACGTTCAACCGCTTTGGGGGCAACCGTTCCACTGCATACAACTGGGAGAACAACTACAGCAACGCGGGAAGCGACTTCAACTTCCAGAACGATCAGTTCGCGAGTTCCTCGACGGCACCCGGCGCTGCGATCGCCACCGCAGCGACTCCCTCCTTCCTGCGGAATCAGGCGTTCCTCGTCACCATCCCCATGCTCGGGTATGTGGCGGGCAATGCGTGCAACTGCAACGTGGGCACGGCCGATGCGAGCCGGGCCACGCGCCTGGCCACTCATTTCAAGGTGAGCAAGGCAGCCAAGGGGGCACCCTTCACCACGACGCCGAGCAGTGCGGACGCGTTCGTGTACCAGGATGAGTTCGTGAACTGGTTCGAGGCCGCATACCCGGGCCGCACCACACACTCGTCGGCACCGGTGTTCTTTGCGCTGGACAACGAGCCGGACATCTGGCACGCGACGCACAAGCAAATCCAGAGCGACCTGAACGACAATCCGAACACGCCGCGCCTGCAGACGTACACCGGCTTCTCGGATACCACCGTCGTGTACGCCAAGGCGATCAAGGCGGTGCTGCCCAATGCGCTGATTTTCGGGCCGGCGACGGCCACCTACACGGGGCTCCAGACGCTTGGCCGCTATCCCTCACCTGATCCCGTGTATGGCACACAGAATTTCCTGAATGTGTATCTGGACCGCCTGCGGGCGGCGAGCACGAGTGCGGGTACGCGGCTGCTCGACGTGCTCGACCTGCATTTCTACGCGCAGCCGGCGCGCGACATCGGCAACGACTACGCGACGCAGGACAGCGCGATGATTCAGGCCCGCGTGCAGGCACCGCGGTCCCTCTGGGATCCGACCTATAACGACGGCGGGTGGGTCACGAACGCGGCAGGCGGGCCGGTACGGCTCATCCCCCGCGTTCGCGATCAGATCGCGGCGCACTATCCCGGCACGAAGATCGCGGTCACGGAGTACTTCTACGGCCGTGGCGGCGACATTTCCGGTGGTATCGCGCAGGCCGACGTGCTCGGCATCTTCGGTCGCGAGGGGGTGTTTGCCGCTTCGATCTGGCCCAACGGCGGTATCTACGCGAGCCCGTACAACGGCGATGCCAGCAAGGCCTACGCATTCGTATTCGGCGCGTTCCGGATGTTCCTGAACTACGACGGCGCGGGGAGCGCATTCGGTGAGACGGGGCTCGCGGCGACGACCTCGAATGTCGCGCTGAGTTCGGTGTACGCGAGCCGGACGTCGGGCGGCGCGACCGTGCTCGTGTTGATCAACAAGGCCACGACGCCGAAGGTGATGCGCGTGACGCTCACTGGCGTGGGGGCACCGGCCGGCGCCGAGGTGTACGTGATGCAGGCCAGCTCGCCATCCCCCACGCGTCAGGCGGATCTCACCCTCAGCGGCGGGGCGCTCACCTATACGATGCCGGCGTTGAGCGTGAGCACCGTGAAGCTCACGCCGTAGCACATGTGCCGGAGGTCGCCTACTGTGCGCCGTCCATCTTGAGCACCGCCGGCACGGTCTTGAGCAGGATGTGGAAGTCGCGCCAGATGGTCCACTGGTTGAGGTAGGCCGTTTCGATGCGCAGCACCTCGGCGAACGTGGTGACGCGGTTGCGTCCGCTTACCTGCCAGGGCCCCGTGATACCGGGCTTCATGCCGAACCGGATGAACTCGTCATCCTCGTACAGGTCCACCTCGCGCGGCAGCGGCGGGCGCGGACCCACCAGCGACATGTCGCCGGCCAGCACGTTCAGCAGCTGCGGGAGTTCGTCAAGACTGAGCTTCCGTAGCCAGCGGCCCAGCGGTGTGATCCGCGGGTCCTTTTCCACCTTGAACAGTTTGCCGTCGGAATAAACGCTGTTCGCGCGCAGTGCGGCCACGCGATCTTCCGCGTCCACGTACATTGTACGGAACTTGAAGATGGTGAACGTGCCACCGGCATAGCCCACCCGGCGTTGGCGGAAGATGATCGGTCCACGAGATGTGAGGCCGACCAGGAGCGCGACCACCAGCATGATCGGCAGCGCGCAGAGGAGCGTGAATGATCCGGCGAGCAGGTCAAGAAGCCGCTTCAGTACGAGCTCGCCGCCATGCAGGCCGGGACGCGTCAGCTGGATCATCGGTACACCCGCTTCCCAATGAACCTCCGGCGTGAGGTTCGCGAGCTGGAGCGCGCGAGATGGCGCGAGAACGCGGCAGCCCGCGGCATCGGCGAGCCGCATGAGCTGCGACAGGTCGCCATCGTCCATCCGCCCGCAGAGGACAATGGTATCGATGGATGCCTCGGCCACTAGTTCGGGCAGGTCGTCAAGCCCGAACTCTCCATCCTGCGACGGCGCGCGATCGCTCGTTCGGATGCCAGGGTCGAGCTGCGCCACCGCCACGAATCGTGACGGGGCCGCGTTCGGCAGCGTGCGTTCCACCGCCATCGCCTCCTCCTTCGTGCCCACCATGAGCGTCCGGATCGGGCGCAGCGCGGAGGGCCGGAGGATCAGGAGCAACTTGTCGATGGACAACCGCAGCAGGATCACGGCGCCCACGAGCGCCATGCCTCCGATAACGGCCGCGCTCGCTTGATAGAGAAAATCGCTCCAGAGCGACTGCCACAACGCGATCAGCAGCCCCAACGCGGTGCCAGACGCGAGTAACTGTGGGTTACGGCGCGGGTCTCCGCCGTTGTAGGCGCCGGCCAGAAACAACCCGCTGCAGAGCGCCACGAGCGTCTCGGCAGTGGGCGTGGCGCGCCATGCGTCGAGGCGGAGCCACGCGCTGCTTCCCAACTCTGGGAGCAACAGGTCGGCTTTGCCGAGCAGCTGGATCACCAGCCAGAAGCCGATGATGTCGATGGCGATCAGTCCGGCGACGCGCACAAAAGCCCGACCCGCGTGCGACCGAAGGTTGCGATGAGCGCTTCGCTGCAGAATGGTGCGCGGGCGCACGTTTTCGAGGGGCGGCTCCACCGGAGCGGCACGCCACCCTGGGGCAGTGCGAGGCTCCGTGAATCCGACGAGCCGACCGCTGGTGCCGAACAGACCGATGCCCGCGCGCCGGAGCCAGCGATTCGACCGCTCGCGGGAGCGTGAATCCGCATCGGCACTCGGCCAAGCGTTGCGCTCTGGCGCTTCTGTCTGCTGCGACTTGGTCGACACAGTTTGAAGGAGTGCGACGGATGGCAAGGTATGTGACACAGCACACCGGAAGTGGTATCGCTGCGTGATCGTCGTCACTTGATTCACTATTCGTGCCAGTTCCCCCCACGTGACGCAAAACGACCGTCATACGTCTGTAGATCAATGAGTTACGATCCGTGCTTTGACGGTGATCGCAAGCGAAGCGCGTGTGAGCGTTCGCTCCGTATGCGGAGTGGGCGCAACAGTGCGACACGCTGGCTCTACAGTTGATTCCCAATGCCATGCGCGCTAATTGTAGGCCAAAGCGAGGACTGCGTCGCGTCGTCGAAATCGAAGCCACGCGACAAGGCGTCCTGTCCGTTCGACCCGGGCTCGAGTACCTACTCAATGCCCGCCCGCCATCGCTGGGCCGCGCGTTCCTGCTGCGGCACACGGAGAGCCACTCGTGATCACGTTCGGAGGACTCGCCGCACTGTGCCGCGGTGTCATGCGATGGGCCACACGCCACACAGCGCAGCCCGCCATGTTTGCTGCGGCCGCATTGGGCGTGCTGCTCCCCCGCGTGATGCAGGCACAACTCGGCGCCAGCTCGGCTCCCACCGTTGCCGGATGGGAGGGGTCTATTGACGCGGGCGGGACGTGGAACAGCAACTTCCTGCTGCAGGAAGGGAATGAGCTCGCCGGCGTCACCTCGCGTCTCGGTGGGCGCGCCTCGCGCGTGTGGCTCGGTCCTCGGCGCCGGCTGGCGCTCACGGCCGCCGGCTCGTTGGGAAGGCTTCCCGGCACCGTCTCCACCAACCAAGCCGCCTACGACGTGGGCATATCGATGGACCGCCAAGTGTCCCGCCGGGCCGCAGGGCGCGTGGAAGCAGCCGCGCGATCGGACATCATCACGCGCGGACTCAACGGCTCCGAGGTTGGCACGCCGCTCCGTGGCATCATCCGGGCGCGAACGGTGTCGGCCGCCACGAATCTCACCTACGCCATTGCGCGGCAGCTCGGATCGCAGGTTGCCGTATCCACGCAGCGCGTGGTTGCCGAGGGGGTCACGGACTTCGCGGCCACGACAGGGCAGCTCGTCACGGCGGGTGCCGACGTGACCTACCGGTCCTCCATGCGCAGCACCTTCGGGGTCGGCTTTGCCTACCAGCGCAGCTCGATCGATAGCCTTGTGGTGAACCTGCCTCAGGTCGTGGTGCGTGCTGACCACCGCCTCGGCGCCCGGTTCGGTCTGCAAGCGTTCCTCGGCACGGCGCTCGGCGGTGCGGCGCAATCCTCAATCCTGTCGCGGTTCAACGGCGGGGCCACGCTGGGCTTTGCCGACACCTGGGGTGCGATCACCCTCAGCGCTCGACGCACGGTGGGGCAGGAATTCGCACGCGACACCCCCGCGTTGCAGGTTGGGGACAACATCAGCCTCGCAGTCGATCGACGGCTCGGGCGCGCGTTCTCATTGGCGGGGGGCGCATCGCTCGGCCAAACAAAGGGGCTCGGGTTCGCGGGCCGAGAAATCCGCAATGCCCAAGCTACGGCTCAGCTCGGTTACACGCCGCGATCCGGGCCCCGATATACGGCCGGTGTCTTCCTGCTTCGCCTCCGCGATATCAGCACCGTGGACAACTACGGCGTCTCGGCTGGACTCGCATTCGACTGGTCGCAGCTTGGATCGGGTCGGTGAAGGTCCGTTCGGCCGATCGCCCACCTCGCTGTCCAGCTGTCCGCCGTGACTGGAATCCAGCCCCGTGTGGCGGATAGCTTGGGGTATGCGTCTCACATGTATGGATGATCCCGCATTGTTACTCCGTGTCACTCTCGGCCGTTTCGCGCCGCACCGTTGCCCAGGTGGGAGTATGATCGTGTCCGATGTTCGTCGCACCCGTCGCACCGCCTTCATATGGAGAGGCGCCAGCATGCTGTGGCTGTTGTTCGCCGGCTGCGCCAGTCCGGGCCAGTTCGTCTGGATCGATTCGCTGGCGCCTGCGCAGCAGACGTTAACGCAGGATACGTACATCATCGGCACGGACGACATGCTGACGGTGCAGGTGTTCAATCACCCCGAGATGTCCGGCAGCGTGCGCGTGCGGACGGACGGAAAGGTGTCCGTGGGTCTGCTCGGAGACGTTCCCGCGGCGGGCCGAGCGCCGGCCGTTCTGGCGCGCGAAATCGAGCAGAACCTCGCAGAGAAAAATCTCGTCGTCGCGGCGCGCGTCACCGTCGCGCTCGACGAAGCGGCGCCGATCGGCGTCTCCATTCTCGGCGAGGTCGCGCGACCAGGTCAGTACTCACTCAGCGCCGGTTCCGGGTTGTACGAGGCGCTGGCCACGAGCGGCGGGTTCACGGACTTCGCACATCGCGATCGTCTGTTCATCCTGCGCCGCACCCCGGAACTCGTGCGCATTCGCTTCACCTACGACGATCTGTCGCGTGGCAAGGGGTTTGCCGCATTCTTTCGCCTCCGCTCCGGCGACACCATCGTGATCGAATGACGTCCCATCGCGCTCAGCCCTGCGTGTCCCGATGACTTCTCTCCAACCGCACATCGACCCTGCGCGTCCGAGTCGCCCGCTGTCTGGCGACGCTCGGCATTGGGGGCCACCACCGGACGGCGAGCAGGACAAGAGCGGCGACGCCTTCGTGGATGTTGCCCTGCTGCGCGACTTCTGGGTGTTTCTCTGGCACGCCGTGAAGCGGCGGCGAGGCACCGTGGCCACGGTGTTCATTGCGTTCGTCGGGATGGGCGTGCTGAGCGCGCTGCTGATGCCGACTCGGTACTACACCGAGGCCAAACTGCTCGCCGACCGCAACGTGGTGATGCCGCTGCTCGGCAACCCGTCACGGCCCCAGACATGGGAGGCGGACACCCCCACACGCCTCGCGTCGGAGATGATCCTCAATCACGACAATCTCCTGTCGATCGTCACCACCGCCGACCTCGTGCGCGAAGCCGACCGCACGCGCTCGGTGCTCGGCAAGCTGCGGCAGCAGGTACGCCATGTCCTGTCGCGTCCGCTGACCGAGGAAGAAGTGGTCGAGGAGATGATCTGGACGCTCCGCTCCCGCATGAACGTGCAGGTCGGCGAGGGCACCGTGATCATCGGGGCGGTCTGGTCCGACCCCAACCTCGCGTTCCGAATCGTGCAGGCGGCGCAGCAGAGCTTCGTGGAGGAGCGCCAGACGCAGGAAGTGGCGCTCATCACGGGAAGCATTGCCATTCTCGAGAAGAGTGCCGCGGATGTGAGCAGCTCGGTCATCGCCTCGCTCGATTCGTTGGCGCGGGAGCGTTCTGCGCTCACGCCGCGAGGGCTCGCACCGCTGCTCGGGGCGTCTCGCGCGGCTCGCGTCAGTCCGGAAGTGGCCGCCGCGCAGTCGCGACTCCAATCCACGCTTCGCTCGATCTCCGATCTCGAAGAGTTTCGGCGCCGCCGGCTTGAGGAGCTGCAGTCCACGCTTGCAGAGCAGCGCAGCACATATGGCGCTGCCCATCCGCTAATCGAAAACACGCAACAGCTCATCCGCGCCCTCGGCACCGATTCGCCGCAGCTCGCACAGCTGCGGCGCGACGAACAGAAGATCCGGTCGGAGATCGAGGTGCTCGGCGGACTGCCCGACGTGCCCGTGTCCGCGGGCGGTGATCAGCTGCTCGCCGCTGCCACGCTGCGGAGCATCGACGCGCTCCGGAGTGATTCGCTCATTCAGGAGAAGCAGCAGTATGGCCGCTCGCGGCTCCGCATCGCGATTGCCAGCTACGAAGAACTGCTGGAGCGGCTCGACGCGGCGCGCATCGAGTTGCAGACGGTCCGGGCCACATTCCAGTTCAAGTACGGCGTGCTCATTCCTGCCACCGTGCCACGTTCGGCCATGAGCACGAGTCCGATTGTGATCGTTGCAGGCGCGCTCGTGCTCGGCGTGTTGATGGGACTCTTCACGGCGGTCGCACTCGACATCACGAGCGGTCGCGTGCTCGAGCCGTGGCAGATCGAGCGCAACCTCGGCCTGCCAGTGCTCGGCAGTGCCCCACTGCTCGGCTCGTCGTCGTGACCGGACTGGTGGTGCGCTCCGCGGGCCTCGTCGCGGTGGACGTGCTGCTCACGCTGGCGGCGCTGCCGTTCCTCGCGGCCGCCTCGTATGTGACCGTGCTCGCCCTCAGGTCACGACGGCGGCCGGCGGCCGACAGCGCGTCGGCGACGGCGCCCCGCAGCCGCTTCGCGGTCGTCGTGCCCGCCCACAATGAGGAGGTCGGCATCGCACGCACCGTGCAGAGTCTCCTCGGCGTTGACTATCCGGCGGGCCAGTTCCAGGTGATCGTGGTGGCGGACAACTGCACCGACGCCACGGCGCAGCAGGCCGAGGCGGCTGGCGCGACGGTTCTCGTGCGCGACGAGCCCGACCGGCGTGGCAAGGGGTACGCGCTCACACACGCCTTCGACGAGGTGCTCAGTGCTGCGAAATCCGACGCCGTGGTGGTGGTGGACGCCGACACGTCGGTGTCGCCCAATCTGCTGCGGGCGTTCGATGCCCGCCTGCGGGCTGGCGCCGAGGCGATGCAGGCTCACTACGGCGTGCGGGACTCGGACCAGTCATGGCGGACACGGCTGGTGCAGCTCGGGTTGACGCTCTTTCACGGCGTGCGCTCGAGTGCACGCGAGGCCCTCGGCGTGTCGTGCGGCCTCCGCGGCAACGGCATGTGCTTCGACGTGGCGCTGCTGCGCCGCGTCCCGCACGCCGCCTACTCGATCGTTGAAGATCTCGAGTACGGCATCACGCTCGGGCTGGCGGGGGTGCGCGTGCACTATGTGGAGGACGCCAAGGTGAGCGGCGACATGCCGACGTCGAGCCAAGCGTCACGCTCGCAGCGAGCGCGTTGGGAAGGTGGCCGGCGCGAGGTCACGCGCCGATATGCGTGGACGCTTGTGTCCGCGGCATTTTCCCGCCGCGACCGCATGCTGCTCGACCTGGCGCTCGACCTGCTCGTGCCGCCACTCAGCACGCTCGTGGCCGCGGCCGTGTTGGGCGTGTTGCTCTCGATCGCGTTGGCCGTCGTCACGGGGCAGTTTGCCGTAGCGCTCGTGCCTTGGGTCGCCACCGCGCTGGGGACGGCGCTGTATATCCTGCGAGGTTGCTTCATGACGGGTAACGTGGTGCGCGCACTCGGTGATCTCGCCTGGGCGCCGGCCTTCATGGCGTGGAAGCTCACCGTGCGGACCGCACGGGCGGGCCGGGAAGGCGAATGGGTGCGGACCAGTCGCACCAGTCTTGGGAAGGGGGACACATGAGTGGCACGCCGTTGATCTCCAGCCACGAGGAGCACGAGTCCGAAACTGAGCCGCTGGCCGACGTGCGCGGGGCACCTCGCCGCACTTTGTTGGACGGTGAGCTGCCCGAAAACGTGGTGCAGGTATGGGAACGTCTCGAGATGACCGACGGGCCGCTGGTGCTCTGTCTCGAGTCGATTGTGCGTTCCGTTCGGCCCGATGGCTCCGCGACGATTGACGAGGTCACCATGCGCTATGCACGCGTGCGGCTCGGCACGGCGGCGGGTCTTGGACAGGTCGTGGCGGGCACTGGACAGGGTGCCCTCGAGGACGCGCGTCGCGAGCTGCTCCAGTCCGTGCTGCCCTCACTCGCGGCCAACAATCTCATCGCCATGCCGCCAGAGGGCAGCTCTTCGCCTACGGCTGCGCTCACGATCTCGAATCCGGGATTGTTGCATGCGCTGCTGGAGGCGGGGCTGATCCAGCTGGACCGTTCCCAGGTGGTGGTGGACAGCCGTCCAGGGAGGGCGCGGGTGCGTGTGGGCGTCACCGCCCGCGCGCCGCACGACGACTGGTCGCAGCTGTGGTTTGCGGTGCAGCGAAACGACTGGAGCACGCTGGCGGTGGTATCCGCCGCCCCCGGCATCGACGCCGTCGAGGCCGCGCGCACACTGTGCTCGGTGGCGAGCATGTTCGGTGATGGCGAGATCGATCTCATTGACGCCACGCAGGTGTCACCCGACGCGGTTGGCCGCATCACGGCTGGCATGACGGGTGCGGTGGCACGCGGCTGCAGGCTGCTGGTGGCGCTCAACAGTCCGCTCGCGAACCCGGCCACCATCCCGATTGCGCGACACGCCTCGCTCGCGCTGCTCGTGGTACGCCTTGGCGAGGCCACACTTGTGTCGAGCCGCCGCGTGCTCGAGGTGGTGGGTCGGGAGCGTTTCGTTGGCGCTGTCGCTGTGAGCTGACCCGGTGGGCAAGCTTGTCTTGATGTCGGTGCTGCTGGCCACGTTCATCTTCCCCATGCGCGCGGCCAGGAATCCGTCTGCCGTGCGCGGGCTTCGGCAGGCAGTGGTCGGTATGGCCGCCTGGGTGTGGATCTACGTGGCGTTGCTTTCGCTCATGTACTGACGGCAGGACCACATGCCGATGACCTCGATCACGCCCGCGCTGCGACTCGACGCCCCGCGACGTGCTCCCCGCGCAGCCGTCCCGACCACCCCGGGTGCACGCCGCGCGCGCCGCATCACGGTGGCCGCGATCGCCCTCCTGATCTCGCTCAGCCTCCTGACGCTGCTGCTGTCGGGCAACGCGGTGCTGGCGGCAATGCCGACCATCTTCGGCGCCATTCTGTACGGAATCTGGACGCAGCCGCTCCGCCGCTCGATCTATCCGCTCGCGTTTGCCCAGTGCGCATTCTTTTATCCGTACACGCGTGCAGACGGTTCACCGCTTGCCTCGGGCCCGCTGTGGACGTTCCTGGTGGAGCCGGGCAATGCGTTCATGAACATCTACCTCAACAAGTTCACGCCGGCGTCGATGTTGTCGCTCACCGGACAGGAGCTCGCGTACGTCCTCCTGCTCGGGCTGATCGTGGTGCGCACGCTGCGCGGTAGCCGTCTCGACCGCGAGGGGTGGCAGCCGCAGGCGAATGTGCTGTTCGCGTTCCTCGCGCTCGAAGTGGCGGCCGTTGCCGCACTCGAGGTGTGGGGGGCGGTGAACGGCGGCACCATGCGTTCCTCGCTCTTCCAGATCCGGCAGTTCCTCTGGCTGCCGCTGCAGACGTTCGTGCTGAGCTACGCCATGCGCGACCTGCGCGACTTCCGCACACTTGGCCTCACGATCACCGCTGCGGCACTGTTCAAGCTCGTGCTCGGGTTGTACTTCATGCAGCAGGAAGTCTGGAGTGCCAACCTGGAGGTGCCCTTCATGACGGGGCACCAGGACTCGGTGCTCTACGTTGTCGTGTTCTTCGGCTGGATTGCGGCGTGGTTGCACGAGCGCTCCTGGCGTCGGCTCGTACAGGCGGCGCTGGTCGCGGGGCCGATGATGGCCGCCATCGTCGTGAACGACCGGCGACTTGCATACGTGAGCATCGTGGGCGTCTTCGTGGCCTTCTATCCGCTGCTGCGCGGCCGGACCAAACAGCAGGCCCGAAAGGTGCTCTTTGCCGCCGCACCGCTGCTCCTGCTGTACCTCGCGCTGGCACGCACGATTTCCACGGGCATTTTCGCGCCCGGTGCGGAACTCATGGGCATCGCCAATGTCGAGGACTCGTCCACCCAGTGGCGTGAAATCGAGAACACGGATCTGATCTACACGCTCTTGCGTCAGCGCGTGCTCGGCACCGGCTGGGGGCACGAGTTCGTGGAGTTCATCCCGCTGCCGGACGTGTCGGGGGCATATCGCGAGTACCTGCTCATGGCGCACAACAGCGTACTCTGGCTGCTGGGGATCGCGGGAATCGTGGGGTTCACGCTGCTCTGGATGCCGCTCGTCGTGGCGGTGTACCTGGCGGCCCGAAGCTACCGCTTCGCGCGGTTACCCATGGAACGGACCGCGGCGGCCAGCGCCATCGCGATCATCGTGTGCTTCGTCAACCAAGCCTACGGCGACGTCGGGCTCGGCGCGGCCAATCCGGTGTTTCTCGTGGCGCTCGCCATGGCCATGGCGTCAAAACTCGCGCATATGACCGGCGCTTGGCCCTCGACCACTCGCGTTCTGTAGGACGCGTCCGCGCAGGCGGGGCGGCTCAGCGCGTGAAGCGCAACACCGTGATGGAGTAGGGCGGAAACGTGTGGTCGAGGAATCCGGTCGCCACGCCGGCAGGCCGCGCGGGCGCATCTGAAAGGTCCACCGATGGCTGGCCGATGCCGTTGAAGAGTACATCCAACGACTCCAGTGCATCGGTCTCCAATATTTGGGAGGTGACCTGCAGCGTCTGGTCCTCGCCCACCAACGCGATGCGCACGTCCGTCGCCTTTCCCGTCTTGTTGATGGCCATGACGCGAATGTCGCCATCGTCGGCCCGCGTGGCGTACACACTCAGGGCACCGACGGCGTCGATCGAGGTGGAGAGCGGAAGCACGCGTCCGCGCATCGTGGTCCACAGCTTGAGCGCGAAATACGCCGGTGCGCGGCGTCCCCGGTCAACGTCCAGCAGGCCGTAGTCCGACCCGTTGTTGCCGCGCCCGTTCACCAGATTCCACTGGTTGGCCATGGCGACCCCGGCGTTCGCCATCTGCCCGATCATGTCGGCCAGAAACAGCGCATTCGCCGAGCGGGTCATGAACTGTCCGTTGTCCAGCTCCAGGTACGACACGAGGTTGTACTCAGTCACCGCGATCGGCACGGTCCGCTGGCTGGAGCGATCGGCCGCCACCTTGTTCGCGGCCATGACCTCCGGCCACACGCCGTGCGAGGAACGCATGATATCGCCGGCCTTCCGGGGCTCCTCGGAGAAGGCGTAGTGATGAATCACGTAGAAGTCGAGGTCGGCACCGGCCGCACTGAACACCTTGGTGCCCCAGTCGGTCCAGTCGCCCGGCTTGGGTACACCGACCGCGCCGACCTGGATGGAGGAGTCCACGGCCCGCATGGCCGCGCGGAACTCGAGGTAGCCCTCATGGCGGAAGCCGCCCGTGCCGCGGCCGCGCATGTACTCGTCACCGTCGCACGTCCACACATCCTCCCAGCCCCAGCTGGCGCATTGACTCCCCCCGGTGGCCTGCTTGCCCCCGTACACCTCGTTCCCGACCTCCCAGAGCCGCACCTGAAACGGCTCCGGGTTGCCGTGCTGTGCGCGCAACGACGCCCAGTCGCCCACGCGCTTCCAGTCCTTGCCCTTCTGGTCCACGCCGATCAGCGTGGTGTCACCCACCACGCCGTTGAAGAACGCCACGAGTGCGGCCGCCTCCTTCGCCGTTCCATTCGCGGACACGGTCCACATCACCTCCGTGTCCGTGGCGCGCGCGAAGTTCAGGAAGTCCGTTGGACGCGCCGCCCACGTCCAGTAGCACCCGTTGCCGTCGCCCATCTCGCACGCCAGCCAGCTGTAGGCATTGCTCCAGCTCCCGCCCGGCATCCGCAGTAGCGGTGTGCCAAGGGCGCGGGTGGCGGTGCGGAGGTCGGCGTTGCCGAGGTTCGTCGGATTCACCCACGCGGGCACGTTGGTGCCGAAGAGGCGCGGATCGAGCGGAATGCCGGCGGCATCGGCCTGCACCGCGATCACCGGCCGGCCATCGGGCGGCTGCGGCCCGACGAACTCAACGCCGTTCGGCTGGGCATCAGGGGTCGCGCACGCAGCGCTCGCGAAGGCGCACGCCGCGCCGAGGAGCAGCACAATCGGTCGCATGATCTGAAGGGAGTCGGTCAGGGTTCACGGCTGGGCATCCCGGCCGTCGCGGCGCAGGGGCCACCGCCCGCAGAGTGTACCACCTCGGCAAGTCGCTGTACATAGCAGTCGAGGTTCATGCGGTCCTCCACAAGCCGACGGCCATTCCGCCCGAGTCGCGCGGCCTCGGCCGGCTGCTCCAGCAGTCGCACGATGGCCGCCCGGAGTGCCGGTCCATCACCGGGCGGCACGTAGACGCCGTTCTCGCCCTCGACGATCACGTCGGTCTGTCCGCTCGTTCGCGAGCAGATCACGGCGCGCTCCATGGCCATGGCCTCGAGGATCGCCGTCACGCCCGCCTGAAACGTCACGTCCTGCAACGGCATCACCAGAAAGGCCGACTCCGCGTACAGGGCGCGCAGCTCATACTGCGTGAAGCGCCGAACCTCGACGTTCGCGGGGATCGCCCGGTTCACGGTCTCATCGGGCTGCTTGCTCCAGGGACTTGCGGCGGCCACCACCACCCGGACCGGCAGGCCGCGCACCGCGTCCATGAGCGTTGGATAGTCGCGACGTTCCAGGCCCACCGCGCAGATCGTGGGCACGCCACTCGCCGCTGTCACCGAGGACACCTGCCCAGCGGAGAAGAACTGCTGGTCCACCATGAAGGGCGTGAAGACCACCGTATGAGCAGGCACCTTCCAGCGCGATTCGATAAACTGCTTCTGCCACGTGGAGTACACGAGGAACCGGTCCACGTGCGACTGCAGGCCGAACCAGTCGAAGAACACCTGCTTCTTGGGCACGGAGAGGGTGTGCACGATCATCACGTGCCGCGTGCGTCGCGGTCCGCGCCCCAGAAACCGGAGCATGGCCGCCAACGGGATGCCCACTTGCTCACCGTCGGTGAAGATCACGTCCCTCGCACCGCGTCCGCGCCAGCACGCATATGCCAGCTGCGCATTCCGGCCGGCCAGGGCTCCGATCAACCGTCCGATCGTGCCGCCCAGCCGCGATGCGGCGGCGTAGTCCACGAGGTCCGCGCCCAAGCCGCGTGCCAGCTCGCAGTAGTCGGCGCGCGGGCGCTCGCCCGCAGCCACCCGCTGTTCGACATCCGGATCGATGACGCCAGACACGGTCAACAGGACCGCGGACGTCGCCCTTCCTGAGGGGGTCCGCATGTCAGCCCGCGGGGGCACGCGCGATCGCCTTGAGCTGTTCGAGCAGGCGTCCGGCATTCCGCTCGGCGTCGTACTCCTGCGCGACCACTTGGATGGCGCGCTCGCCCATGGCCAGACGGCGTTCCGGATTGTCGATCATCGCACCGAGTGCCGAGGCGAGTCCGCCCACGTCTCCCGGTGTCACGAGCAGGCCGGTGTCGTTGTGCCGCGTGATCTCGCCGATGGCCGCAACATCCGTGCTGATGGACGGCAGTCCGGTGGCGCCGGCCTCGCTGAGCACCATCGGCAGGCAGTCGCCGTACGTGGGCAGGCAGAACACGTCGCTGTCGAAGTACAGCCGACGGAGCGGCTCGCTGTTCGGCTGCATGTCGTGATACAGGAAGAGTCCCGGCTCGGCCGCCACCGTGTCCTTGGTGACCATGTGCAACTCGATCTGCTGTCCGGCGCGGTTGACGTCGGCCTTGAGCGCCCGCCACGCGTCGAGCAGCACGAGGCCCCCCTTTCGCCCGAGTGCGGCCCCCACGAAGAGAATGCGGAAGGCGCCGTCGTGCAGCACGCGCGGCGCGGGCCGTTGCCACGCCGAAGTGGTGACGCCCGGCGGGATCACGGTGATCTTGTCCTCGGGCACCCCGTAGCCGTCCACGAGTCCGCGCTTGGCCCACGAACTCCACGTGACGAGATGGCGCGCGTCGCGGTAGCAGTCCCGGTTCAGGCGCCACTTGAGGGACTCGAGCCAGTCGGGCCCGCGCGCGTGGGCGTACGAGGCGCCGAGCGCGTCGTACTGGAGCGGCGTGGCGTCGAGGGAGACCACACTGGGCACACGGCGCATCCAGTTGCTGGCGAGCACGGCGGTGACCTGCGTATGGAAGAGCAGGGCATCGAGGCGCGTGCGTCCAGCCAGCGCGCCAAGGGCCCGGCGTGATCGCCAGCCAGCGCGCACGGTCCAGTTGCTGCGGTACACCGGAAGGTGTGCCCCGAGACCGGTCGCGGCGAACGGGATCAAGGCCCAGTGCGCGTTCACCGCGTGGTCCTTCGGCACGTGCGTCTGGAGGTTTTGCGTGTGCGTCACGTGTCCAAGCGCCTGCTCGAGAACGAATCCCACCTGAATCATGCGGCGTGGCTCGGGGTGTCGCGGTGTTTGTTCGGGACGGGGCGCACGGGTCAGCGCCCGTCTGCCACGGCGGTCTGTCGCGCCGCGGCGACGCACGAGAAGAAGGCCTCCCGGCCTCCGATCTCGTCGGAGAAGCCCTGATAGTACCGCAGGTTGAAGATGCCGCTGAAAGTCACCCGAGAGAGGGCCGGTAAGCGTCCCGCCTGCCGCAGCAGTGCCAAGGCCAGTTGCGAGGGTACGTGGCGGTCGAGACAAAGCGTGGTAGACGCACGAATGAGGGGATGGCGACCATGGTACTCGGTGCAGAGCTTGCGCAGCAGCCACGGTTGCCCCTTGTCGCGACCGAAGATGACGTCGCTCCGGCCGTAGAGGTAGGGAGTCTCGAGCCACGAGTCGAAGCTGCGCTCCGCGTAGTGCCAGCCCACCGCGTCGCGAGCGAACACGAAATTGAGTCCCAGCCCCGCCAGGCGGTACGCCAGTTCCACGTCCTCAGCGCGACGAAAGGCCGGGTCGAAGCCGCCGGTCTGCAGCAGCCAGCGGCGCGCGACCGAGGCATTGCCGGTATAGAACTGCCGAGGCGAGGGCTCCCAGCGCCCTTGTGTCATGTCGTCGTATTGCTTCATGAGCATCGCCTGTTCCCAGCGCACCCACGGTCGCATCGTGAAGTCTGCCGGGCTGAGCATGGGGCCGAGCACCACGAGGTTGTCCTTCGTGTGGGACCGCACGTGTGACGCGACAAGTTCTTCGGAGGGCACGACATCGTCATCGAGGAACAGGATGAGCTCACCCGTCGCCCGTTCGAGCGCCGTGTTGCGCGCGACGGCCGGCCCGAGGTTCGCCTGCTCGACAAACGTGATGGCCAAGGGGGACTCGAGCACCCGCATCATCTCGGCTGTTCCGTCGGTCGACCCGTCCGACACGATGCACACGTCGAAGCGCGCCAGCGGAAAGGACTGGCGCTCGAGGGCCTGCAGCACGCGCCGCAGGCGATCCTGGCGATTGTACGTGGGCAGCACGATGCTCACGGACGGGACGGGCATCGACATTGCTCCTACAGGGTGCGGACGACCCGGGCGGGCTGGCCCACCGCGACGGACCGCGGCGGAATGTCGCGGGTGACCACGCTGCCCGCGCCCACCACGCTGCCCGCGCCGATCGTGACGCCGGGAAGCACGATCACGCGGGCGCCAAGCCAGACATTCTCTCCGAGGGCCACGGGAGCACTGTCGGCGCGTTCGTTGCGGCGTTCCGGCTCCAGGCGGTGAAAGTTCGTGTCCATGATGATCACGTATGTCCCGATATTGCAGTTGGGGCCGATGCGCACGGACTCGACGGCGGCGATCGAGCAGCCGTAGTTGATGAACGTGCCCTCGCCGATCTCGAGCGTGGCGCCGTGGCTGGCCACCAGCTCGGTCGTGGCAATGGTGGACACCAGCCGCACCCGGTTTCCGACCACCAATCGGCCGCGCGCCGAGATCGAGGGTGATCCCCACACCCGTACGCGGGCACCAGCTTCGGCACCACGAAGGTACCAACGCGCCCGGCCCACGGCCCAGGCGTTCTGCCACATCTCCGCCGGCTTCATGCGGCCGCTGCCAGAGCGTCGGTCGGCAGGTCGCGCACGACCTCGGCCGGCACGCCCCCGACGATGACGTTCGGCGGCACGTCCTTGGTGACGACCGCGCCCGCCGCCACGACGGCGCCGTCGTGGATCGTGACCCCGGGAAGCACCGTGACCCGCGTCCCGATCCACACACCGTTGCCGATCGTGATGGGCCGTGCGGTGAGTCGCGACGCCCGACGTGGGGGCATCCCCAGCTCGTGTGACTCGGTCAAGAGCATGACCTCGTGCCCCAGTGACACGCCGTCGCCGATTCGCACCGGCGCGCCGAGGTTCAGAAGCACGCCAATGTTGAACCAGCAGTCGGCACCGATTGTCAGCCGGCCGTACACACGCCCGCCCCCGGTGATGGTGGGCATGCCCCCGAACGTCGTGCCCCGCCCGATGTCGAAGCCAGCCGCTGCCAGCAGCGCCGAACGGATTCGGCTCCCCGCGTAGTCGGGAAACGGCGCGCTCAGCAGTTTCGCCAGCAGCAGTCGCCAATGCACGCCCGCGAATTCGTCATGCAGCACGCGTACGATCGTATTCGGCCGTTGAGAGGAGTGCATGTGATATCGACGCTTATCCCGTGACGCGCGCCACGAGCCGGCCAGCCAGTGACCTGACCAGACCAAGGTCCTCGGCCGGAATGGCGCGCAATCCCAGCACCGCCACGGTGTAGGTAACCGCCCCGATGACGATGGGCACACCCACGAAATACGGGCGCGCCCACCAAGTGGCACCGACCATGATGCCCCCGGCCAGCAACACCTTGAGCGCCGTACGCACGTTGGCCTGGCCCAGGGACCCTTTGGGTAGCGCCACCAGCGCAAAAGCGAGCATGCCCGCTTCGGACACCAGGAGGCTCAGCGCCGCGCCGATGGCGCCATTCTGGTAACGTTGTTCAGTCCACGGCACGACCACGAGGTCAAGCAGGATTGCCGAGACGGTAGCCACGGCCATTACGACGGTGAAGACATTCTGCCGGTCGGTGGAAATCAGGAACTGCCCGATCAACATGTTCTGATAGGTGAAAATGAGCGCGATGCCCATGATCGCCAGCACCGGTCCGCTTCCCGTGAAATCCGGCCCGAAAAGCAGAGCGACCACAGGGTCGGCCACCACCAGCACACCCATGCCGATGGGAACGCTCAGCACGAGCAGCAGGTCGAAGCTCCGCCGCATGAGGCGGATCATCTCCTCCCGCGATGCCAGCGCGAATCGCGACAGCGTGGGGGACACTGCGGCCGTGAACACGGTGGGGATGAACAGCAGCGTCCCGAAGAGCGTCGAGGACGTGCCGAACCAGCCCACCGTCCGTTCATTTACAAGAGACGCGATGATGATCACATGCACCTGCGCATACACCACCTGGAACGCACTGGAGAACAGGTGCGGGAGCCCGTCGCGCATGAGCTGCGCCGTCTGCCGAGGCTGAAAGGAGAGGCGCGTGCGGTGCAGGCGATTGAGGTAGTAGAGCTGGATCAGGAGCGCCGCCACCGCTGAGACGAGATAGGCGCCCGCAATGGCAGCGAGCCCTTGGCCGAGCAGCACCAGCGGGATGCACAGGAGCGTAACGACGCCCTTGCCCACCACATTGCCCACGGACATGTATTTCATTTCCTCGAGCCCCTGCAATCCCGACTGAACGGCGCCGATCCAGTTCCACACCAGCGTGGACAGGCCGATGATGTAGATGATGCGCACCGTCTCTGCGGGATAGCCGGCAACGCGCGCATACACACTCATGAGGCCCAGAGCGACGACGAACAGCGCGGTGCGCAGCACAATGGCGTTGCCCACCAGCTCACCCGTGCGCTCGGGATGGCGAGCGATCAGCTTCACGAGCAGCGCATCCAGCCCGAACGTGACCCCGATCGACGCGATCGCCCAGAGCGAGCTCGCCAGGCTGAGCTTGCCCAGCGCCTCAGCGCCGAGATAGCGCGGCAGGACGATGGTAAGGGAAAAGGCCAACAGCCAGGTCACCGCTTGCGACACCAGCAGTGCCGAGGCGTTCCTGACAATCCGCTTGCCGGTGGTCATATTATCCCGTGCTCTCGCAGCAACGCACATGGCAATGCACCTGGCCGCGCTCCGGCCGGTGCCCCTGCTTCCCTTCGCACCACGAGACATTGCGCCACGCATCGTGTTCGCCGGAACGCGCGCCGTCAACTCGCCCCCGCCGCGCCGGCGCTGACGCATGAACCGACCGCGCGTTCGCATAGGCACGCTGGACGTAGACACCGTCAGCCTCGAGGACGCCCTCCGCGACATCGAAGTGCTCGTGGCTGCGGGGACCGGTGGTGCGGTGTTCACGCCCAACGTCGATCACGTCATGATCGCCGAGCGTGATGAACGGCTGCGGGGTGCCTACTCGCGCGCGAACCTTGCGCTCGCAGACGGCGTGCCGATTGTCTGGGCCTCGCGCCTCCGCGGCCCGCGCATTCCCGAAAAGGTGTCGGGCTCCGACCTGATCCTGCCGCTCATGCAGCGCGCCGCCGAGCACGGGTGGCGTGTCTACCTGCTCGGCGGCGCCGATGGCGTGGCGCTCGACGCCTCGGAGATCCTCGCGAACCGTCACGGCGTCACCATTGTCGGTGTGGACGACTCGCGCATCGACCTCGTGGCCGATGAGAACGAGTCCACCATCGTACAGCGCATCCTCGATGCTCAGCCGCAATTGCTGCTCGTCGCGCTCGGCTGCCCCAAGCAGGAACTGTTCATCGATCGGACACGCGCACGGCTGGGGCCCACGGTGTCGTTCGGCATCGGTGCAAGTCTCGATTTCGTGACGGGCCGGGTTGAGCGCGCGCCGGTTTGGATGTCCCGCTTTGGGCTTGAATGGGTGTTCCGGCTGCTCAAGGAGCCGGGTCGGCTGTGGAAGCGCTACCTGGTGCAGGACACGCAGTTCGTATTCGTCTTGGTCCGCACCCTGTTCCGGCGCGCCTAGCCCACGTCGCACGTGTGCACGGGAATCAGCGAATCGCGGCATCATTCTTCCGGGGCCAAGGTGCGCTCGTAGAAACGGGCGAGCCGAGTGCCGTAGTCCGGCGCCTCCTCCGCATACCCGCCGTGCCCGGCGCCCTCAATGCGCCACAACGCCGCCGACGGCCCGACCAGGCGCACCAGCGCGGCCGCATCGGCGGGATCCACCACCCGATCCTGGTCCCCGGCGATCACGAGCACCGGGCGCGGCGCGAGCAGGCCAGCCACCGGAGCCAATCGCTGATCTTCGAAGTGCTCGCCACGTCGGCTCCAGAACCACAGCCCGCCCTGCACGCCAAACCAGCCGCTTCCCCGCAGCGCGAACTGCGTCTGCTCCCATGGGTCCAGAGGTGCCGCCACCACCACCAGCGAGCGGATCCGCGTGTCGCGGGCAACGACGGGAACCGCCGTCACTCCACCGAACGAAAAGGCGAAGACGCCAACGCGCAACGGATCCACGTCGCGAAATGGCGGATCCCCGCTGAGTACCTCGTCGAGCAGCGCGCGCAAGGCCCGACGTGCGGGCTCGCCGAGTTCGACCCCTCCTGAACTCTCCCCGTGACCGGGCCAATCGAACAGCACCACCCCGTGTCCGCCGCTGATGAGCGCCCGCGCTTCGTTGAGCAGCGAGGCGCGATTGGAATTCGTGCCGCTGCACAGCACGATCGTGCCGCCGGTGGTGCGCGGTGCATACCACACGGCAAGCTGCTCCGCGCCGTTCGACACGGTCAGCGCGGTGAGCCCGAGTGCCAAGCTGTCCGCGGGGAGTGGCACGCGCCCCACCGCTGGATTGAGCACGGAGCGCTCACCGAGGTACGCGCGCCCGAAGCGCCAGCTACCCCACGTCCCGACGAGTGTCACGAGCAATCCGAGACCCAGAAGAACGCGCACGCGAGTCATGCGATGCGACCCGGACAGCGTCCCATCACACCCGCCGCGCCCACTCGGCGATGCGCCGCACCAGATCCTGCCGCGCCTCCACGATGGTGAACACGTGGTCCATCAGCGGAAGGCGCGTCACGGTCACCCGATCGGGACGTGCTGCCGTACCGAGAATCTCGAACAGCTGGCCTTCGGCATTGAATCCGGAGTCCACGGTACCCGTGAAGATGAAGTGCAGCGAGACCTGTCGCGCGATGAGGTTTGCGATGTCACTCCTGAACTGCTGCACCGGTGGGTACGTGCGGTCGAACACGGACGCCGTTGCGCCGCGTTTCGGTGGTGTCTCGATCAGGCGGCGCACCTTGCGGCGCAGGTACCGGCTCCAGCGACC
>JBBSPE010000009.1:0-54893 GCA_038259155.1 Gemmatimonadales bacterium
CAGTTCCTTGACGAGGCGAAGGCCGGTTTTGCCGGTGGCACCGGCGACGAGAACGTTCATGGGTAGCTCCTGTGGTTTGGTGGAGATTGATGCACTCCGGGATGATGTCAGGCGGAGGGTACGCGTGCGCCTCCCGCCGCTTACGGCAGGTAGATCGCCTTGGTGTTGACGAACTCCTTCATGCCGAATCCGCCGTGCTCGCGGCCATAGCCTGAATCCTTCACGCCGCCGAACGGCATGTTGGGATCGGCCGTGCCGAACGCGTTGATACGAACCATGCCGGTATCGAAGTGGTCGCGCGCGAGCTGGCGGGCCTTCTCCACGTTTTTGGAGAAGATCGCGCCGCCGAGGCCGTATCGGCTGTCGTTGGCGATGCGCATGGCATCGTCGTCATCGCCCGCCTTGATGATCGACGCCACCGGTCCAAACAGCTCGTCATCATAGGCGGGCGTGCCGGGCTCGCAGTCGGCCAGCACGGTGGCGGGGAAATAGAAGCCGGTGCCTCGCGTGTCGGGGACGCCGCCGCACAGCAAGGTCGCGCCGCCGGCAACACTTTCGGACACCTGTTCCGACAACGTGTCGAACTGCTCCTTGCTGGACACCGGACCGAGTTGCGTCTCCTCGGCCGTGGGATCGCCCATGCGGATGGCCTGCATCTGCGTGACGAACGCGCTCACGAACGCATCGTATACGGCGGCGGTTACCACGAAGCGCTTGGCCGACACGCAGGTCTCGCCGTTGTTGTAGATGCGCCCCTGTACACACTTCTTCACGGCCAGCGGAATGTCAGCGTCCTCGAGCACCACGTAGGCGTCGTTCGAGCCGAGCTCGAGCACCGTCTTCTTGAGGTGCTTGGCGGCGGTCTGTCCGATATGACGGCCGGCCTTGTCGCTGCCCGTCATGGTGACGCCGCGCACGCGGCCGTGGGCGATGATCGCGTCGGAGGTGTCATGACTGACGAGCACCACGTCGAACAAGCCCGTCGGCAGCCCCGCGTCGAGGCAGATGTCGCGCAGCATGAGGCCGCTGCCGGTGCAGAGGCTGGCGTGCTTGAGAATCACGCCGTTACCGGCCATGAGGTTGGCGGCCAGGACACGCACCGGCTGGTAGACGGGGAAGTTCCACGGCTGGATGCTGTAGATGACGCCGATGGGGCAATAGGCGACCATGCCCTTCTTTCGGCCGCCGCTGTGTGTGCGCTCTTCATCGGCGAGCTGTGCTGGCCCCTGTTCGGCCGTGTACTCGAAGATCTGCGCGCACAGTTCGACTTCCATCTTGCCGTCACGGATGAGCTTGCCGGTCTCTTGCGTCATGAGCGCCGCGAGCGCGTCGGCGTGCGTGCGCAGCGCCGCGGCGATGTCGCGCAGGACCTTCCCGCGCGCGTCATGGGACGTGGTGCGCCACTGCAGGAACGCCGCGTGGCACGCCTCGATCTTCGCGAAGGCGGCATCTTCGCTCATGAGGTCATAGGTGGCAAGTTGTTCTTCCGTCGCGGGATTGATCGTGGTGATCGCGGTGTCCGTGGCGGGCTGAGGCGCAGTCATTGTGGTCACAGTTGGATGTCCTTTCCTGTTGATGAAGAGTCTCTGTGCAATACCCCTCGCAGGCATGGTCTGGTCCGCATGTGAAGTGCGCCTCTTCGCTGGCGCCGTGTGCGCCATGCGTTGTCCCATCGACTGACAGGAGTTATCCGATGCGCAACGCCGTCCTGCTCGCGGCCGTCGTTCATCGTCAGTGCGCTCCACCGTACGGTCCTTCGAGGTCGTCGGCCACGATGGTGCGTCCATCTATAACTGCGGTGTCTTCTCCGCACCTGCCTGTACGCGTGCGCGCGGACATCGCCCATTGCTCAAGCGCCTCAACATCCGCCAAATCGCGTGTTCGTCCGGTGGCGCGCTTGTTCGTCAACAAGGCCACTCGGCCCAGAAACGGAACCTGTTGTCGGCGCACCTGCTGCGTAACACGATCAGTCCAAGCCGCGTCAAACGCGCCGAGTCTGGTCTGCGCCGTGAGGAAGTCGATCCGGTTTGGAGGCAAACCGATTTGCAGGACGATGCCAAGCGTGGTGAGATCATCGCGCGCAATCTTGAGGTCGTCCAACGGTGTGCCAAAAGCAACGAGCGCGCGCTACACACGCTCCGCATTCTGCGGTGTTGGATCGACCCAGACGCCCAAGTCTTGGGTCGAACGAGACACGCCGTGCACGGCCAGCGCGTGCGCGCCAACCACCATGAAACGCGCATCCGCGTCGAGTAGCGCCTGGAGTACATCAAGCCAATCGTCGTTCAACGCATGGGCCTCCGACGTACAGGAATAGTCGCCCGCGTATTCGGGGGCTCACCCCCACCCTGCAGCTCGCGCAAGCGCGCCGAGAGCGCGACCATCAATTCGAACCGCTCCGAGGCGGTAGTGGAGCTTTCACCACGTTCCGGTGGTTCCTCTCCCAGTATGTAGAGACGCACCGGGAGCGTGCGGCGGGCGAGTCGCCGTACATCAGAGGACATCCTGAAAGTTCAGTCCTTTGGGTGGTGCAAGGATTCCCGCCCGCTCCCAACAGCCAGGCGCTCACCGGCTGGCGCCGCCCGTTGCTTCGGCCTATGTTCGGGTACGTATGCCACGCCAGATCAGCTCCGCCCCCGCCACCCCGCAGTACGTCGAGCTCCACTGCCACTCGGCTTTCTCCCTGCTCGACGGGGCCTCCCTCCCGGAAGCCCTCGCCGAACGCGCCCATGTCCTCGGCTATCCGGCGCTGGCGCTCACGGACCACGACGAACTCGGTGGCGTGGTGCGCTTTGCCCAGGCCGCGGCGACGGTGGGGCTGGGCGGCATTCTGGGCGCCGAACTCACGGTGGAGGTGGATAACGCCAGCATAGGCACAGCGCCCGACGCACCGAGCGCACTGCGCCGTACGCATCTGGTGCTGCTGGCGCAGACGCGCGAAGGGTACGGCAACATCTCGCGCCTCATCACGCGCGCGCGTATGGACCGTCCACGTGGACAACCGGCGGTCACGTTTGACCAGCTCGCACAGCACACGGCCGGCGTGTTCGCGCTCACGGGCTGCCCTCGCGGATGGGTGCCGCAACTGGCCCGTGAAGGACGCGCCCGCGACGCGCGACGCGCGCTTGGCCTGCTGACGGACGCGTTCGGGGATCGGGTGGCCATGGAAGTGTGGGACCACGGATTACCGGAAGAACGACGCCTCGTGCGGCGCCTGCTACCGATTGCCCACGCACTCGGCGTGCCGTGGGTGGTGACCAACAACGTGCACTACGCAGAACCAGGTGGACGGGTGGTGCACGATGTGCTCACGTCGCTGCGCCATCAACGTGCGCTCGACGATATGGGTACACGCCTGCGTCCCAATGCGGAGTGGTATCTCAAGAGCGCACAGCAGCTCGCGGTGACATGGCACGGCCATGAAGCGGGACTTGCACAATCGCTCGCGATCGCCGAACGGTGTGCGTTCCGGTTGGAGCAGCTGCGTCCGTCGCTGCCGGCATTTCCGCTGCCGCCAGGCGTGTCGGCGAACGCGTACCTCACACAACTGATTGAACAAGGCGCCACGGAACGCTGGGGGCCGCCCGACACCGATCGTCGCACACCCAAACACGAGGCGCAACTCGCGCATGAACTCGCGCTCAGTGCGAAGCTCGATCTGGCGGGCTTCTTCCTCATTGTGTGGGACATCGTCCGCTTTGCGCGCCGCGACGGTATTCTCTGCCAGGGGCGCGGATCGGCGGCCAACAGTGCGGTGTGCTATTGCCTGGGCATCACGGCCGTGGACCCGATTCGCATGGAGCTGCTGTTCGAGCGCTTTCTGAGCGAGGAGCGACAGGAGCCACCCGACATTGATATCGACTTTGCACACCGTGATCGCGAACGGGTGCTGCAATACGTGTACAATCGCTACGGACGCGAACACGCAGCGATGGTGTGCGAACAGATCACCTATCGCGGACGCAGTGCGGTGCGCGATGTGGCGCGCGTGTTGGGGTTCAGTGTGCAGCAGGGTGACGCGCTGGCGTCGCTGGCGGATCGTTTCAGTGCGAAGCTCACGGCGGAGTCGTTGCGCGTGGGCGCGGAGATCGACGAGAGCAACGCAGACGCCGCACCGACGGATGAAGAGAGTGATGCACCGCCGAGCGGCGGTTCTGCGCAAGCAGTCGCCCACCGCTTCGCCCCAGACCCGCGCCTGGCCGGCGATGATGCCACCAGCCAGCACGCCCCCGATCCACGCGACACGGACCGCGACCTCGCGCGGGCGGCGTTGCGCGTGGACACGTGGCATTGGCGCGACGCCAAGCAGGCGGGCGCCGGCGACAGCAACGGGGCGAAGGCACACGCCAAGCGCGATGCAGAGAAGCGGGCGCTCAAGGCGGAGCAGTTGGCCAGGCCGCGCCGAGTGGCTGAGTCGAAGGCGGCCGATCCGTACGCGCCCGATCGCGCATCGGAGTGTGGTCCCGCCGGTGGACCGTCTGCCCGCGACGTGCTGGCGCAACGACTCGGCCAACGCTTTGTGGGTGGCACCGAGGCGGTGCGACTGGCCAACGAGGTGGACGAGCAGGCGCGCAGAACAGGCGCTACGTCGGCAGACTCCGCCTCAGCAGGCTCTGTGGCAGCTGACACATCAGCGGACTCTGCACCCGCCATTCCCCCCGGCAACGCCCTGCTCGAATCCGTGGGCCTCGACCCCGCCGACCCGCGCGTGAACGCACTCGCGCGCGTGGTGGAAGGACTGCACCAGTTGCCGCGCCACCGGTCCATTCACGTGGGCGGTTTCGTGCTCAGTCGCGAGCCACTCGGCAGCGTGGTGCCCATTGAGCCGGCGAGTATGCCGGGGCGCACGGTCATTCAATGGGAGAAGGACGACCTCGATCCCGTGGGGTTCGTGAAGATCGACCTGCTGGGGCTGGGCATGCTCACGGTGGTGCAGGATTGCCTGCTCTACCTGCGGCACACGCGTGGTATAGACGTTGACCTCGCGCAGCTCGATATGAGCGATCAGGCGGTGTACGACCAGTTGTGCGCGGCCGATACGGTGGGCGTGTTTCAGGTGGAGAGTCGCGCGCAGATGAACACGCTGCCGCGTCTCAAGCCGCGGTGCTTCTACGATCTCGTGGTGGAAGTGGCGCTCATTCGCCCCGGGCCCATTCAGGGCGACATGGTGCATCCGTACCTGCGGCGGCGTGCGGGCACGGAGGCCATCACGTATCCGCATCCGGCGGTGGAGCATGTGCTCAAGCGCACGCTGGGCATTCCGCTCTTTCAGGAGCAGGGCATGCAGGTGGCCATTGCCGCGGCTGGCTTCACACCGGGCCAGGCTGACGTGCTGCGTCGCGCGATGGGGCACAAGCGCAGTCGCGAGCGCATGGCGGAGATTGGCGAGCAGCTGATTGCGGGCATGGCGAAGAACGGTATCGAGGAGGACATCGCGCGTCGCATCTACAACCAGATCAACGCGTTTGCCGACTACGGTTTTCCCGAAAGTCACGCGGCGAGCTTTGCGCTCATTGTGTACGCCACGGCGTACCTGCGGCACTACTACGGCCCGGAGTTCACAGCGGCGATTCTCAACGCGCAACCCATGGGATTCTACGCGCCCGGCACGCTGGTGGAGGACGCAAAGCGTCACGGGGTGGAGGTGCGCGCCATCGACATCACGCGGAGTGCGTGGGATCACACGCTGGAGCTCAGCGACACGCGTGTGCTCGTGCCGCACGACGGTACGGTGCAGATGCGTGCGGTGGAGTGCGCGACGAACAACACGGCGAGCAACACGGCGAGCAACACGGCGAGCAGCACGGCCACTGGGGCCGCTGATACCACCGGCACGACGACACCCGCCCGCCCCCCAGCCGTTCGCCTGGGCCTGCGCCTCATTCGTGGACTCGGCCACAAGGCCCGCGGGGCACTCGAGCGCGCGCTGGCTGACGGCCCGTTCACCAGCGTGACCGACTTCGTGCAGCGCGTGCGGCTGGACAAGGCATCGCTCACGCGGATCGCCGAGAGTGGGGCGTTTGATGCGTTGTTCGAGCATGAGCAGCCGTCACGTCGGCGGCGCGTGGCGCTGTGGGAGTTGCTGGCGGCCGCCCGTGGCGATGCCGGTCCGTTGGCGCCCAGCGTGGTGCGGGCGGCGCCGTTGCTCGTACCGGCGCTGAGTCCGGTGGAGCTCACCGCGTCGGACTATCGCATGACCGGGTTGTCGCTGGCCGGCCATCCCATGACGCACATCCGCGAGCTGCTCGTGCCCAACGGCGTGCGCACGGCGGCGGACCTGCTCAAGAACGGCCGTGACGGGGAACGCATTGGTACGGCCGGTCTGGTGATCTGCCGTCAGCGTCCCGGCACGGCCAAGGGGTTCGTGTTCCTCACGCTCGAGGACGAAACCGGGCTGATCAACGTGGTGGTCACGCCCAAGCGGTTTGAGCGCGACGCGAAGCTCATTTCCGGGTCACCGCTGCTGCTCGTACGCGGCGTGCTGCAGGTGGAGCAGAACGTGGTGAACGTGCGGGCGCGGACGTTCCGGGCACTCCGGGCGGACAGCGGCGAGGGGTTCGTGAAGGGGCACAACTACCGGTAGCGCCACCTGTCGCCAACCGCCAACGCTATCGCCGGCCGGCCTTCCATGCCTTGTACTCGTCCGGCATGCACGTGGCGCACGGGCGATAGCCGGCGGCGATCGCGGCGGCCTCGTCGGCAAAGAACACGCGTTGCTGCGCGTAGAGCGCCCCGTGTTCGAGCGCGCGGCGGGCCGCCTTGCAGTCCAGGCGTCCGTAGCGCCGCTGCTTGCGGTAGCCGCCAAACGTGCCGGGCGTGGTGCTGGTGTAGCGGGCGCCGTCCGGGCCGATCAGCTGATAGGTGGGTGCGTCGTCAGGAATGGTCATGCTGCAAGATAGCTGCAACCCGCGCGACGATCACCCACCGCCGTCAGTGGCCGACGCAAATCGACCCGGCGTCACGCCCGTGAGCCGGCGGAACGCAGACACGAAGGCGCTGGTGCTGCTGTAGCCAGCGGCGAGCGCGGCCCGTGTGACGCTTTCGCCTTCGGAGAGCTGCTTCATGCCATGCACAAGCGCGGCGCGCTGGCGCCACGCGCCAAGCGACAAGCCGGTCTCCGCCGAGAAGAGTCGCTCGAGTGTGCGCGCGCCAGCCTGCGCGCTGCGTGCGAGCGTCGCCGTGCTCATGGTGTTGCCTGGTGCGATGAGGACCGCCTCCGCGGCTCGCATGGCACGCTGGTCGCGAGGCATCGGCAAGTCCACCGGGATCGTGGCGCGTGCGAGATGCGCGCGCAGTTCGTCACGCAGCACGCTCACAAGCCGCGCCTCGCGCGGGACCGCACGATCGAGCGTGTCGTGCTCGAACGCGCGACGGAGGAGTTCGCGCAGCAACGGCGCAATCGCCAAGGCGCGAGGCTCGGTACCGAGCCCGCGACAGGCGCGTCGCGCGAGATAGACGGCGCGCAACACACCCCGCCCGACCATCCGGACGTCGTTGGCAGTACCGGAGGGCAGCCAGAGCGCCTGCCGATGCGGAATGATCCAGAGCGCGCTCGCCACGGTTACGGTGATGGCGCCCGGCGCAGCCCAGAGGAGCTGTCCCCAGTCACTCGCACGTCCCCGCCATTGGAAGCCACTCGAGAATCCTACCGTGCTGGTGCGCACAGCCACCGTATTTTGGCGGATCTCCGACATATACTGGCAAGTTAGCGCAAGCTTGCCGAGCCGGAAGAGGCGACGTTCGTTGCACGTCCCTCATTCAACGCGTGCCACGGAGCCGTTCATGCCCCCCACCGCCCCCTCCTCACCCGTTCGCCACTTCGCCATCAACGCCGACGACGTGGAACGCGCCAGTCGATTCTATACCGACGTGTTCGGCTGGCAGTTCAACGCGTGGGGGCCGCCCGATTTCTATATGATCGACACAGGCTCCACCCCGGACACGCCGGCCATTCACGGATCACTGCAGGCTCGTCGCACACTCGTAAACGGCGAGCGCATGACCGGCTTCGAGTGCACCATTGCCGTTGTCGACATCAAAGCGACCGAGCAGGCAATCGTCGCGGCGGGCGGCACGATCCTGATGCCGGTCGCCACAATCCCCATGATCGGGCACCTGCTGTGGTTCCGGGACAGCGAGGGGAACGTAGCTGGCGCCATGCAGCCAGATTCCGCGCTGCTGCCACCGGACGCCTGACAACATCGAGGGTCCCGACGAGCCCTAGATGGGCTGGAGCGAACGCGCGCGCGAACGATTGAGGCCTGAGGGGAATAGTCTGCCGGTTGAAGAGAGCCATTTGCGAGTTGGCGACGTTCCCTTGTCGTCGCACACCCAATGTCCGCGGGTCGGCTCGTCCCTCCCTCCGCCTCAGGATTGCCCTTGGTAGCCGTGACCGATACCGAACTGTCCGTATCCGATCTTGTTCGACGCTGGGGCGAAGGCGATGAGCCTGCCGGTGCTCGGTTGTTCGGCCGTGTGTACGACGAGATGCGGGTGGTGGTCCGGCGACAGCGGCGACGCTGGCGGGGCGATGACACATTGGACACAACGGCACTCGTCCATGAGGTGTACCTGCGCATGGCCGACGCACCGTCGCTGACGGTCCGAGATCGCGCGCACTTCTATGCCGTGGCGGCTCGCGCGACGCGGCAGATCCTGAGCAACTACGCACGGCGGAATCGCACGCTGAAGCGGGGCGACAACGCACAGGCCGTTCCACTCGACGCGCTCGACGCGCAGCGACACCTGCCGGTGGGCTCGGCGCTGAACGCGCCGCTCAATACGCCGCTGGACGATGGTCAAGGGGCGGGCAACGGCGATATCGAACAGCTCTGCGCACTGGACGAAGCATTGCGTGCACTCGAGGCACTGCATCCGCGGCCCTGCCGAGTGGTGGAGTGTCGATTCTTCGCCGGCCTCTCGCTCGGCGATACGGCAGCGGCGCTTCACATTTCGGAAGCCACCGTGAAGCGGGATTGGGCACTCGCGCAAGCCTGGCTCCACCGCGCGCTGGCACCGCTGGCACCGCTGGCACCGCTGGCACCGCTGGCACCGCTGGCACCGCTGGCACCGCTGGCACCACAGGCACCGCTCAGCCGCCCCGCTGCGCCCATGAGTCGCGCCCGGTGAGCACCAGTTCGAGCGCGTCGGACGCTTGGGAGCGCCTCTCCTCGCTGTACGAGATGGCGCACGCGCTGCCGGCAGCCGAGCGGGCGGACTACGTAAACGAGGCGTGTGCGCAGGGCGACCCGCTGCGCGGCGACTTGCTGGCGCTGCTCGAGGCGGGCGAGGACGCAGGGGAGTTTCTGGACCTGCTCTCTGCCCACGTGGTTGCGCCGCTGATGGAACGGGCGATTGCCGATCCGGCCTGGCGGTCATCGGCGGGCAGTGTGCGCGACGAGGTCGTGCTGTCGCCCGAGATTCAGCGCGGCTCCACCGTCCGACACTATGTAGTCGGCGACGAACTCGGCACCGGAGGCATGGGCACTGTGTTCCGCGCCCGAGATGAGCGGCTGGATCGCGACGTGGCCATCAAGGTGCTGCGCGCGGATGCCTTTCAGAGTGAAGGTGCGCGGCGGCGGCTCATGGAGGAAGCACGTGCCGTTTCCCTGCTCGACGACCCGAACGTCTGCGCGATCCACGCGGTTGAGGACACGGAAGACGGCGGACTGTGCCTCGTGATGCAGCTGTGCACGGAAGGCACGCTGCGCGAGCGACTGAAGGCTGGTGTCCTGCCTCTGGCGCACATACTGGCGCTGGCGCCGCAGGTCGCCAGTGGGCTCGCGGCCGCACACCGTCGAGGAATCGTGCATCGCGATCTGAAGCCGGCAAACGTGGGGCTCGCTCACGGCGGGATCGTGAAGCTGCTCGACTTCGGCGTCGCCCTGCGCCACGACGTGACGATGCCGCCGTCGCTCGGTACGGCAGCAGCACCGCCGCGGACCTTTGCCGGAACGCTCGCGTACATGGCGCCGGAGCTGCTGGGACACGGCGACGCCACGCCCCGGTCAGACGTGTGGTCGCTCGGCGTACTGTACTTCGAACTGCTGACGGGGCGGCGACCGTTCCGCGGTGACAATCGTGATGAGTTGCGCGGCGCGATCCTGCGGGGGGAACTGCCGCCGCTGGTGCGTCCGGATGGTGCGCCCATTCCGCCACGGCTCGCGCAGCTCGTCGGTGATATGCTGGCACTCGATCCGACGCAGCGACCGGCCGACGGCGACGCGGTGTTCGCGCGCATTGCGGGCATGACCGCGCACGAATCCGAGGTACTGCATGGGGTGCGACCCCATGCGCGCCCGCACGCGTTTCGCACGGCAGAACCCGTCCGTACGCCGATATCGCCGCTGATACCGCGCGCCGCCTGGCGATGGCTCACGGGGCTGGCGACGGCGAGCGTGCTGGCCGTAGGCTGGCTCCTCTCGCGTTCCGACGCGCGTTTGCCGTCGCGCTCGCGTCCCCTCGAGCTTGTGCGCACGGACAATGCACCACCGCCAGTGGCCGTGCTTCCGTTCGCCGTCCGCGGGGATTCGCAACAGGACTATCTGAAGGAAGGGATGGTGGATCTGCTGTCGCCAGCGTTCGACGCCACCGGCTTGCTGCGCGGCATTGACCCACAAGCAGTGTTGAGTGCGACGCGACAGGATTCGGGCGCCACGACAGACTCCGCTGCCCAGGGGGCGATCGCGCGGCGGCTTGGTGCCGAACGCTATGTGGTCGGCAGCGTCGTGTCGGTGGGCAGTGAACTCACCATTCGCGCCACGTTGCGCGACGCCGACGGTCACGAGACGGGTCGCGCCGTGGTGACCGTGCGCAAGCTCGACGGGCTACCAGCGGGGGTGCAGGCCCTGGTACAACAGCTTGTGGGCGGCGAACTGCGCGCGCCTGGCGACACGATTGGCGGGCTGGCGGCGTCGTCCACGCGGTCGGTCGTGGCGCTCCGTGCCTTTCTCGACGGCGAGCGTGAATTGCGGGATGCGCGTCCGCGTACCGCGATGGCCCTCTTCGCCCGGGCAGTGGAGGCGGACTCGGCGTTTGCGCTGGCATGGTACCGACTGGCACGCGCGGCGCGATGGGGCGCCGTGGATTCCCTGAACCGCGTCGCCACACAACGCGCGTACGCGCTGGCCTCGCAGCTTCCCTATCGGTGGCAGACGATTGTGCGCGGCTATCATGCGCTGCAGCTCGGCAGCGTGCTCGAGGCCACCACGACCTTTCGCGAACTGGCGTCGATGTACCCGAGCGACATGGAGGCGCTCATGCTGTTTGGCGAGGCGCTGGTCCACGACAATCCCTACCACGGTCGCTCGTCGCTCGAGGCGGAGCCGGTGTTTCGTCGCGCCATGGCGCTCGACCCGCGCAATCGCGAAGTGGTCGTGTTTCTGATGGACCTGGCAGCGAGAGCGAACGCCGTCGGCGCGCTGGACACGCTCTTCACGATGTATTTTGACCCCAGCAGCGCGGGCGAGCAGCCGGGCGTGCACCAGAACTATCTCGCGCTGCACGCGCGTCGTGTGTTGCCCGACGGTGGCGCCGCAGCGGCCCGGGCGCTTGCCGACCCGATCACGGCCCAAACTGCGTTGCGCCGCGCGGCCAATGACCCGCGCGACTTGGACGCAGCCCGGTCGTTCGCGCAGGCGATGACGCGCGCGACGGCGCCCATGGAGGTTCGGTGCGAGGGCTGGCTGGCGCTCGCGACCTTGCGGGCGAGTGCGGGCGCGTGGGCGGCGGCCGAAGACGCGTGGCGCGAAGCGGCGCTCCTGGGCGCGCACGACACGCAGCGACATCGCGCGATGACGCTGCTTTCCCTGCCCGAAGCCAGCACGCGATTGGCCATGCGGACGGTCAGGGACACGCTGCTGCAGCGCGTGGCGGCCACGACGCAGCCGAACCCGTCATTCGTCGAGGTCGGGGGCCTCTCGTCAGACGAGGAGGCAGTGATCGACTGGTATCTGGTGGGGCTGCTCAGCTCTCGATTGGACGACAGCGTTTCGGTGGTGCGCGCCGTTGCTGTGTTGGAGCGAGGGGGCGCAAACGCGCGCCTCCGGTTTCCGCTCCGTCGGGCGCTGGAGGCGCGGCTGGCACTCGCTCGCCGTGACTCGGCGCAAGCGATGCGGGCGTTCGCGGAGAGCGAAGTCGACGTGCCGGTATCCCTCCGGCGGCGGTATCCGGTGCTTGAGCAGCATGTGGACCGGTTTGCGCGAGCTGAGCTGCTGCTGGCGCGAGGCAAAGCAGTGGAGGCGGCGCGATGGTATGGCGCCGTGGTGGATGGCATGGCATTGTGGGGGGCGCCATACCGCTCGCGGGTGGAGCAGCGTCTGCAGGAGATCAGCGCGCTGCGCGCCGACAACCGGCAAGCCGCTGCCGGGGGCAGCAAACCTTACTGAGGCGATGCGACAGGCGCGTCGCCAGACTTCAACGAACTCATGGCCAACACGCGCGAGGAGCAGTACATGCCGGTTCCATCGTGTTCCCGAGCCACCTGCTGCCGCTCGGTGCTTGCACTCACGCTCTCCGCGAGCCTGCTCTCGGCGCAGTCACCGGTTCGTCCGCGCCCAACGCCCGGCCCACCGGCCCGACAGACAGAGTCGGATGCCTACACCCGCTACGAGCTGCTGGCGCCGGGATCCGCGAAGTTCAAGATCATCTACGAGGTCACGGCCACCACGCCGGGTGCGCGCTACTACTTCAATCCCATTCGGCAGGGCAGCATCGCCACCGACGAAAACGTGTTTGACCGCGCAAGCGGGGCGGCGCTGCAGTTCGAGGAGGTTGGCGTCACCGAAGCTCGCGCCGGCGGCGTGCGTTCCTCCGACAGCACGCAGCGCTACATTCGTGTGGAGTTGGCACGCCCGGTGCCCGAGGACGGGGGCGAACAACGCGTGCTGATTGAAAAAACGTACGAGGACGCCGAGAGCTATTTCTCGCGCGGTGACACGATTGTGTTCACGCGGCCGCTCGGCATCAAACGCAACGCGATCGTACTGCCGGCAGGCTACGAACTCGTAAGCTCCAGCTATCCGGCGCAGGTGCTGCAGGAAGCCGATGGGCGCATCGGAATCAGCTTCTGGAACACCACGCCGGCGCAGGCCCCGGTCACCATGCGCGCCGTACCCACGCCACGCGCGGCGCGCGGGCCGTCCGCGTCGAGCGTGGCCTCACAGCTCGTGGAGCGCGCGCATCAGGACCGGGAGATCGTGTACCTGCTGCAGCAGCCGGAGACCCACGCGTTCGACCTTTACCACGACTACACCGAGACGCGCGCCGGCACCCGCATGTACCTCAACGTTGTACGTGGCGGCAGCAAGGTGTCCAATCCAAAGGGCCTCAATCTCGACACGGGCCGCAACGTGCCGTGGCGCGTACTCACGGGTGACCAGATCACGACGGCGAAACTCGACGTACCCAACGTCACGCCCACCACGGAGGTTGTGGTGTTCCTGTTTCCGGTGGTTGCCGAGCGGTCGTCGGTGAGACTGCGCATGAGCGAGACGTACACCGACAGCGCGCGCTATCGCCTTGTGGACGACGAGCTGGTGTGGGAGCGCGGCTTTGGTCGTCCGGCCAACATCGTGGTGCTGCCGGAGGGCTGGGTGCTGACGAACAGTTCGATTCCGGCCGCGGTGAGCACGCGCGACGACGGTCGTGTGCAGCTGGAGTTCATCAATCCCCGAGTGGACAATATCGAGACCGTGATCACGGCTCGTCGTCGCTAGGGAACGGCTGGTCACAGCGGAGTGGTCACGTGGGGGTGGCCGCGGGGTATGAGCATCAAAGCGCACGCGTCACATCGTGTGCACTCGTGTCATCATCTCGCGCCGACCTCTACCCGAGACTCCGATGCCCCGCCACATGTCAGCGCACGCGCTTCACTCCAACGCTGTTGACGCATCCCCCACCGCCGCGCGAGTCGCGACGTCCGGGAACAGCAAGCGGCGACGGTTCTCGACCGTCTCGACCGTCTGCGTTGCCTTGCTCATGCTCGGCCTCACGGCCTGCGACAATGGCTCGGTGGACCCGGTGGTGTCACCGCTGGCGGGTCTCGCCTCCTTCGCGGCGGCGGACAGCGCAGGCAACCCACCGCCCCCCCCGCCCACTACCGCGGCGACGCCCGGCTACTTTCGGGGAACCGTGATTGGTCCGTCGGCCAGTGGTGCCGGCAACGACAGCCTGCAAACCGCGCCGCGCGTGGTGGGTGCCACGGTGCGCGCGTACCCGGTGCTTGGTGGCAGCGCCGGCCAATGGCAGCTGGGCGACGTGCTGGGCACCGCGACCACCGACGCGACTGGTCAGGTCACCCTCGCACAGCTGCCTGGTGGCAACTACGTGGTAACGATCACTCCACCAGCGGGCAGTCCGTACCGGGGGGTGTACGCAACAGCCGAGGCGCACGGCCAGAGTCACGTATATCCGTGGTGGGTGGTACTGCCGTTATGACGTGGCGATTCGGCGCAACGCTGCCGACGACCACCGGCATGGTCACCGCGGTGGTAACGCTGGCACTGGTTGAATCGACGCTGGTGCCACTGTCACGCTTGTCCGCGCAGCAGACCGCCGTCGTCGCCGATACGACCATCGGCGCCCCATGCCGCGCCGCGGCGTACCGCGCGTTCGACTTCTGGCTGGGGCGATGGGAGGTGCGAACGACAGATGGCACGATCGGCGGTCACAATACGATCACGCGCGGCAATCGCGGCTGCACGCTCAACGAGTCGTACTCGACGCCTGGCGGGTACGCCGGCCAGAGCATCAACACGTATGACGCCGGCAGTGCGCGCTGGAGTCAGACGTGGACCGACGTGAGTGGACTCGTGCTGCACCTGTACGGCAGCTCTCCGCGGCCCGGCGTGATGCAGCTGCAGGGTGAGCGGACCGCGCGCAACGGCAGCGCCGCGCTCGATCGCATCACGTGGACGCGCCTCGACGATGGACGCGTGCGTCAGTTCTGGGAGGGCTCGACGGACGGCGGCACCACGTGGACGGTGGCGTTTGACGGATACTATTCCCGTGTGAAGCCGTAGTCGCGCCGCGCGATTACCAGCACGATCACTGCCCGGGCGCGACCACCTGCAGCGGCGTGTACACCACGCCGTCCGGCGTCTCACCGGCCGCCAGATGCCCCACCACGCGTCGCGACGCCACGTCAATGATCGCAATGCGCGCCTCGCTGCTCATGGACAGCAGCACGTACTTCCCATCGGGCGTGATGCTGATGCCCTGTGGCCCACCGCCTGGAAACGCCATGCGGCCCAGTTCCTTGCGGCTCTTCCGATCCAGCACACGCAGCGCATTGCCTCGATAATCGGGAATAAAGGCCAACTTTGCATCGGGCGAGTAGAGCACGCGATAGGGCCAGCTGACACTATCTGCCGCGGTGGACACCGCTCCCGTATATGCGTCCACCACGCTCACCTTGCCCGTGGCGTTGCTGCCCACCCACACCTCGCTACCGTCGGCGGTGACATTGATGGCCTCAGGCTGCGCGGGCACGTCAATGTTGCGAATGGCCTTGCCGGTGGACAGATCGAGTTCGGTGATGGTGTTGCTGCCGATGTTGCCGGTCCATGCGGTGATACCGTCGGCCGCGACCCCCACCATGTGCGATCCGTTCTGATTGGTGGACGCCGTGCGCACGATGTCGCCCGACCGCACGTTCACCAACATCACCAGGCGCGCGGCCTCAGACGTGACAACGACAATCGAATCTCCGGGCAGGAAGACAATACCGTGCGGCCGCTGATGCGGCGCCACCGAGATGGTGCGCGCGACGCGGAGCCCCGGTACGTCGATCACCGTGAGTGTACTGCCCGGTGCCGGACCCGTACCGTAATCGGTGACAACCGCCGTGCGACCATCACTCGACACCACGACTTCATGCGGACCGTTGCCCGTCGGTAGTGTGACCAGCGTGCGGCCGCTGCCGACGTCAACAATAGTCGCTGTGGCGGGCGTCTTGTTGGTGATGATGACGGTGCCGGTGAGACCCGCGACCTGCGCGACCAGCGGCGGAGCAAACAGACTCGCGCTCAGAACCGCCCCAAAGCTCGCGCTCACCAGTATGCGCGGCACCAAATACTGCGGGGAGAAACGCATGTGATTCCTCACGGTTGGATGAACTTCCAGTTCGCACGGTAGTTGCGCGAGAGCGGCGTGCCGAGCAGTCGCGCGCGCACCATCTCCACGGGAATGCGGCCACCCTGCAGAATCGCGTCATGGAACTGTCGGTTGGACATGCGTCCACCGCCCACGAGTTCTTCGTGCAGCGAACGAATCTGCAACCCGCCCAGCATATACGCCGCTTGATAGAGCGGCGAATAGTTGCCGTTGAACGAGCGGCGCACCTCTGCCTCCGCGTTCGCCCGCTCATGCCCCACACGGTCCACGAGCATGTCGATCGCTTCCTGCGGCGTCATCGTGCCCAGATGTACGCGCAGCGAGAAGATGATGCGCGCCAATCGGTGCGAGCGCCAGAACAGCATGCCCATGCGATCCTGGGGCGTCTTTGCGAAGCCCTGGTCCCACAGCAGCATCTCCCAGTACAGTGACCAGCCCTCGGTCCAGAACGGCGTGTTGAACGCGCTCCGGTGTTCGTTGTAGCGCGACGTCATGTAGCCCTGCAGGTGGTGCCCCGGAATGAGCTCGTGGTGCACCGTCGCCATGGAGAAGTGCGGGTTGTTGCCGCGCATGCTCATGAGCTTGTCCTCGTGCGCCATGGAGTCGGTGGGGTACGACACCTGAATGACCTCGCCGCCCAGAAAGAACGGCGACACCAGCTGCTGACGCGGGGTCATCATCTCCATGCGCCAGATTTCATCGGCCAGCGGCGGCACCGTGACCAGATCGCGCTCGGTGATGAAGGCAACCGCTTCACGAGCCAGCCGGCGAATGAGTTCCGGCTGTTCGCCCGGCGGCACGTACGCCTGTTTCACACTCTCGAGCGCGGCGCGCCAATCGTCGCCAAACCCCATCTCGCGCGATGCCTTCTTCTGCTCCGCCTCAATCCACGTGAACTCGCGCTCGGCGAGCGCGATGAGCTCTTCGGGCGTGTACGCGATCATTTCGGCCTGCAGGTCTTCGGCCAGGCCGGCGGCGCCGAGAGGATCGCCGATGATGGGCTCCTCCTGCCCTTCCCGCTGCCCCACCACCTCTTCGCGGAGGGCCTTCACATAGTTCCCGATGGCGTCGTTGGCCCGCTTGTACGGGTCGGCGGTCCACCAGGAGAACAGGGGATCGTAGCCACTGGCGAACCGGTTCCAGTTGCGCATGGTGGACTGCAGGTCACCGAGATAGCCGATGGTGCGCAGCGCGACAATGCGTTCGGCGCGTGATGCGGTGTCGGCCCGCTTCGCACGCGTGCTCTTGGTGAGACTATCGGCCTGCGCTGCTATGGTCGAGAGCGACTTGGCGGCGACGGCGCCGTCCACCTTTTCAAAACGACGCCGCGCTTCTTCGAAGTCGGTGATCACGCCACCAAACGGTACGAGCGGCGCCATTTCCGAGGCCAGCCGCTGTTCGCGATCCAGCTTGGCCAGTTCGGTGCGCAGTCGGTTGTCGAGCAGGACGTAGTCAATGCGTCCTTCCTGACTGAGCGCGTTGAAGTCCACGCGGGCCAGTCGTGCGCGCCAATCGGTGTAGAACGCGCGAAACCGATCGCGCCGCGCCGGCGAGAAGTCCACACTCCAGCGCCGCAGGAGCGCCGAGCGGTCGGTGCTGAACAGCGACACCGAGTCCCGCAGTTCACTGTTGCCCACGGGAAGGTCGGCGCCGGGCGCGGACGCGACGGGCACCGTGCGCACACGCGCGCCATCGGGCCGAGTTTGCGCGTGTGCCGCAGGTATGAATCCCGCCGGCGTGAGCACGGCGACGGCGAGCGCAGCCGGCAGCAGGGCGCGGCCAGCGAGCGCCGCCACGCGAATCCGCCGCGGTACAGTCTCAGGCTGAAGCGTGTGCAAGGTCACCTCAGTTCCCCGGCTCAAGGATGTGTGCAATCTCCGTGCGCACATCGCGCAGGTGGATGCGCGTCATCGGGTCGCTCACGCGCGTGAGCGCCCGCTCCGCCAACCGGTCGATGTCCTGCAGCTCGGCGCGCATCACGCCCCGCACGTCGGATTCAGCGGGATTGGGCGCCGGATTGTTGGTCCGGTTGAGTGCGGCTTCGGTGGGATTGAGTCGCGCATTTGCGGCGGCCAGAAACGAGCGATGCAGGTTGCGACGATACGCGTTCACCGTGACACGCGGCGCGCTGAGTTCACCCCAGACACCAGCGCGCAGATCGCTCATCAGGTCGGCCAGCGTGTAGGCCTCGGCCGGGGTGGCTGCGAGTGCTTCGAACTCCACGAGGCGGTCGAGCCGCGACTGATTGAGCAGCTGACTCAGCACCGAGGCCTGGCGCGCGCGGAAGCGGTCAACGGCGCCCTCGTTTTCGATGCGGCGCAGCAGGGCCGGGTCGAGGAACATGGCCGGCACCTGAAACGCGGTCTCGTTGAGATAACGCACGGCGGCGCGCTGACGCGCCTTTTCCAAGGGACGGAAGCGCTCGCCCGTGCCGTACTTTTCCTGCGTGTACGCGCCGCCCACAATCGCTGCGACGTGATTCATGTAGCGTCCCCACTGCCCCACCGCTTCGTTGTACAGCGTGGAGACCTCCTCATAGCTCTCACCGGGCTTCTCGGCCACCAAGCGAATCATGCCGACCACGCGCGTGAGGTTCTTCATGCCAAGCGTGGTGGACAGCACCGCGTCCGCGTCACCGACGGCCTCGGTGAGATTTTCCGGATCGGCGGTAGCGTCGGGCGTGGTGAATCGCAGCCACGGGAACTCGTCCTGCACGCGGGCCCACTGGTCGAGCGTGGCCTTCTCCGCATCGGGTGTGCGGGCCGACGGAATGGGCGTGTAGCCCCACTTCACGGCGAACTTGTCGTACGGGCCGATTTTGGGGATCAGCAGATCGGGCGGAATGTTGTCTTCCGGCTGCGCCACGTAGTTGAAACGCGAGTAATCCATGAGCGTGGCCACGTGGCCGTTCATGCGCTCGAGAAACGCGCGACTGCGAATGGAGTCCACCGGATACTGCGCGGACGACTTCATGTTGTGCGGAAAGCCGATGGAGTGGCCGATCTCATGCGTGACCACGTACTCGATGAGGCGGCCCATGAGCGAGTCGGGCAATGGCAGCTGCTGCGCGCGCTTGTCCAGCGGCGACACTTGAATGAAGTACCAGTTCTTCTGCAGCTCCATGATGTTGTGGTACATGTTCACTTCGCCCTTCAGGATCTGGCCCGTGCGCGGGTCCACGATCTGACCGCCGGTGGCGTTGGCCACGGTGCTCGGACGCCAGTAGATCACCGAGTTGCGTGCATCGTAGAGCGAGAAGTTGGGGTCTTCTTGCTTGGTGGGTGCCACGCGACCGAAAATCGCGTTGCTGAACCCGGCTTCCAGGAACGCTTCCTGCCACTTGGTCACGCCTGTCACGATCCACGGCTTGATCCAGTCGGGCGTCGCGGGGTCGATCCAGTAGATGATGGGCTCCACCGGGTCGGACACGGCGGCCGACGGATTCTTCTTCACCAGCTTGAAGCGATGGATGAAGCGCACCTGCTCCGCCTTGTGCACATCGCGCGACATGTCGTACGTGCGGCTGGAGTTGAAGCCCACGCGCTCGTCGTGCCAGCGCGGCATCATGGGTACATCGGGCAGCGTGACCATGCTGAACTGCACGCGCGCCGTTTGTGAGCTCGGCTGCGCCTGAGCGCCACCGCCACCTCCGCCACCTCCGCCACCGGCGGCCGCCGGCCGCGACTGGCCGGTCTGCGTGACCTCGATGTTGATGTTCTCGGGGAATGCCCACGTCTGCTCCACCCAGCTCTTGCCACGATTGATGCCTTCGACAGGCGACAGCTCTGGAATGTTGGAGAGGAACAGATCGCTTACGTCCACCACCGCCGCGCTGTCGGTTCCGTAGGCCGACACGCTGTAGTTGGCCAGCACGGGTCCCTTGCGGAACCCCTGCACTTGGCGCCAAATGGCGGCGGTGGAATCGGCGGTGAGGTCGTGCTCCTTGACCCGCAGCACCACGCGATTGCCGTCACGTTCCCACTGCACCACAGCGCGCATGCCGCCGCCAAAGAAGCCCGCCGGATTTTGCAGCGTGGATTCCACCGGACGGCTGATGAGCAGCATTTCCTTGTTGAGCTGTTGCGCGGGAATCTCGAAGAACAGCTTGTCTCCGACCTGATGCACCTTGAACAATCCGGCCTTGGTGTCGGCTGCTTCGGTGATCACCTGACGGTAGGGCCGCGGCCCCTGCTGTCCCGCGCCAGCTCCTCCACCACCTGCGGCAGCGCCTCCGCCACCTGTCTGGCCGGTGGCCCGCGTGGGGGCTGGCGCCGTGGTGGGGGCCGTGGTTCGCGAGGAGGAGCAGGCCGAGAGGCCGAGCCAGACGCCCGCGGTTACAAGCGTGGTCAGATGGGTCGCAATTCGTGCAGTCATCGATCCTGAGGGAGGAGAGACGGGGAGGGAACGAACCCCTTACGATAACGTCCCGCCATGCACTCCCGCACACCTCCCGGGACAATCTGCGCCCCCGGCCCGCACGCTCAGGGCAACTGGAACACGTCGCGCAGGAAGCGCACGGTGCTGGGCTGCTCGAAGTAGTTGCAGTGGTGCACCAACCCCGACGTCCCGAAATCCAGCGTACGCTCGGCCGGGATCTCGGAGGAGTCACTGAGCGTGGTCATGGAGCGGCCGTCCACCACGAGGTCATTCGCTTCGCGAAACACAAGGTCACTGCCCGCGTCGGCCAACTCGCTCCCCAGTCGGGTGAATCGCTTCCAGAACTTCCACCCGGTGGGTTCCGGTTCGAAGTTGGCGCGGACCGCGTACCAGTGCGGTGGCGCCTCGCCCACGAGACGCTGAAGGCGCGCCAGCTCCGGGTTGTTGCCCACGCGCCCTTGCGACGCGAGACCGGGAATGAGCGCGAGCACCGCGTCGAGCAGGGGTGATCGCGCCGTGAGGGTGGTGACCGACGTGAGCACCTTCATGAGGCCCGTGGCCACAGAGAGGAACGGCAGCGCCACTGGGGCCAGCGTGGACACGCCCAGAAAAGCATTTCCCATGTTGGCGAGCAGCTCCATGGACTCCTTGAGCCGCGGCGCCGCGGCAAGACTGGTTCCCGCGAGCGGCGCGCCCACGAAGACGGTGCGACCGTCGCCGAAGTCCGGGCGGAATCCCGTCATCCACCAGCGCGCGACGAGGCCGCCGCGGCTGTGCGCAATGACGTCGATGGGACCAGTGAGCTCGCGCGTGGCATGCGCCAGGTCGAAGGCGTTCATGACCGGGCTCACGCCGAGCGTGGCGTGATCGAACGTGAGGACGCGTGCGTATCGTCCGCCGTGCTCGGGCAGCGTGGTGACCGCGTCCAGAAACGCCTGGCCGTGCTCCGTCCCTCGCAACGGCTCAATGAACGCTTCCGACTTGCTGAACGACCCGTGCACGAACAGCAGCGTGCGTCCCTCGCCGGTCGCATCGGCCGAGCCAAGGTCCGCGCCTTTGTCCGTGCGACGCAGTTGTCGGAGCCCAGACGCGCCGTTGAGCTTGGCGTCGAGCGTCCCGAGATAGCGTCCAATCTCGGATGGGGGGAGTTCCTCGAACCGGAACTCGCGCACCACTTCGCCGCCAAGCGCTGGCGCCGGCCCGCGACGGCGGCGGCGCCCCTCGAGCCCATGCGATGCACGTGCCGTCTGGATGCGCAGCACGCCGTCCACCTCGGCCAGCGTCATGGACGCCAGACGAGACCGCGGACGCTGACGCGAGCGCCGGCGCTCCGCCACGCTTGCGTCAGGGCCCGCGGGCTCCTGCATCTCCAGGTCCAATCCGGACGTCGCCGCATCGAGCGCTGCATTCAACAGTGGCGGCGTCATGAAACACCTTCCCGAATGGGCAACGGGGTGACACCGCTGCCGCGCGCCACCAACACATCGAGCAGCGCGTCGAACTCCCGACGCGGCTGGAGATTTTCAAGTCCCGCGTCCACGGCGTCCCAGAATCCGCTGTGCGTGGTGAGCCATACCGACTCCAGCGGTACGAGCGTCCCGTCCCGCACGTATTGGATCATCTCCGGCCAGGATTGTTTGGGCAGATACCACGCCTCGCGCTGGCCCGTGGTGCGTGACGCGCGGTGCGCCTCCATTTCGTCGGCCGGTTCGCCGGCACCGAGCTCGGCGCTCGCAACTTCCACGAACGCCGCGTGCGCCTCGGCACTGCGCCAGTAGCCGGGAAACGCGTGCCCTGTGAGCAGAAAGACCGCCGGATAGATCTCCACAAACTCCAGACAGGCCGCCAGCAGCAGCGTGAGGTCGAGGCAGGTGCCGCTGTGCGTGCCGATGATCTCGGTGGGCGTTCGGATGCGCTGCGACACATCGGAGTACGCAGGCGGCGGGTTGATGTATGTCAACCGAAAGTCGTAGAGAATGGCGGCCCAGATGGCCTGCACCTGCAGGTCGACGGATTCGGACGGATCATCCGACGACGGATCGGCGCTCTGATAGCCGTCAAAACCCGCCGTGGGATCGTCTCGCAGCGCCATGAGATAGCGCTGCGCATGCTCGATGATCTGGGCAATGGCCGGATCGCGCGGCAGCACGAACGACGGCAGCCAGATCCGGTCGGCATCATCGTCACGCCACTGATCGGCCGGCAGCATGGTGACGCGATGCGTGTCGCGATACAACTCCCGCGTCTCGCCGGCCGGCCCCCACAGCACCTCCACGAACAGACTGGTGTGCATGGCTTCGTGCCGTGAGCGTGACAACGCCGACGTGAGCGGCACGCGCACGAGGTCGTTGAGATCGACACGCTGTTCGGACAGCGTGAAGCTTCGGCGGTACGGATAGGTGTCCGATCCCACGTGCAGTTCCACGTTCACCTGCAGCTGTTCCATGCGTCCGGGCTTGAGCTTGCGAATGGCGAACTGCGTGAACAGGCCCCGGTTGTTGTGCAGCAACGAATAGTTCGCCTCGCCAAGTGGTTCGACGGTCACCTGTACCACCTTGGACAGGTCCTCGATCGTGGCCGGGTTGAGCACCTGTGCGCGTTCTTCGGACAGGCGATCCGCGATGTGCGTGCGCGCGCTCGTGCTGGTGGTGACGGCATCATCGAGCAGCGGCGAGCGGCTCCACAAGACCAAGCCCGACCCCTGCACTGACCGCGGCTGCGCGCGCATGTCCATCCACGCCAGGTCGAACGCCAGCATGAGGTCGCCGTTGGCAAAGCCGAGCGCGTGATAGAAGCTGCCGATGAACAGTTCGGCCAGTGCGTCGTCGAATGTGTCCTGGAAACCCAGCGCAGCCCCCGCGCCCTCGGCCAACAACAGGGGAGCGACGCGACCGGCGGTGTTGTGCAGGTTCAGCGCGACCAACGCCGGTTTGCGCGCGCCCAGCGTGAGGGAACGCGCCAGGCGGGACGCCGAGACAGGCTCTGGCGCTCCACCATCGTTACGCAGGAGATAGCCGTCGAGCACATCGGCGGCGTCGGGGTCCTGGAGCAGCGAGAGACCCTGATGTGCGTCGAAGCCGGCGAGATGAATGATGTCCGGCTCGTGCGCGCGCACAGCATCTTCGATCTCCGCAAGCGTTGGATTGTCGAGTACGAGCATTTGCCCGGGTTCCTGCTGCAGGTTGGCCGAGACCACGGATTGCTCCGCCGTGAAGTCGTAGGTACGCGACAGACGGCCGGCCGCACTCTGCACGTACAGCACACGCGGTACCTTGGGCAGGGACGGCACGGGGACCACGGCGCGCTCCGGTGCCAGGCGCCGCACCACGCTGAGTGGCGTGCCCTTGCGCAGGTCACGCGTGGCGGCGGTGAGCACGTATTCCCACGGGAAGATGCGGGTCTCCCAGCCCGTTTCTTCGTTTACCCACGGGATGACCACTTCGACATGGCCGGCGAAGGCGAGGCGCTCACGGTCTGCATTCGAAAGACCCAGCTGCTGCAGCAGGTCGCGCGCGCGTTTGGCCTGATCGTCCACGGTGTCCTGGCGATAGGCCCAACGGCGTCGGTTGCGCACGATGTAGGTCCACTGCGTGGCCACGCGCTGGAACTCACGCGCGTCCACGAGCAGTCGTGCGGCGTCGGACATGCTCCACTCCAGCATCACATTGTCGGGCAACGCGAAGCGCACGCCGTAGACGGGCGAGAGCACGAACACCGGCATGGTGGCGGTGGACGTGTTCAACGGCTCTGTTTCGTCCGACGTGGCCGCAGCCGTGCGGCTGCGACCTGTTGCGGTGGACCGACCCGACCCTGTCCGGTTCGACGGCATGCAGCTCCTGTGACGTGGCGGCGAACAACCAGCTCCTGCGCGAGCGGTACCGCTCAACAGCGTGCAACAACCCACAACGGCTCAGGACAGCATACGACGCCGGAGCAACCGGGGCCAGTAGGTCTCCTCAGGGCGCGAGAAACAACGGCGCGCCGGGGCCGGTCGGCAGGCTCGACCATACCCAGATCACGAGCATCACCGACCAGGCCAGGAAATTCGCGAACGCGTACGGCAGCATGGTGGCGGTGAGCGTGCCGATGCCGGCGCGCGGTGTGTACTTCTGGAAGAACAACAACACCAGTGGAAAGTTGGAGGAGAGCGGCGTGACAATGTTGGTCAGGCTGTCTCCAACGCGATAGGCCGTTTGCGTGAGCTCCGGCGAATAGTTGAGCAGCATGAACATCGGCACGAGTACCGGGGCCAGCATAGCCCACTTGGCCGACGATGAGCCCAGCAACACGTTGATGAGCCCGGTCATGGCAATCAGCGCAATGAGCAGCGGAATCGGACCCAGATCGAGCGCGCGCAGAAATGTCGCGCCATGTACCGCCAGCACGACACCCAAATTCGACCAGTTGAAAATGTTCACGAACTGCGCGATGAAGAAGATCACCACCGTGTAGCCGGCGATCAGCTCCATGTTCTTTTGCATGCCACGATACACGTCCACGTCGCGCGCGATGGTGCCCACGATCACACCGTATACGAGCCCGGGCACGAGACCAAACACGAAAATCCAGAACACCAGCCCGCGCAGAAAGAACGAGCCGATGAATCCCGGGCGCTCGGGATCAATCAGGAATCCATCGGCGGGCACAAGGCCCCACACCACCAGCGCCGAGAGCACCGCCAGCGAGAGCAGGGCGGCCCACAACCCACGCCATTCCCGGGCCGAGAATGGCGCTGATTTTTCCGGGATGATGTCACCGTCGTAGGCACCCAGTCGCGGCTCCACGACGCGTTCGGTGACGACGGTGCCAGTGAGCGTGACCAGAAACACCGATGACGCCAGGAAGTAATAGTTCGCCATGGGCGTGACCACATACGTGGCATCGATGATGCGCGCCGCCTCCTGCGTGAGTCCGGAGAGAATGACGTCCGTGGGCGAAAGCAGCAGGTTGGCGGCAAACCCTCCCGACACGCCGGCAAAGGCGGCGGCCAGCCCGGCGAGCGGGTTGCGGCCGGCGCTGTGAAAGAGCGCCGCGCTGAGCGGCAGCAGCAGCACGTAGCCCACGTCGCCGGCGGTGCTGGACGTCGCACCAATGAACACCACCACCAATGTGAGCAGCCGCGCTGGCGTGGCCCCGATGATCACGCGCACCACGGCGCCCAGAAACCCGCTGTGCTCCGCCACGGAGAGGCCGAGCAGACAGACGAGCACCGGCCCGAACGGCGCGAAGTTGATGAAGTTGGGCAGCGCCCCCATGACCAGACGCTGCAGTCCGGCGACGGACAGCAGGTTGGTCACCTCCACCACCGTGCCATTGGCCGGATTGGTGACCGAGATACCCTGCGCGTGCAGCAGCCACGACAACACCACCACCACGGCGGCCAGCACCACGAACAGCGACGCTGGATGCGGCAAGACGTTGCCGACGCGCTCCACTCCGTCGAGCGCGCGAAGCAGCCAGCCGCGATCGGTGGTCGCTCCGGTTGGCGGCGGTGCACCGCTCACGGAGAGGCGCCGGCTGACGCACGCTCGACCGCATAGTCGGCGAAGTCGCGCAGAAACTGTGTGCACGTCGCGCGAACCGATTCGAAGCTCGCTGCACGGGAGAATGCCGCTTCATCCATATAAAGCGCGCGGTTCAATTCCACTTGAAGGCTGTGGCGCCCCTGCGCTGGCGCACCGTTGGCGGCCACCAGATCTCCGCCCTGATACGGCTCGTTCAGTTGCGCCGACCAGCCGTGTGACCGAAACCAGTCGGCAACCCAGCGCGTGTGTCCCGGATCGCTGCTCGTGCCGCGACGATCGCTCACCACCACGTCGGGGCGACGGCTGCCCGCGTCCACGTTCATGGCGTTGCCGGTGGATTTCATGGAATGCATATCGAGGTGCCACACGGCGCCGTGGCGCGTATGGAGGCGTTCGCACTCGGCGCGGATGACTTCCCGGTAGGGCGTGTAGCACGCGACCAGTCGGTGCTGCACGTCAGCTACCGCGAGCGGGGCGTCGTACATCGGGATGCCCGGCAACGCGTGGCGTCGAATGAGGCCCATGCCCCGCGCCGAGTACGCGGTCGGCTTCAACGGGCCTGGCCAGGCGCCAGCGAGCAGCGCCGGATCGATGTCATCGGCGGCGCGATTGGCGTCAATGTAGGCGCGTGGAAAGTGCGCGTGGACCAACGTGACCCCCACCGACGGCGCGTCGCCCCACAGCTCGTCCACGAAGGCGTCCCACGTGGTGAGAAGGGCCTCGCGCGGCGCCGACGTCACAAAGTCGGCGGGCAGGCTCAAGCCGCTGTGCGGCGAGTCCACGAGCACGGGCGCCTCGCGGCCACGCGCGGGCACGAGGGTGAACGGTGGAGCTTCCATAGACGCGGAGGGAGGGAGAGGGCAGCACGCGGTGCCCTGAAGCTGCACGTGAGCGCGGGATGCCGCATCGCCGCTGGTGTCCACGCGGCCCGCTAGCGATCGTACACGCATGACCACGCCACCCGCCGACCATCACCCCGACCCCATGCACGGCGTCACGCTGGAGCGCCTGCTCACCGAACTGGTGGACGAGATGGGTTGGGAACGCATGGCACGGCGCGTTCGCATCGCGTGCTTCACCAACGACCCGAGCATCTCGTCAAGTCTCAAGTTCCTGCGGCGCACCCCGTGGGCGCGTCAGGAGGTTGAGACGTTGTATCGCGAGCGGCGTGCACGGACGCGGCCGAAGGCGTAGCCGCGATCGCCGCCTTGGTATCGTGCGAGCGGCAATTGTGCGAACGTACCCCGGGTGACGTGAAAATGCCGTTCATCAGCGTGTCGGCTCGATGCGCGGTCCCTTCCCGATGGAGCCTTCAACATGCCCGCTGACCACACGCCGTCGTCTCACCTGTCGGGCGGCGGACCCGTGTTACTCGCCACCGATGGCGACCCCAGCACGGATGACGCGGCCCGGCTGGCGGGACTGCTGTCGGCCCGGAATGCCACGCGACTCCGTGTCGTCTCCGCGGACGGTGCCGGGGCACCGTCCGCGATTGGCCGCGAAGGCGCCTGGCGTCGGTCGGAGGATCTGGATCAGGATGACCCGGCGAGCCTCTACGCGACAGTCCGCGAGCGATTCACCAGCGCGCTGGGCAGCGACGGGTGGGATCTGTCGGTGCGCGAAGGCAAGCCCGCCGAGGTGATCGCGGCGGTAGCACGAGAGATTGGCGCTGCTCTCGTGGTCATGGGTCGCAGCCAGTCGCGAACGGTGCGCCACATGCTCGGCGAAGCCCTCGCGTTGCAGGTGGTGCGACTGAGCGAGGCGCCGGTGCTCGCGGTGTGTCCGGGCGCCGGCGATTCGCTGCCGAATATCGCGCTGGTGGCGGTGGATTTCAGCGCCGCGAGCGTAACGGCGGCGCGCGCCGCGCTCTGGCTGCTCGCCCCCGCGGCAGGCCAGACAGCGCAGCTCGTGCTGCTGCACGTGCGGTCGCGGTCCGGACATGAGCCCGGCGAGTCGAGCGACCAGACCATTGACCAGCGCACGAATCTCCAGTTCGACCAGCTCGAGGCGTTGCTCCGCCGATCGACTGCCTCCGACGTGGAGATCCACCGCTGCGAGCGCACGGGCGACGTGAGCGCCTGCATCCAGTCCGTGACGGAAGAGCGGGGCGTGCAGGTGGTGGCCATGGGCACGCACGGACGCGGGCTGCTCGAGCGGTTGTTCGTGGGCAGTGCGGCCATCACCACGCTTCGAGAGTCCGACGTGTCCGTGCTCATTGCTCCGGCGCCGGCGCTGGCCGAGCGGGTGCGGTTGGAGCTCGAGCTCTGGGAGCATGTAACCCTGAATCGGCCGGAGGACTGGGGAGAGGCGCTCCGCGTGTTCTCCGAACGAAACGCCGGCCGGGTGGCGCGGCTCGCCATGATGGAATCGCTGTCGGGCGAGACGGTGGTGCAGGTGCAGGCGCAGCCGTTTCTGGAGGCCCGCTGGGACAACGAGAACCGCCGGATCGATCTCGTGTTCGGCGCCGCGGACGCAGCTGGCTCGCACCGGGTGCAGGAATTGCTGCGGGTCATCGCGATTGAGCTGATCGGCGACCACGGCGGGCCGACGGACCACGCCCTGTTGTTCGAGGACGCGTCCGGTCACGGTGCCCTCACCTTCGCACAGGCGCCCGAGCGCTAGGCGGCGCCGGGCCGCCACGGGCGCCCTTCCACGATTGGATCTTGACAGTACGGGTTCGCGGCACGACTTTGTTTGCCAATCGAACAAAGTTTCGAGGAACTCCCTCCCGTTCTTTACCCCACCCGTCTGCTCCCGCCCAGGACGAGGTCCGCATGAGCTCGATTCGAACGCCCCTGACCCGCATTCCGGTCGGGCGCTGGTTCGCCCGCACCGCCGCTGCGATCACCGCGCTGGCGCTGCTCCTGACCCCGCGTGCGCCGCTGTCCGCGCAGCCCACCATTCGTGTGGTGACCGACGCCACCGGTTCGCGCCTGCAGGTGGACGGGCAGGACTTTCTCGTGAAGGGCATGAACTGGGACTACTTCCCGGTTGGCGAGAACTACGCCTACAGCTTCTGGAATCAGTCGGACGCCTTCATTCAGGCAGCGCTGGACCGGGAGATGTCGCTGCTCAAGGCCATGGGCGTGAACACCATCCGCCAGTACAACGGCGTACCGCCCCGGTGGGTGCGCTACATCTACGAAAATTACGGCATCTACACCGTGCTCAACCACGCGGTAGGCCGTTATGGCGTCACGCTGGACGGGGCATTCAGGCCAAACACCGATTATTCCGACCCACGTGTTCGTGCAATGCTCAAGACCGAACTCGGCGCGCTGGTGGACGAGTTTCGCGGCACGCCGGGCCTGCTCATGTACCTGCTGGGCAACGAGAACAACTACGGGCTGTCCTGGAGCTCCGCCGAGACGGAGAACCTGCCGGTGGGTGAGCGGGACGCGGCGAAGGCACGCTATCTGTATTCACTGTTCGGTGAAATCGTGCAGGACATCAAGCAGCGCGATCCGGCGATTCCCGTGGCGATGGCCAACGGCGATCTGCAGTACATCGACATCATCGCCGAGGAAGTGAAGGGGCTGGACGTGTTCGGCAGCAACGTCTACCGCGGCATTTCCTTCGGCACCCTGTTCACTGAGGTGAAAGCCAAGCTCAACCTGCCGGTGATGTTCACGGAGTTTGGCGCCGACGCGTACAACGCCCGCGAGCGTCGCGAGGATCAGGTGTCACAGGCGCGCTACCTGTTGGGCCAGTGGCAGGAGATCTACGCGAACGCCGCCAGCAACGGTGGCGCGGGCAACGCGATTGGCGGCATGACGTTCCAGTGGTCGGACGGCTGGTGGAAGGTGGGCCAGGAAGACAATCTGAGTTTTCAGGACACCGATGCCGGCTGGTCGAATGAGGCGTACGCCTATGACTACATGCCGGGCGACAACAACATGAACGAGGAGTGGTGGGGCGTGGCCGCGAAGGGCCCCACGGACATGCAGGGGTTCTTCCAGCTTTTTCCGCGCGCGGCCTACTACGCGCTCCAGCGTGTGTACACACTCGACCCGTACGCGCCGTCCACCAACGGCGAGGTGATCCGCACGTTCTTCTCTGCGATCAACCCGGTGGAGATGGAGCTCAAGGCCCGCGGCGATCGCTCCGCGCTCGTGGCCAGTGTCAACGATCGCGTCCGGGTGAGCGCGATGCGGCTCGACCTGTCCACGTTCAGCACCGGCGGCTCGCAGCTCAGCACGCCGGCGCAGACCTCGCCGAGTCCGACGGCGCGCCCAGCCTTTGTGGGCTTCGACCATCTGCAGTCGTTCTTCGTTGGCCTCGAGGCCAAGCCGGCGGCGAATGTCACCGCCAACCTGTCGCTGAACGTGCTGGGCAACGTGCCCGACAATCCGATCAACGAGATTTTCTACGAGAATCGCGGTCAGCGCCGCACGTTGCTCACCGACGCGGACGCGCTCACCACGCAGAGCCTCGAGCGTGTGAAGGTGTACCAGGCGAGCGTGCGCTGGGACGAAGCCAGATTCCGTCTTGACGGCTTCTACCGCACCGGCCACTACCACTGGGGATACGAAGGCGACTTCTTCGGGCTGTACCGCGAAGCGAACTACGGTCCGAACATCGACATCTACAACGGCGAAGCGCCAATCGGTGTGGAGTTCACCGGCAAGCGCGAGCTCGCGGGCCTCAAGCTGGCCGTGGGTCCGCAGCTCTGGTGGGGCGCGAATCCCGCGGTGTTGGCGAAGTATCGCCGGCAGCTGGGTCGCTTCAACGTGACCACCGTCTATCAGGAAGACCTGGCACGACAGGGGCAGACCGGAAGCTCATTCGCCGTGCCGCAGCCACAGGTGCGCGTCGTGACGCTGGCGGCCGAGACGCAGGTCGGCCCGGCCACCGTGGAGCTGGGCGGCATCTGGGGCGGCAACACGCGCGTCGGTCGGCCGTTTCAGGTGGTGGACGGCAGCCCGGGCAACTACCGGATTCTTGGTGACAGCGTGCGTGATGAAGATGCGCTGGGCGTGAAGGCGAAGATCAGCATTCCGTGGGGACGCTGGAACTGGTACGCGCAGGGAGGCGCGATGGGGCTGGTCGCCGACGGCGGGCAGAACTCCACGATGACGTTCACCGGCTGGACGCTCAAGGAAAGCGGTAGCGGCAACAACTGGAACGCGCTCACCGGCGTGACCTATGCGATGGGCAACTTCGTCATCGCGCCGAACTTCCTGTGGCAGAAGCCGATTGTCGGGCCCATCCCGTTCGACGTGCCGGCGCCCGGTCGCCCGCGCAACATCCTGGCCGATCCGTTCTCGGTGCGGTACAACCGCGAGACGGTCGCGGGCGAGCTGTTGATCACGTACGATCCGACGCCCGGCACCTTCATGTACCAGTTCGACAATGACGTGCGCGAAGACGCGCGCTTCGCGGCCAACCTCGGCTTCACGTATCGCCATCTGCCCACCACACAGGACGCGGCCATCGGCATTCTCGCCAACGGCCGCACGCTGTTCCCGTTTCCCGGGGCGCCGCCGGCCAAGGACCTCTGGGAGTTGCGCAGCCGCATCGTGTCCCGCGTGACGCCGGACCTCCGCCTGATCGCCAATCTGTATGGCGGCACCGCGCAGCCAAACGGCGACAGCGATCGCCTCATCTCGCGCTTTGGCGCCGACGTGCGTGCGGTGCGCGGCCAGATCAAGGTGGCCGCGATGGCCAAGTTCAACGACTGGGGCCCTTACGACTATCACCGCGACTTCAACCTCACGTATCCGACGCAGCTGGTGACGGACGTGTCGTACATTCTCGGCCTGCCGAACTGGGCCGAGGTGCCATCCACACGATTTGGCGTGCGCGGTACGTGGCGGACACTCAACGAGTTCTCGCCGCGCTACTGCCCGGCCGTGGTAGCCGATGCGCAGGGCACGTCCGTGTGTGATCCCACTGCGCCGGGCCCCAAGGGCTCCGAGTGGGAAATTCGCACCTACCTCACCGTCGGCTGGTGATGTCGGGCTCGGGCACGCCGGAAACGAATCACGCCGCAGCGGTCGAGCCGCGGGTACGCGCACTGCTCGACCGCATGTCGCTGGAAGAAAAAATTGGGCAGATGGCGCAGGTGAACGCGCCCGGCGGCCACATCCCGGATGACCTCCACGCCGCCATCCGGGATGGCCGTGTGGGCTCGATCCTGAACGAGGTCCGGGTGGATGTCGTGAATGCACTGCAGCGCATTGCCGTGGAGGAAAGCCGACTCGGCATTCCACTCCTCATGGGGCGCGATGTGATTCACGGCTTCACCACCGTGTTCCCGATTCCGCTTGGTCAGGCCGCCAGCTGGAACCCCGAGCTCGTGCGTGCCGGTGCACGGATCGCGGCCCACGAAGCCGCCGCGTGCGGTGTGAACTGGACGTTCGCTCCCATGATCGATATCGCGCGAGATCCGCGATGGGGACGCGTGGCGGAGTCGCTCGGCGAAGACCCGCATCTCACGAGCGTGCTCGGGGCAGCGATGGTGCGCGGCTTTCAGGGGGACGACCTCACCGCCCCGGACGCGATTGCCGCCTGCGCCAAGCATTTTGCCGGCTACGGGGCGAGCGAGAGCGGGCGCGACTACAACACCACCAACATTCCCGAGAACGAGCTGCGCAACGTGTACCTGCCGCCGTTCAAGGCGGCAGTGGACGCCGGTGTCGCCAGTCTCATGACGTCATTCAGTGATATCGACGGCGTGCCGGCCACGGCCAACACGTTTCTCCTGCGCCAGATCCTTCGCGAGGAATGGCAGTCGGACAGTTTTGTGGTGAGCGACTGGGAATCCGTCAGTCAGTTGGCGGTACACGGCCTCACCGCGTCTGATCGCGAGTCGGCGTTCGAAGCAGCGAATGCCGGTGTGGACATGGAAATGGCAAGCCGCACGTACGAGCATCATTTGGCATCGTTGGTGGAGGAAGGACGCATTTCCGTGTCCCACATTGACGCCATGGTGGGCAACATCCTGCGCGCCAAGTTCCGGCTCGGTCTGTTCGAGTCACCGTACACCGACGCCAGCCAGTTCGCGGCGGCGGCCAACAGCGCGCATCTCCAGGCTGCGTACGACGCGGCGGTGGAGAGCGCCGTGCTGCTCAAGAACGACGACTGGGCGCTGCCGCTCGACGCCAGCGCGCTGCGTCGCGTTGCCGTGATCGGTCCGCTGGCTGACGATCCGCATGAGCAGCTCGGGACATGGATTTTTGACGGTGACGCAACACACAGCCAGACGGTCTGTGCCGCGCTGCGCGCGAGACTGGGCGATGCCGTTCAGGTGGATCACGCTCGCGGGGTGGCCACCACGCGCAGTCGCGGCACCGAGGGATTTGCGGAAGCGGTGGCGCTGGCCGAGCAGGCGGACGTCGCGGTGCTCGTGCTGGGAGAGGAAGCGATCCTGAGCGGGGAGGCACATTGTCGCGCTGACATCACGCTGCCGGGTGCGCAGCAGGCGCTCACGGAAGCGATTGCCGCCACGGGCACCAAAGTGATCTTGGTACTCATGGCGGGCCGACCGCTGGCGCTGGAACAGACCGTGCCGCACGTGCACGCGCTGCTCAACATGTGGCACCCCGGCACCATGGGTGGTCCGGCAGCCGCCGACCTGCTGCTTGGTGTGGCGTCACCCGCTGGCAAGCTGCCGGTCACGTATCCCCGAGTCACGGGGCAGATCCCCATTTACTACGCGCAAAAGCGAACTGGGAAGCCGGCCACCGCCGATGGATTCGTGCACATCGAGGATATCGAACCCCGTGCGCACCAGGTGTCGGTGGGCAACACGTCGTTTCATCTGGACGCGGGCTTCACGCCGCTCTTTCCATTTGGTTTTGGTCTCTCCTACTCGCATGTGGAATACGAGCACCTCGCCGTGAGCGCGCACGAAATGTCTCTCGACGGGTCAGTGGTGGTGGGAGCCGACGTGGTCAACGTGGGTCCCCGCGCCACGCACGAGGTGGTGCAGCTGTACGTGCATGATCTCGTGGGCAGCGTGACCCGCCCGGTGCGGGAGCTGAAGGCGTTCCGTAAGGTGTTCCTGGAATCCGGGGAACGCCAACGCGTGGAGTTCACCCTGCGACCCGGTGATCTGGCGTTCTACGGTCGGGCTCAGCGACGGGTTGTCGAACCCGGTGATTTTCATGTATGGATTGGCGGAAGCTCCGACACGGCGCTGCGCACATCGTTCGTCCTCACGGGCAATCAGTCCTCCTGACACTTTCCACCACCACACTCCGCGCCATGCGTGCTCCCGCTACGCCACCCGATACCACCGCATTCGTTGAATCGCTCCTTGGCCGCCTGACGCTCGAGCAGAAGGTGGGCCAGATGATCCAATCGGAGCGCATGGTCACCACGCCCGATGACGTCGCGTCCCATCATCTCGGCTCGATCCTCAGTGGTGGCGGTTCGGCACCCGGTGGCAACACCCCAGCGGAGTGGGTGGCCATGCATGATGCGTACTGGGCCGCCTCCATGCGCGACGAACCGGGGCGTGTGCCCATTCCCCTGCTCTACGGCGTGGACGCCGTGCACGGGCACGCGAACGTGCTCGGCGCCACCGTCTTTCCGCACAACATCGGGCTCGGCGCCGCGCACGACCCTGAGCTGATCGAGCGCATCGCGCGCATCACGGCGCGCGAAGTGCTCGCCACGGGACTCGAGTGGACCTTTGCGCCAACGCTCGCCGTGGCGCAGCACCTCTATTGGGGCCGCACGTACGAGAGCTTCTCCGAGGACACGAGCCTCGTCACGTCATACGCGGCGGCGCTGGTGCGCGGGCTGCAGGGCGACCTCGGTCGCGACGGCGTGATTGCCTGCGCCAAACACTGGGTGGGTGACGGTGGCACCACAGACGGCCGCGACCAAGGCAACACGGTGCTCACGGAGGCCGAACTCGAGCGCGTGCACATGGCACCCTACCTGCCAGCCCTCGCCGAGGGTGTACTCACCGTGATGGCGTCATTCAACAGTTGGAATGGCGTGAAGTGCCACGGCAATCATCACCTGCTCACTGAGGTGCTCAAGGATCGGCTCGGCTTCGCCGGGTTTGTGGTCTCGGATTGGGACGGCGTGGACTATCTCTCCGACGATCCGGCTGAGGCCGTCGCGATGGCGGCGAATGCGGGCGTGGACATGTTCATGGTGTCCGTGGAGTGGAAGCAGTGCATCGCGCTCTTGTTGCAACAGGTACGCGCAGGAGTGATTCCGATGTCGCGCATTGACGACGCGGTGCGGCGCATTCTCAGCGTCAAGCATCAGTACGGCCTGTTCACACGCCCACGGCCGGCGGAACGCCACTGGTCGCAGCAGTCGTGCCTTGGCATCGCCGAGCATCGTGCGGTGGCACGGGAAGCGGTACGGAAATCGATGGTGCTGCTGCAGAACCGCGGCGATCTCCTGCCGATCGATCGCAACCTGCGAGTGCTTGTGGCGGGCAAGAACGCGGACAATCGTGGCCATCAGTGCGGCGGCTTCACGGTGGCGTGGCAGGGTACGTCGGGGAACGATGCGATCATCGGCGGCACGTCAATCTGGGAAGGCATCCAGGCGTCCACGCCGTACGCGACGTTGAGCGTGGATGGTTCGGCTGCGGACGCACGCGCTCACGATGTGGCGATTGTCGTGATCGGCGAGCGCCCGTATGCCGAGGGTATGGGGGACATCCGTCCAGCCGGCACGGTGGAGCCGGGCTCCAACACGGGCGGCCGCATCGCCGACCTGAATGCGTACGGTCAGACGCTCGAACTTGCAGTGCTGCACCCGGAAGATCTCGAGACCATCCGCACGATTGCGGCGCAGGGGATCCCGGTGGTGGCGGTGCTCGTGTCCGGGCGACCGCTCATCGTAGACCGTGAACTGGAGCTGTCATCGGCCTTCGTGGCGGCGTGGCTGCCAGGCTCGGAGGGGCAGGGTGTCGCCGACGTGCTGTTTGGCGATCACCCATTCACGGGTACGCTACCGTTCACTTGGCCGCGCATCGCTGAGCGCTGGCCGCGCGGGTACTCGGCCGAGTAACGTCTGGGCGTGTCACGCGACGATGTCGCGCGGCAGTCTCGCGCGGCAGTGTCGCGCGACCGTGCAGCGCCAGCGAAGGCCCGGCCCGTGGCGGCCGGGTGCGCACCACCAGCGGTTACGCCGTGATTGCGGCCCCTGGCGCCCCTCGCCGACGTTCCAGCTCCGTTCGCACCTCGTGCGCCTTCTGCTCGGTGATCGGATAGCTGGCCACGGCCCAGATCGCGAGTGCTGATGTGATCATGGGGATCAGCGTATCGCAGAGTCGCATGAGCACGATGGTACGCGGCGTCTGTCCACCGGCCATCGCAACGTCGAACCCGGTGGCATTGAGCAGGAAGCCGCCGCCCGCGAGCGCTGCGGCCATGCCCAGCTTGACCACCCACCAGTAAATCGACCCGAACATCCCCTCGCGACGCTGGTGCGTCTCGAGCTCGTCCACGTCCACGACATCGGCGATCATGGAGCCCATGAGCGTGAAGAGGCCGGCCAAGCCAAACGCCTGCAGCGGCGCCGGCAGCAACAGGAGAGCCGGGTGATCAGGATTGTAGCAGAACCACTTGAGGCCATAGCCCACAATGGAAATGCCGGTGCTGACAAAGAAGGCCTTCCGCTTGCCGATACGCGTGCTGAGCCACGTGACCAGGAAGATCACACCGAATGTAGACGCCGCGCCAAGCGTTCCGGCATAGCCTGCGTAGCGCGCACCGGCCTCCTGGTCGCCGCCAAATACGTAATAAATGATCACGTACAACTGGAACGACGAGATCATGATGAAGCCGTTGAACACCAGAAACGTGGCGATGCACAGCTTGATGAAGGGCTTGGACCGAAGTGTGGTCCCAAATCCCTTGAAGAACTCCCGAAGGTTGCGGCCGAGCGCGGCCACGCGTGACTCGGCGGGCTTGTTCGGGTCGGCAGCCGCGTGCACAAACCGTTCGCGGAGAAAGATGGCCGGCATGACGCCCACCGCGATGGTGACGATGGCAATGCCCCACGCCAGGCCCGCTGCTCCCGCGACCTGATCGTCGAACCACGGCTTGTACGTCATGATCCACAGGAACCACGGCGACACGAGATAGGCGAGCTGGCCGATGAAGTTCTGCACGCCCATGAGACGCGTGCGCTCGTGATAGTCCGGCGTGAGCTCGTACCCCAGTGCCACCCATGGCGTGGCGAACACCGTGTAGGCGAGATAGAACACGATGGAGCCGATCAGGAAGTACCAGAAATAAAAGTCCTCGCTCTTGCCCAGCGGCAGTTGCCACAGCGCGGCAAAGATGAGCCCTGAAGCGATCGCGCCGCCAAAGATGTACGGTCGCCTGCGTCCCCATCGCGAGTTCGTATTGTCGGAGATGTACCCCATGAGGGGATCGGTGAGTGCGTCGGTGATACGCGGCAGCGCACCGAGCAGACCCACGAGTGCCGGGTTCATCCCGAGCCCGAGATTGAGCACGATGATCATGCCGCCGATCGCCGCTGCCAGCGTGTTGTTCACGAACGCGCCCATGCCGTACGCAATCTTGCGCGGGAACGAGATCCGGTCGATGTCGGCGGTGGCGAACTCCTTGGTGAAGCCGGTCTTGCCGGAGTCATCAATGCGGGCGTGCCACGCCGAGACAGCCAGCTGCGACCAAGCGCGCAGTCGGGACCCGACACTCATGGGGCGGGCTCGTAGACGCGCACCCAATCCACCAGCATGGTTTGCGGGAACACCGTCTGGGCGTTGGGCGCGCCCACGAAGGTGCCACCCACGGCGACGTTCAGGATGATGAAGAACGGGTGGGTGAACACCCATTCGCCATTCACATCACCCGGATCGACCGAATGGAAGAGCGCGCCGTCCACCCGAAAGTCGAGTTTCGACGCGGACCACTCCACGGAGAACACGTGGAAGTCGTCGTCAAAACGTGCCTGCTGCAGTTCGTAGGTGCGCGTCACGCCCTGTCCGCCGGAGTAGCCCGGGCCGTGCACCGTGGCGAGTACTTTGCGCGGCTCCTGGCCACGATACTCCATGATGTCGATCTCGCCCGTTTGCGGCCATCCCACGGCGTCGATGGTGCCGCCCAGCATCCAGAATGCGGGCCAGATCCCCTGCCCCGCCGGCAGCTTGATGCGCGCTTCGATGCGGCCGAACTGGAACTCTTGCTTGCCCTTGGTGGTGATGCGCGCCGAGGTGTAGGCGCGGCCTTCGTACGATTCCTGTCGCGCGACGATGGCAAGATGCCCGTTCCCGTCGAGTGAGACATTGCTCGTGCGATCGGTGTCGTATTCGAGTTGCGCGTTGCCCCAATCCGTACCGATGTCATAGCCCCAGTTCGCGGCTGAGGGTCGCGTGCCTGCCGCTCCCTCGAACTCATCCTCGAAGGCGAGAACCAACGGCGCTTCGGGATCTGAACAACCGAGGCACGCGCACGCCGTGAGCGCGAGCAGAAAATATCGAAGCGTCATGACAGAATGCTCGGCGACGCTCAGCGAGCGCCGATGGACGGAAAGAGCCCGGGATCGCGGAGCGCGGCCTCGAGCACGAGCGTGGCGGCGCCAACAGCCACGCCGAGGGGACCCAGTTCACTATGGCGGATTTCCGACGCCGCGACGGCGCTCACGAACGCGCGGCGCAACACCACCTCCCGGAGCGGACCCAGCAACCGATGTCCGACGCGCGTGAGGCCGCCGCCAATGATGACCGCGGCAGGATTCGTGAGGTTGAGCAGGCTGGCGATGGCGATGCCGAGGTACTCGGCGGCCTCGGCAACCACCTGCACCGCGAGCGGATCATCGCGCAGCGCGGCCGCCTCGATCTGCTCGATGGTGAGGCCGTCAGCGCGGATGCTGGTGTCGGGAAACTCCGGCAGCAGCGTCAGCGCCCGTTGCACGAGCGCGCCGGCGCCCACGAAGGTGACGAGGCAGCCGCGATTCCCGCAGCCGCACGGGCCACCGCGCGGGTCAATCGCGACATGGCCGATCTCGCCCGCCACGCCAGTTGCGCCACGCTGGATCTTGCCGTCCACCACGTGACCGCTACCCACACCCGTGGCAACCTTGATGTACGCAAAGTCACGGAAGCCGCGGCCGGCACCCCACCACTGCTCCGCCAAGGCGCCGAGATTTGCGTCATTGTCGATGTACACCGGCACGCCAAAGCGTTTGCCGAGCGCGTCGAAGCCATTGCGCCCTCCCCAGTCGGGCAGGACGAGCGGCGACAGGCGCTCCGGATGGCGCGGATCCACCGGGCTCGGCACCGCGATGCCGCTTCCCAGGAGCTGGTCGGGCCGAGCACTCCATCGTGCCACGCAGGTGGTGGCGAGTTCGTCAATCAGCGCCCGCGTGCCCTCCGGATCGGTGCGCACGTCGAACTCCCGGTACTCAGAGACCAGCACCTGACCGCGCAGGTCCGAGAGCACCACCGTGACGTGTGTGGCGCCCATGTCCACGCCCAGAATCACGTTGGCCGTGTCCTGGAACTCGAGCACGATCGGACGCCGTCCCCCTTTCGACTCACCAATTCCGGCCTCGGCAATGAGTCCGGTGGACAGCAGCATTCCCACCAGTTCAGAGACCGTCGAGCGGGAGAGATCGGCGTGCCGCGCGATTTCGGCCCGCGACATGGTCCGTTCCGTCCACAGCAGGCGAAGCACGTCATCCGCCAGTGCGGAGGGACGCGCCGAGGTACCGCGCGAGAAATCGACTCGCTCTGCGCTGATTGTCTGCCGAATGCTGTCAGTCATGCGTTCTCCATCCGGACGAACGCGTGCCACTGCCTCGGGCGGGGGCGTTGCACGCGCTCGTCACGGCTGCCCGAAAGGATGCTTCACGGGTGGTGACCGTGAATATCACTGGTGCAGCAGGACGTTGTCGATGAAGAACGTGCCGAGTGTGCCGGCGAACACCAGCTGCGAGAGGTGTGCCCGCGTGGTCAGATTGGTGAGCTGCGAGAAGGGCAGCTCGATGTGCACCCACTGACCCGTTCCGAGCGCCGGCGTCGTGGTGGCCGTGAGGTCGGTGACGTGTTCCTTGTCATCGGCACCGGTGCCCACAACACCGTCGGCGCCGGCATCCACGATCACCACGCGCCACGAGGCAGGCAGTGCGGTGGCCGTGGGCGTCCACAGATCCATGCTGAAGTGCGTCATGCCGGTGGCGTTGATCGCGTTGGCGCCGGTGAACTCGACACCAACAAAGTCCACGCTGAAGTACTTCTTGATCGCGTTGCCGCCGGCCGTGAGCGTCTCGTCAATCTGGCCGTTGCTCCAATCGGTGCGCCAGGTGTTGACGGGGACGTTCGTGTAGGCGTCGCTGAAGAGCGAGATCACATCGCCGGCCGCATAGGCCGGCGTGGGCGCCGCGATGACGGGAGCGGTCGGTGGCGGCGCGTCGTTGTAGAAGTGGACGTTGTCGATGAAGAACGTGCCGAGCGTACCGGCCAGCACGATCTGCGACAGGTGTGCCCGGGTGGTGAGGTCCGTCAACGAGGCGAGGGGGATGTCCAGATGCACCCAGCTCCCGGTGCCGATGGCGGGCGTGGTGGTGGCCGTGAGATCGAGTACGTGCTCCTTGTCGTCGCCGCCAACGCCGACGACGTTGTCCGCGCCGGCATCCACGATCACGATGCGGAAGCTGGCCGGGGCCGCAGTGGGCGTGGGCGTCCAGAGGTCCATGCTGAAGTTGGTCATGCCCGTGGCGTCGATCGAGTTGCTGCCCGTAAACTCAATGCCCACGAAGTCCACCGCCGAATACTTCTTCACCGCGTTGCCGCCTGCGGTGACCGTCTCATCGATCTGGCCGTTGCTCCAATCCGTGCGCCACGTGTTCACCGGCACGTTGGTGTAGGCATCACTGAACAGCGAGATCACGTTGCCGGCGGGCCGCGTGGGCGCAGGCGCCGCTGTGGTCGGCGCCGTTGGCGTGGGCGGCGGCGGCGGGGCCGCCTGCTGGGAGAAGTAGAGATTGTCGACGTACAGCGTGGGGCTCGCGTTCTCGAGAATGATCTGCGCCAGATGCGCCCGCGCGCTCAACCCGCCGAACGCGGCGAGCGGAATATCGAGACTGGCCCACGCTCCACCGCTCACGGCCGGTGACGTTGTGGCATTCAGGATCACCTGACCGTTGGCGTCGTCGTTGCCACCAAATGCACCGTTGGCACCGAAGTCCACCAGCCGCATGAGGAAGCGCGACGGGTTGTTGGTGTAGATGTCCACGTGCAGGTGGGTCATCTCCGACGCGTTCACCTGTTGCGAGATGAACTCGATGCCCACAAAGCCCATCTTCGTGTACTTCTTCACGTCGTTGCCGGCAATCTGTACGTCTTCGACATCGGAGTTGTCGAAGTCAGCCGACCACCGGTCCACCGTCCGATTGGTGTAACTGTTGCTGAAGAGCGAGATGACGTCGGCCGCATCGCGCGTCGGGGCCGGTGCGGCCTCGGTCGGAGGGCCCGTCGCAACCAGTGTGACCGTACCCGCCGCCGGCGTTTCGCCGAGCGCGGCGGTGATGGCGGCCGTTCCAGCGCCCACCACGGTGACGGCCCCCTCGTCGCCAATGGTGGCCACCGCCGGATTGGACGAACTGAAGGTGAAATAGCCCGGCGACGCTGCCACGGTCACGTCCTGTCCGTCCACATCAAACGTCACTGACGTGCCACCAACACTTACGCTGGAGCCGACTTCGCCATCCACCGTGCCTGCGGTGATCACGGGGCGCGGATTGCGCAGCGTGCCCAGCGTCTCGAACTGCACCTCGTCAATCCAGATGTCGTAGCCCGACTCCCGCTCCGGTCCCTCGGCGAAGTAGAACATGCCGGCTTCCTGCGAGAGCTTGGCGGCCAACGGAATCGGGATCACAACCTTCTGCCACGTGGTGGACAGCGGAATCGCTGAGCGTTCCGCCATGAAGCGAGAGGTGCCGGTGTTGTCGTTTCCGAGGCCTGCGGTGTTGAGCGTGGCGCCGGAAATGCTGGCGCGGGCCCAGAAGGTGAGCGCGTCGTATTGCCGCAGGTCGCGAGGCACATTGCTGACGAACGCACCGCCAGCGTAGGAGCCCGGGCCCGGCACCGAGATGCGAATGGAGGCGTTGCCACGATACTTGATGCTGGCATCAACGCTGATGGCCTCGAGCGAGGCGCCCGCGAAGGGCTCGTACCGCACGTCGGCCGGGAAGCCGTCCACCAGCACGCCCGCGTCGTTCGGGAACGGCGCCAAATCGAGCGACGTGATGTCGCGGCTGCAGGCCACGAGGAGCAGGGCGGCCGCAGCGAAAGACGCGTAGCGGGAGAGGAAGAGTCGCGCGGACATCTGTTCGCTCCGAGGAGGGTGCGGAGATCCCGAGCCGAAGGCGCACCCGGAGACAGGCGGCAGCAGACGGGCTTTGTTTGGTAGGCGAACAAAGTATGCGACCACTTCGCGGGCCTGTCAAGCAGTTCGTGGGCCCCGGGGGCCAGACTCAGCCGGCGGTCACGCACAATCGGCCCGCCGGACGCCCGGAATTTGTGTTCGGCCTACCGCATCAGTGCGATCCCGAGAAAGCCCACCAGGGACACCAGCAGCATGCCGGGCAACGCAAAGCGCAGCCAGCGGCCAAAGGGGACCTTGGCCTTGAGCAGCATGGCCAGCAAGGCGCCGTTGGTGGGCGTGAGCACGTCCATGAGTGGTCCTCCCGTCTGATACGCCATCACGGCCGAGTCGCGGCTGATCCCCAACAGGTCAGCGGTGGGTGCCATGATCGGCATCATGAGCACCGCGTGCCCCGAGTTGGACACCACGGGCACGTGGATCAGGGCGTGGATGGGCACCATGACCGCTACGGCGACGCCGGAGGGCAGCTGCGAAAGTGGAGCCACAAGGCCCGCCACCATGGTGTCGAGCACCCGCCCTTCCGTGAGCACCAGACTGATCGAGCGTGCGACCCGGCAACCAGGAAGAGCGCGGACATCTCGTTGAATCCCCAGTCGAGACGCAGAACGCCCCACACATAGATGAACACGGGAACGAGCAACAGGGCCAACAAGAACCCGTCGCTCCGGGTGGCGTTCTCAGTTTCGACGTGCTCGATCTCGGGTCGTACATCGTCTCGGCCCGTGTTCGCCAACGTCCAGGCGATCCAGACGGCGACCGCCAGAGCCGAGCCCCGACGACAGCAGTACCAGCACGGGCATGAGCGCGATGACTTCCTCGTGCAAGTTCTCGAGGGCGCCGAGCGTGGCAAAAAACAGGCTGACCAACACCACCGTGGTTTTGGGACGCGGTGCGGTGGTCGCGACCGCGGCGACGAGTCGGGCGAGTGCTCCGGTCTGATCCAGCGGGGCGAATGCGCCACCCACGAGCAGGATCAGCAGCACCACGTCGCCGCCGACCAGAATGCCCCGCGGCACCGTCATGAGCGCTGCCCACGGCCCAACCGGCGCGGAGTCGACCGCGTGATCGCTGCCACTCACGACGAGGCGGCGTCCGCCTTCCGGATCGAGGACGCGATCGTAGGCACCGGCCGGGAGGATCCATGTGATCGCGGCGGCAACAGCCACGCCACAGAGCAGCAGGATGAGCGGGTGGGGCATTCGGATTTTCATCGCGCAGACGGTAACGTGCCCCCCTCGGCACCGATAGCACTGAGGTATTGTTCGGCTTGGAGCCTCGTGGTCTCCTACCGCCTGATCGCACGCCGCCTGCTCGCATGTATCCGCGGTGGTCCTCGCCGCACCACACGTCAGCACACCTACCATGCCGCTTCTCAACCAGCAGTTCGTGTTGGCGTCCCGCCCCAAGGGCGAGCCGTCGGCGGACAATTTCCGTCTTCAATCCGCGCCGGTTCCGGAACTCGCCGACGGGCAGGTACTTGTGCGGCACCACTACCTCAGTCTGGACCCGTACATGCGCGGGCGGATGAGCGCACGGAAGAGCTATGCCGAACCGCAACCGCTGGATGCGGTGATGATCGGTGGTACGGCGGGCGAGGTCGTCGCATCGCGCGCGAACGGATTCGCCGAGGGTGACCTTGTGGTGGGCATGGGCGGCTGGCAGGAGTACTCGGTCGTGAACCCCGACAAGCGGGAGCCGCTGCAGGTGGTGGACACCACGCGTGTCCCGCTGTCCGCGTATCTCGGCCCGTTGGGCATGCCCGGCGTCACCGCGTGGGTGGGGCTGCAGGACATCATTGCGCCCAAGCCCGGCGAGACGGTGCTGGTGAGTTCCGCGAGCGGCGCGGTGGGCAGCGTGGTGGGGCAGCTGGCCAGGCAGCGTGGGTGTCGTGCCGTGGGCATCGCGGGTGGACCGGACAAGTGCGCCTACGTGGTGGACACGCTCGGTTTTGACGCCTGCGTGGACTACAAGGCGCACACCGACCTGCCCGCGCTCGCGGAGGCACTCGCCGCCGCGTGTCCGGACGGCATCGACGGCAACTTCGAGAACGTGGGCGGACGCATTCTGGACGCCGTGATGTTGCGCATGAATGCGCACGGCCGCATCGCGTTGTGCGGCATGATTGCCGGCTACAACGGCGACCCGCAGCCGATGGCCTATCCGGGGTTGCTGCTCACGTCACGACTCAGCATTGAGGGCTTCATCGTGACAGAGCGCATGGCGCGCTGGGGAGAGGCGTTGCGGGAGCTCGTGCCGTTGGTCGCCGGTGGCACGCTCAAGTACAGCGAGTCGATTGCGCAGGGGCTCGAGGCGGCGCCGGAGGCCTTTCTTGGATTGTTCAGTGGCGCGAATCTGGGCAAGCAGTTGGTGAAGCTGGCCTGACGGCGTGGTCGCGACTAGAGCGTGCGCACCACGCGGCTGGGCGACCCCAGCGCGAGCACGTCGGGCGGCACATCGCGCGTGACGACACTGCCGGCCCCAATGGTGCTGTTCTCGCCGATGGTGACGCCCGGCATGATGATCGCGCCCGCGTCAATCCATGCGTTGTCGCCGATCGTGATGGGGCGCGCCTGCGTGCGGTGCGGTGAGGCCCCGTCGCGCACCTCGCTGACCGGCCGCAGGCGATCACGCGCGGCCGGTGGATGAGAAACGGTGATGAGCTGCACCGCCGGCCCGATGAGCACATGCTCACCGATGTGGATGGCGGCGCTGTCCAGGAACACGCAATTCACGTTCACGAACGTGTGCGCGCCCACGGACACCTGTGCGCCGTAGTCGCAAAAGAACGGCGGCTCGATCCACGCGCTCTCGTGCACCGAGGCGAACAGCGCACGCAGGAGTGCGTGGCGCTGTTCGCCGTCAGTGGAGCGGCTCGCGTTGAAGCGCGCGAGCAGGTCGCGCGCGCGCACCGCAATATCCAGCAGTTCCGGATCGCGGGAGTTGTAGAAATCTCCCGCGATCATGCGCTCCCGTTCAGTGCGCGACTCGCGGCTCAGGCAATCCCCTTGCAGCCTTCCGGCTTGTCGCACGAGGCGTCAATGGGCGCGAGTCCGAGCTTCACGAGAATGGCGTTCACGCGCGTGAGATCGGTCTTCATGATCTCGTCCAGCGTGCTGGTGTAGCCCTTCAGCTCCTCGGAGAGGATGCCGAGGATTTCCGGCATGTACGTACCCGGCGGTCCGTCACCACGCTCGGCCATGGACAGCAGATTGGCGAGGCGGTTGTTCACGCGAATGGGGTAGTTGAGCGGATCCTGTCCGCTCTGGTTTTTCACCTGATAGATGTTCTGCTCGACATCGGAGATCTTGGTGTCGAGCTGGTCGGCCGCCTTCTTGAGCCCACCGTCCTTGGAGAGCGTAAGGCGGTTGTCCACCTGTGCTTTCACTCGGCGAATCGCGATGACCGCCTGGTTGGCTTCGGTGGCCTTGTCGCGCACCTGACGGCCGAACTGATACTGCTTGTGAAGATCGGCGTCGGACACGTCGTCAATGAGCGGATTGCGCTGCACCACGAGCGGCGCGTTCATCACCTGCCCGTCCACATTCAGGCGCAGCGTGTAGCGGCCCGGTGGTACCGCGGGCCCATTCAGCCCGGCGCCCCAGAGGATCATGCCGGGGAAACCGACAATCGGCTCGGTGCGCAGGTCCCACGTGAAGCGATTGAGCCCGGCGGTGTTCGGCAGCCAGCTGGGGCGTCCGCCACGGCGGGAGTTCTCGGGCGCGGACGCCGTGGTGTCCGGCGTGGTGGTGTCAATCGTGAACGACCGCATGACGCCGCCCGCTGAGTCGAGCACGGTGAGCGTGGCCATGGTGGCCGGCTTGGCGAGCGTGTAGCTGATGGACGCGCCGTCCGTTGAGCGCAGCGCCGGCGGGGACGAGAACAGGTGTGTGCTGCTGGCCACCATGTTCGGCGTCCACTGACGAAGCGGCGCAATGTTGTCGAGAATCCAGAAACCGCGACCGTGCGTGCCGATCACGAGCTCGTTCGCTTCGACCACGAGGTCGGCCACGGGCGTGGACGGCATATTGAGCGACAGGTTGCTCCAGTTGGCGCCGTCGTCGTACGAGATGACCACACCGCGCTGCGTGCCGGCATAGAGCAGGCCCTGGCGCGTGGGATCTTCACGCACGGTGTGCACGTAGGCGTCGGCCGCGATGCCGTTCGTGATCTTGGTCCAGGTGGCGCCGAAGTCGCTGGTGCGGAAAATGTACGGAGCGCGATCGTTGAGCAGCGGACGGCGGACGGACAGATACGCGGTGCCGTCATTGAACGCCGACGCGTCGATCTGGCTCACGCGGCCGAAGTCCGGCATCTCCTTGGGCGTGACATTCGTCCACGTCTTGCCGGCGTCGCGGGTGACGTGCACGAGGCCGTCGTCGGAGCCCGTCCAGATGATATCCGTGTTCTTCTTGCCCGGGCCGACCGCGAAGATCGTGGCGTACACTTCGGGGCCGTTCATGTCTCCCGTAATGGGGCCGCCAGAGGGACCCATGGTGGCCGGATCATGCCGCGTGAGGTCGGGGCTCAACACCGCCCACGTGAGGCCGCCGTCCATCGTGCGCCACAGGCGCTGCGACGAGACGAACAGCATTTTCGGGTTGGCCGGCGAAAAGAGAATCGGGAACGTCCACTGCCAGCGTTCCTTGATCGCGCTGGACGGCTCACCCGAATAGAACCAGGGATACGGGTTCACTTCGCGCGACATGCCGGTGCGCCGATTGTACTTGTCCACGTAGCGGCCGTTGTTCGTGCCGGAGTAGAACACGTCCACGTCGAGCGGATCGGGCGCGATGTAGCCCGGCTCACCGCCGCCCACGCGATAGGACACGTCCACGGCACCGGCGGTGATGTCCACCGGTCGCGCGGCCGCGCCGTTCCCGCCAGCGTTCCCGCCTCGTGCACCACCACGCTGCGCCGCATTGAACGCAGCGAGATTCCAGTCACTCGGCACACACAACGTGGAGTTGTCCTGCTGTGAACCACACACGTGAAACGGCTGGTGCTTGGTGGTGACCACGTGGTACCACTGCGCGGTGGAGAAATCCTGGTCGCTGTAGGAGCCGCCGGTGTTCATGCTCACCGTTCCGCCGCCGTCGTTCGCCGCCACAATGTGCTTGGGGTCGTCGGGGTCGATCCACGCGTCGTGCCAGTCGCCGTGCGAGCCGTTGCCGATGGAGCGGATGGTCTTGCCGCCATCGGTGGACCGGAAGAACGAGGTGTTCTGCACGTACACCACGTCCGCGTCCTTGTGGTCCGCGAAGAGATGCGTGTAGTAGAACGCGCGCTGGCGAATGGAACGATCACTGTTCACGAGTTCCCAGGTGGCGCCGGCATCATTGCTGCGGAACAAGCCGCCGTCATCGTTCTCGATGAGCGCGTACACGCGGTTGGGATCGGCGGCGGTGACCGCCACACCAATGCGCCCCACGAGCCCCTTGGCCGGCAGCCCCTTGTTGCGCGTGATCTCCTTCCACGTCTCGCCACCATCGGTGCTCTTGAACAGTCCGCTGCCCGGTCCGCCGCTCGACATCTGGTACTCCTTGCGGAAGGCCTCCCACATGGCGGCGTACATCACATTCGGGTTGTTGCGGTCGATCGCGATGTCCACCGCGCCCGTTTTGTTGTTGCGAAAGAGCACCTTGCGCCACGTCTTGCCGGCGTCGGTGCTCTTGAACACGCCACGCTCGGGGCTGTCCACGCTGTACTGGCCAAACGCGGCCACGAACACGATGTCCGGGTTGGTGGGGTGAATGCGGATCTTGGAGATCGCGTCCACGCCGCCAAAGCCCACGTGCGACCACGTCTTGCCGGCGTCGGCGCTGCGATACACGCCGTCACCGGGCATGATGTTGCCGCGAATGGCCGACTCACCCATGCCGATGAACACGACGTCGGGGTTGGATTCGCTCACCGCGACGGCGCCCACCGACGCGCTGTTGATCTGCCCGTCGGTAACCGGGACCCAGGTGGCGCCGCTGTCGGAGGTTTTCCAGAGACCGCCGCCGACGGCGCCGAAGTACGCTTCGTTGCGCCGTCCCTTGACGCCGGACGCGGCGATGGACCGTCCGCCGCGATCCGGGCCGAGGCTGCGCCACTTGTAGTTGCGCAGCAGCATCGAGTCGGGCGCGATGGCCAGCCGGGCGTTGGGCGGAGTCACGGGGTCCGCACGGTGCGCGGCCGCACCGAAGCCGAGGGTCAGGCTGGCCGAGGCCGCCAGAACGAGAAAAGGCCGAGAAAGCAGCATGGCGATGGGGTGGAGTCGAGGAAGGAACAGGATCTCGCTACGTTACGGCGGCAGGCCGCCAGCGGCAACCAATCGCGTGCAGCGGCGCCGATTGAGCGTCGCTCAACGGTCACCCACCGACGGGTGCAGGTGTTCTATATTGCCGGAGCTTCTATATGAGAATACGCACGAACGCCCGGAATGGCTGAACTGACGATCGCGGGACTCAACCGTCGCTACGTGGTCGAACGCGAGCTCGGGCGCGGCGGCATGGGGGCCGTGTACCTCGCGCGGGACCAATCGCTGGACCGGCTGGTGGCCATCAAGGTGTTGCCAGCCGAGCTCGCCGCGCAGGGCGACTTGCGGGAGCGATTCCTTCGGGAAACCCGTACGGCGGCGAGCTTTTCGCACCCGAACATTGTGCCGGTGCACGGTGTGGAGGAGAGCGAGACGCTGCTGGCGTTCACCATGGGCTACGTGGAGGGTGAGTCGCTCGCGGCGCGGGTACGCCGGACAGGTCCGCTGTCGGTGCGCGATGCGGTGAAGTTGCTGCAGGACGTGGGCTGGGCGCTGGCCTACGCGCACGGGCGCGGCGTGGTGCACCGCGACATCAAGCCGGACAACATCCTGATGGATCGCGCCACGGGACGCGCGCTCGTCACGGACTTCGGCATCGCACGCGCCATGGTGGCGCCGGAGGCTCGACAGGGACTCACGCGCGTGGGCGAGGTGGTGGGCACCCCGGAGTTTATGAGCCCCGAGCAGGCCACGGGCGACGTGGTGGACGGACGGAGCGACCTGTACTCCTTGGGCCTGGTCGCTTTCTTCGCCCTCACCGGTGAGCTCGCGGGGAGCGGCGACACGACGCAGAAGGTGCTCGCGCGGCAGCTCACGGAGAACGCTCCGCCGCTGCTCACGATGCGGCCCGATCTCCCGCCCACGCTGGCGAGCGCGATCGACCGGTTGCTCTGCAAGGATCCGGACGAGCGCTTCCCATCTGCCGAGGCGCTGGTGGAAGCGCTCGAGGAGTCGCAGCTGGCGGGACCGGAGGTGGCCGTGCCTGTGCGCGTGCTCGAACGGGATATCGCGACCACCGGGCTGGTGGCGCTGTTCCTGTTGATCGTGACCGATCTGTTGATACGCCGTGCGCTTGACAATGGACTGGCTGATCTCGACGTGGCATTGCCCGGGATCTTTGTCCTCGCACTGATCTGGGGGCGCGTCGCGTCCACCTTCGGCAACGCGCGTCGCGTGGTCGAGGCGGGCTTCCCTCCGGAAACGATTCTGACGGGATTTCGCGCGCTCGCGGAAGAACGCGCTGGTGAACGGGCGCGCTTGAGGTTGCTCCCGCGCGAGCGGGCGCGTCGGACGCGCGCGGTGCGATGGAGCCTCGCGCGCATTGCCGCCGCCATCGGTATTCTGGTGCTCGCGCGCCAGCTCCGGGTCCAGATCGGGCCCGAGAGTTTTCGCCCCTCGGCCTACGCCCTGCTCATGTCGATCGCGGCCATGATCATGTTCGGGCTCGCCTTGGCGACCCTTGGGCGCACTCCGTTTCGTGCGTCGGTACCCGAACGGTTGTTCACCCGACTCGTCACCGGCCCGATGGGACGCGTCGCGCTGCGCTTGGTGGCGTGGCGCGCAACCGTGCCGTCTTCGCAGGCCACGCGGGCGGGTGGCGCTGCGGTGGTGTCCGGCATGCCGCGCGTGGCACAGCATTCACCCGTCGCTTCGGCTGCCGACGTTCGGACAGCGAATGACCAGGGCGCCGAGGCGCGCTTCTCCGCGATCGAGGACCGCGTCGCGTCGATCGAACGCCAGCTGCGATCACGCGATCGGTAGGGGCGGAAGGGCACAGCAGCCTCCTACTCCTCGACGAGGCACGCCCCTGGACGAATGCTCTCCAGCACGCGTCGCAGCACGTCGGTACCGGGTGGCAGCACACCCCGTCCAGCAATCGCGGTGAAGCGAATCTGCACGAGGTCCTCGCCGTCCAGCGGCACGGCGAACAGCCACGCGTCCGCGCCTCCCTTTCCCTGCTGCGCATCACCCGACTTCGAGCGCATGGCGGGGACCGAATGGCCGGCGATCGTCAGCGCTGGCTCGTCAATCATCAGCGCCGATGCCTTGATGGCGTTCGTTTCCATGCGGAGCATACTGGCGTCCTTCACCGACGCGCTCAAAGTGATCACGTCATCGCGTCCCGCACCGTACGTGAAGCGCATGTTGCGCTCCGCATCGACGCGCGCGCTCAGCAGCGGGACTCGCGTCCACTCACTTGGCAGCGTAAGCGAGACGGGACAGTCGGGCAGCATGGACTCGGCGCCTGGTGCGCCGCCGCGCTGGGCGTGCGCCAGACTGGAGTACAGCGGCGCGCCGAGTAGCGCCGCCGCGAAGGCGAGGGTCATGGAATGGGTTGTCATGCCACAGAGTACGCAGCAAAGCCCCGCCCCGTCTCACCGGGACTGGCGACACGGGGCGAGGCATTCTCCGGGCGCGCGGCGAGAGGGCGCCCATTCACGCGAACCGCGCGAGTGCTACTGACACACCGGGCGGCCAACCGGAAGAGGCACCGAACACGTCTTCGTCTCGCCGTTTCGCGTGATCACGAGGGTGGCGGTATCCGAGCCGTCATACCTGAGGACTTCCTTCCAGCTGTTCGTTTCCGTCTCACCATCGGCGACCGCAACGCTCACCTGCATGGTGCGAATCACCGTGCCGGCAATCGGGTAGCTGCGGCCGGTCTCGAGCACGGGCACGATGACGCCGCGTGTGGTGTCGGACACAAGTCGCTCGGCGGTGAACGCGCCGGCGGCGACCGTGCCGTTCACCGTTTCCATGCCGTTGGACGTGCCGTCAATGGTGCGCTGCGTGCTGCCCTTCTGCAGACCCGTGATGAGGCGATCACTCACGTGGCGCACTGTGCGAGTGGCACTGTCGCGGAGCGCCACGGTTCCCGAAACGTCGGCGTGCGACTGTCGCGAAAACGTAGTGGAGTCCGGTGCACGCTGCGTGTTGCCGTCGAGATCGGTGTAGATCACCCACCGCTCCACGGTGAGGCCGTCCGGCAGGTTGCCGGGCGTGCACACGAGCTTGCCATTGCTCGCGTCGAACGTGCAGTCGCGCTCCGGCATCATGCCGCCAAAGGGGCCGCGCGCATTGCCGGCACGAAAGCCCGCCCCGTCCGCGAAGTCCGGACCAAGTCCGCCGCCCATGAATCCGCTACCGAAGGCTGAACCAAACGGACCGCCGCGTCCGGCATGCCGACGCCGCATTGGACGCCAGGAATCGTTCTCGGCCGCAGCGAAAGAGCTCTCCGTCGCCGAGAAGCCGACGGGCGTGCTCTGCATCGCGTCGGCCAACAGGGTCTCGGTGGCGGCACTCTGTGTGCTGGTGACGCCATCGCCGCAGGCGGCGAGCCCGAGCAGGGTCAGCGCGCTCGCGGCGAAGAGCGTGCGTCGTGCGGTGTGCAGCAGGGTGGAAGCCATGTTGAATCTCCGAGTGATGCCGTCGCGCGAACAGGCCCTCCCGTTCGCGCTGTACAGCGTGTTCGGGGAGAGAACACGGCAGGTACGCAGTACCCTACGTCTGGGTCACGAATGACGACACTGGACCACCGGCAGCTTCACATTGCACGTGGAGACGCTGCCCGCTTCTACAGTTCTCCGCCGGGCGCGATCCACGGACGCATCTGTTCACGCAACGCACGCAACGCGCGCGCCATCTGCGCCTCCACGCCTTTCACACTGATGCCGAGACGCTCGGCGATCTGTGCGTTGCGCAGTCCCTCCGCCCGGCTCAGGTGAAATACTTCGCGACATCGCGGCGGCAATGTGCTGAGCGCCTCGTGGAGCGCAGCCGCGAGTTCGCGCTCGGTCACGCCCTCGTCAGTCGGCGCTGGTGCCGTTGCCAGCGCCGTGACGAGCGGCTCAGCCGCAGCAAGCACCTTGCGGTGACGCACCACGTTGAGCGCACGGTTGCGCACCGCACGAAACAGCCAGCTCTGCACGGGTAGGTCGGGATCGAGCTGCGCACGTCGATTCCACAATTCGAGCATCACTTCCTGCGCCACCTCTTCTGCCTCATCGCGCTGACGCAGCATGGCGTCGGCGAAACGCACCAGCGGCGCGTACCAGGTGCGGAACACCTCGGCATACGCCGACTCGTCGTCTCGAACCAGGCGATGGAGGAGTGCGCGTTCTTCAGTCATTGCAGGGGAAGGAGCACCGGCTGATTGGCAATCATAGCCAATGGAGGTCGCCAGCGCTCGCCATTGGCATTAACATCTCCGCGTACCACACGTTCACCCCGGTGACCGCAATCCGGGGCAATCGACCCCGGGGTAGGGTACCGGGCACCTCATGTGTTGTCCGGGTATATGCCGCACGAACCCACGCCTCCGCCATCATCGTCTGCCGCACCCGACTGGGAAGCCATCGGGCGATTTCTGGCCGGCGAGAGCGCGCCGGAGGAGGCCAGGCACATGGTCGAGTGGCTGCGCGAACATCCAGAGGACGCGGCGACCCTGCACGCGGTGAGCGGTGCCGCGGCACAACTTGGCGACGCACTTCGCGCTCCCGTTGACACGGAGGCTGCGCTCGCGGCCGTGCTGGCCCGCCGAACCGATGTTGCGGCGCCTGCACCCGACATCGTGTCGCTGGACGCGGCGCGTGCTCTGCGCCGTTCCCGCACTCGCGACACGGAAGACGACACGGCAATCGCGCGTCCATCGCGGCGAGGCTTGGCGATCGGCGCCGCCGCGATCCTTTTCATGGCCGTTGGGCTGTTCACCTGGCGCACGATGGGCACCGCATCACGCAACGCGTTGTCGTATGCCGCGGCCAGCGGCGGCTTCGTGGACTCGCTCACCTTGCGCGATGGCACACTGGTGGTGCTCGGCGCCGGCAGCTCCATCAGCCACGGCGCCGACTTCGGCGACGGTTCACGCGAGGTCGTGCTGGAGGGCGACGGCTACTTTGACGTGGCCCGCGATGACGCCCGTGCGTTCACGGTGCGTGCCGAGCAGGCCGTCATTGTCGATCTTGGCACGGCGTTCGCCGTCCGCTCGGGCGACGCGCGGGGCATCACGGTGGCCGTGACGAGCGGGCGCGTACAATTATCCGACAGTGCGACGCCCGACAACGCGATCGAACTCACCGCAGGCGACGCGGCGTTCCTGCCGGACACCAGCCGGATCCCGGTGCGCGACACCGTCACCGTGTCGGATGCCGTGGCGTGGACGCGCGGCACGTTGGCCTTTCGCGACGCACCGGTCGACGAGGTGGCCGCGGTGTTGCAGCGCTGGTACGGCGTGGTGCTCGACACAGACTCCACGCTCCGAACGCGGCGCGTAACCGCCACATTCGATCGGGAATCGCGCGCTACCGTGCTCGACGTCATCGCCCTGTCGCTTGGTGCACGCCTCGAAATGCGCGGGGATACTGCGCGCGTGCGTACCGCCGACACGGCACGCTAGTGTTGCGGCACGTGCGGCACGCGCTGTGCGGGCGCGGACCCGTGCGCTCCTGCAGTTGCCTGCCGGCGTTTTGGTTGCTGGCCGCGCTGGCGTTCCCGCTTGCCGTGCTGCGCGCGGACACGCTCGAGCTGCGCGCGATTGCATGCACGCCAGCCGCGATCGCACGACAAGCCGGGTGGACCGCACCCCTCGACCGTGTGGTGTCCGTGCGAGGCGGCGAAGTCTCGCTGCGTGACGCGCTCGATCGCGTGGCCGCCGCAGCGCATGTTCGGCTCACCTATTCCGATGCGCTGCTGCCTTTGGAACGCCGCGTCTGCCTGGAGCTCGATGCCGTGGTGCTCGGCGACGCGCTGCTGGCGCTGGTGGATGACGCGACCATTGCACCGCGTGCGGTGGGCGGGGAGTTGGTGGTGCTCGCGCTCGATGACGGCGCAGCCACCGCCGCGGCGCCGGTGCCCACGTTTCGGGCGCAGCGACGAGCCGCGCCGCTCGAACGCGTGGTGGTCACCGGCACCGCCAACGGCGGCGCCCAGCGACCGCTCTCCGTGTCTGTCGGCGTGGTGGACGGCTCCACGCTCGACGAGCTCGACCTCGGCTCACTGAGTGGTTCACTGAATGGTCTGGTGCCGGGGCTCTGGCTGTGGCAGCAGTCGCCCACCGCGCTCACGGCGCGATACGCCAGCATTCGTGGTGCGAGTTCATTCGGTGTCAGCTACCCCAAGGTCTATGTGGACGGCGTGGAAGTTGCGAACCCCCTCGTGATCGCGCATGTGCCCGCCGAGTCGATTGAACGGTTGGAAGTATTGCGCGGACCGCAGGGGGCGGCGCTGTATGGTACGGACGCGATCAGC